>CBFHRK010000110.1:0-4895 GCA_965658225.1 Flavobacteriales bacterium | reverse complement strand
TTAAACAAAGGGGTAGCAAAGGCCGAAATGTTTACTACATGTTGCCTTTCCTTCTCGGCCTTGTCGGCCTGATCTACCACTGGAAAAAGAACAAGGAAGATGCCTGGGTAGCCACCATGCTCTTTGGACTTACCGGACTGGCGATTGTGGTGTACGTAAATCAGTACGCCTACCAGCCACGAGAGCGTGACTATGCCTACGTGGGGAGTTTCTATGCCTATGCTATTTGGATCGGTCTTGGAACGATGGCCATCTTCGACTTCCTGCGCAAAAAAGCGCCGGCCAAAGTCGCCGCCATTGCGGTAACCGCGGTAGCCTTAGTTGCTGTTCCGGGAGTAATGGCTAAAGAAAATTGGGACGATCACGATCGATCGAACCGTTTTACAGCACGTGATTTTGCCAAAAACTATCTCGATAGCTGTAAGCCGAATGCCATTCTCTTTACAAACGGGGATAACGATACCTTCCCGCTTTGGTATGTTCAAGAAGTAGAAGGCTACCGAACCGATGTTCGAGTGGTGAACTTAAGCCTTCTGAATACCGATTGGTACATCGATCAAATGAAGCGTAAAGCCTACGATTCCGATGCGGTGCCATTCAGCATGACCCGCGATAAATACGTAGCCAACAAACGCGAAATTATTTATTACGTCGACAAAGGAGTAACCAACCGTTGGTCTGTTGATGATTTCATTCGCTGGGTAGCCAGTGATGATCCGCAAACCAAAGTGAGTAGCGGTCGCCAACAATTCGATTTCTTCCCGACACGCAAATTGCGTATCCCGGTTGAAAAAGATGCAGTTTTGAAAAACAACATTATCGACGCCGATCGCGCCGATGAGATGGTCGACTATATTGATTTAGATCTTGGAAACCGAAGCAGTCTCTTGCGTCGCGATGTTATGATCATCGATCTATTGGCAACAAATAATTGGGAACGTCCAATTTACTTCGCTATTACCGTAGGGAATCGACCAAAAGACTTCCTTTACCTCACCGATTACTTTGAATTGGTCGGTATGGCTTATCATTTGGTGCCTATTCGCCAACCGAACGGTGGGGGTCAAATTGGCGGTGTGAATACGGAAGAGATGTATACCAACATTACCGAGAAGTTCCAATGGGGTAATATGAATGATCCTGATGTGTACCTCGACGAAACAAATCGCCGAATGACACTGAACTTCCGCAATAACTTCGCTCGTTTAGCGAGTGAGTTAAACACGGCTGGCAAACTCGATTCAGCCGCAACAGTGCTCGACTTAGCAAGTTCCATTATGCCGCATGAAATTGTGCCATACAACTACTTTAATTTGCCAATGGCGGAAGAGTATTTCCGAGCGGGGCAAAAAGAAAAAGGAACAGCGATCTTAACCACTTTTGCCGAAGTATTGGAGGAAGAGCTCAAGTATTACAGTGATTTCCCGCGTGCAAAACAAGAACTTATTGCCACGGAAATTCAGCGCGATTCGCAGTTTTTCCAAAGCATTGTTCAATTGTCGAGCCGCTATGCCGATCGCGAGGTGTACAACGACTTGAACGAACGGATGCGCCTATCCTTAGCCTTGTACGGAGTTCAATAGTCGGATAAAACCGGTATGAATCCTTTTGTGCTCAAGACCTTGGAGAAGTTTCTTCCCGCCGCTAGGTGGCGCTTTGAAACGGACAACAAAGAGGTCTACCTCACGTTCGACGACGGGCCAATTCCGGATGTCACCGATTTCGTATTGGACGAACTCGAGCATCATCAAGCGAAGGCTACTTTCTTTTGCTTGGGAAAAAATGCCTTGGCCAACCCAGAGCTGATGCGTCGGATCAAGCTTGAAGGCCATACCATTGGGCATCATACCTTCGAACACACGAACGGCTGGAAAGTGCCAACAGAGGTCTATGTGAATGAAGTAAAACGAGGAGCCGTGGTCACTGGTGGACATTTCTTCCGACCTCCTTACGGTCGAATTACCCCGGCCCAAGCCAAGGCCATTTCCAAAGACTACAGCATTGTCATGTGGGATGTGCTGGCTAAAGATTACGACGATAAACGCACGGGCGATGACTGTGTTCGCCGAATACAGCAAACGGTAAAGCCAGGAAGCATCATTGTATTGCACGATTCTGCCAAAGCGTGGCCGCGACTTAAAACGGCGTTACCGGCGGTTCTAACCTGGTTGAATGAAGAAGGGTATGCAATGAAGGCAATGAGCTAATTCGCTCGTGAAAGTTGCTTAGGCGGCTTAAAAAGTAAGGCTCCACATTCCGCGCAAACTACCGGCTTCAAAATTCACGGCCTCATCGGCCGGATAAGCCCCTCGGATCAAAGCTAAATCGGCCGGAGCAATTTCACTATCGACATCTCCATGACACTTAGAACACAAGGGCATCAATAAAATCGGTTGAAAATAGCGCCATTCCCCTTGCGCGTTTTGTGTAAGTACCGGCTCAGGCGTATTTCCTTGAGAAATAATGTGCTCGTATTTCTCGAGCATGGCCTGTTCTTCCGAAGTGGGCGCATTTTTTGGATTGCGCAGACGTAAAGCCGTGCGTTTAATCGTTACTCCATGCGCAGCACTCAAACTATCCGTTAAAGGCAATGCCGCAACGCTGCAGTACTTAATTGCCTCGGGCACTCCGCCCGATTGCATATGAGCACCCAATTGCTTAGACAAGGCAGCAAAGGCAGCTCCGGTAATGGTTTTTCCTTGTTCCAGTGTTGGCATTGTTTCCTCCTCCACTGTATTTGGAACTTCAGAGGCTTGTTTTGAACCATCGGGCTGACAAGCCACTACAAAACCTACTAACAAAAGAAGTACAAAACTCTTTTTCATCCTTTCGATTTTTGTGGCTGTGAGGGAATCAAATCGAGCAGTAATCCACCCATCAGTGCCCCATATACCGTGCTTCTCCACCAAACCGAAGTAATGGCACAAGAACCCGATATGCAACCAATTTCCATCCAATACAGGTAGCCCAATCCAGCCCCTAAAAGAGAACCTACCGCTATTTTATACCACCTATTTCTCCAAAATTTCAGCATCATTTTACAACGGGCATTTTGGCTTTCGACCATGCATCGAATCCGCCATCGAGGTTGTACACTTCATTAAAGCCTTTGTCCTTCAACATCGACATGGTTTTGCCGCTGCGACCGCCTACTTTGCAATAAACGTATACCGGTTTATTTTTATCGAGCTGATCGAGTTGCTGACTGAAATCCGAGTCGTAAAAATCCATGTGGGTACAATCAGCTAAATGACCGGCATTGTATTCTTGTGGCGTACGCACATCGAGCACAACGCCTTGCTTTTTGGCAATGAGCGACTGAAATTCTTCCACATCTACGTTCACTGCAATTTGATCTTGTGGTGGCGCTGGCGACTCTGTATTCGCATTGGCCTGATCGGCGGAATCGTTTGACATCGTGCCGCAGGCACTGAAACTAACAAAGGCAATAAGCCCGAAAAGTACATTCTTCATATTCATGATTTAAGTGTTTTTTGAACCGTTTGCCAGCCGCCGCCATTATACACCTCATCAAAACCTTCTTTGGTTAAGAATTGCGTGGCCGAGCCGCTGCGCATTCCCGAACGGCAGCACATGATTAAGGGGCGACTCATTTTTTTTAGGCTTTGGATCTTATTGGGAATTTGATCGAGAGGAATATTAATGGACCCTTTCACGTGTCCGCTATTGAACTCACTAATCGTGCGCACATCAATAATGGTAGCTGATGGGGTGTTGATTTTTTCCGCGATCATTTTCTTTTTCTTTCCGTTGAATAGGAACATAGCTTCGAAGTTAATGATTTACAAAGGTAAAAACGCCCTTCTCGGGCGGATGTAACTTGAGTCACTTGGCAACCTAGCCGACCTTATGCTTAGGATCATTGTGCTTATCTTTCCGACATGAAAAGAATACTCGCTATTTTCATTTTAGTGGCCAGCTTCGGCTGCACCTCTGCCCAAGAAAAGCCCGCAGTAGGATCCAGTGCCTACGATCTTATGCTTCAAGGACTGCTCGATCGAGATGTATCGGAAGTTTCTGTAGAGCAACTTGGTGAAACAGCTCCAAACTACTTGCTGCTCGATGCCCGCGAAAAAAACGAATTCGAGGTAAGCCATATAAAAGATGCCCGCTGGGTTGGCTATGACGATTTCAATATAGATCGCGTAAGTGATATCCCAAAAGATTCGGCCATTGTGGTATACTGCAGCGTTGGGTACCGCAGTGAAAAGGTAACCCAACAAATGTGCGATGCCGGATTCACCAACGTCCATAATTTATACGGAGGTATTTTCGAATGGAGCAATAGAAATGGAGTCCTCGTAGACCCTCGGGGCGAGCCCACCGAAAAAGTCCATGCCTACGATCGCGTATGGGGCGTTTGGGTAACCGAAGGCAAAAAAGTATATAAATAAGGGTTCCCACTCTTCGTATGAGCACAAACCCGAAATCGTCTGGCAACCCTCTTTTTAAGACCCAAAACATTCTGGGCATTTTTCTCTTGTTGTTATCCGGCATTGGTTATTTCTATGTGGGGAACGGACTCATTCGTTCACAGTTTACGGAGTTGATGGTGGTCATGGGTACTCTTTTTGTTGCCTACGGAATTCTCTCTGCGTCGCAATTCAAGCACACCCTTGTTTTGGCCAGCGCTGCCCTGATATTCCGCTTGCTTCAATTCAGCCACTTGCCTGAGCTCAGCGACGACTACATCCGCTTCCTCTGGGATGGCCGATTGTGGGTATCGGGAATGAATCCCTTTCTGTATTTACCGAGTGAATTGCTCGGCAGATCTGATTTACCCGCGGGAATCAATGAAGCTCTATTTGCTCGACTAAACTCTCCCGAATACTACACTGTTTATCCGCCTATAGCCCAATTCATTTATGGCTTGG
>CBFHRK010000109.1:3013-5108 GCA_965658225.1 Flavobacteriales bacterium | reverse complement strand
CATCGCGCTCATCGGAGTCCGGAATCAGTGAATACACTTCTCCACGACTTGGATCGTAATTGTCGAGGTAGGTTGCGCCTATCGGCGCGACAAGTGCTCCGTTGATGTAATTCTGCAATTTTTCCATGGCGGTATTTTATAAGCTTGACGTGCGCCCACCATCCACGGGCACATTAATTCCATTGATGTACGAGGCGGCTGGTGAAGCCAAAAACGCAATGGCATTGGCCACCTCTTCGGGTTTCGCAAAGCGTTTCATCGGCACCGCATTGGACATGCTGGCGGCGGCCTCTTCTAACGAGATATTGAGCTTTGACGCTTTCCCAGCAATGATTCCTGTGAGTCGGTCCGTTTCCGTAGCCCCGGGGAGCACATTGTTGACCGTGATGTTATCAACGCCTAATTCGTTGGCCATTGTTTTGGCCCAATTGGCGACCGCTCCGCGAATGGTGTTGCTAACTCCTAGATTGGGAAGCGGTTGTTTCACCGAGGTTGAAATAACGTTGATTATCCGGCCGTAGTCCGAATTTCGCATGGAGGGAATAAGGGCTTGCGCCAAAATATGGTTGCACATTAAATGAGCCGTGAAGGCCGCTTGAAATTCCGTCAAATCGGCTAAATGTGCCGGACCTGCAGGAGGACCACCCGTATTGTTTACCAAAATATGGTATTCATTTCCTGCTTCGATATGCTCTTGAAGCCTTTTCTTAAGCTCTTCGGGTTTGCTGAAATCAGCGCTGAAAAATTGATTGCCCAATCCGTTTACCGCATTGAGTTCTGAAACTACTTTTTGAAGCTTTTCTGCGTTTCGGGCAACAACGGTTACTTGAGCTCCTAGCGCTGCCAATTCGAGGGCAGCGGCTTTTCCTATTCCTTGGGACGCGCCGCAAACGAGCGCATTTTTCCCCGATAAATTTAAATCCATAAAACAAAACTACCGTTTTTGTACCTTCGTTTGACAACGAAAAATCAGGCTTCCATGGCTATTAAAGCTCCTTTCAACCTTTTTAAGTGGATCGAAGACAACCGCGATTTATTAAAGCCACCCGTGGGAAACAAAAACCTCTATGTTGAGTCGGGCGATTACATCGTTATGATTGTAGGTGGACCCAATGCGCGAAAGGATTATCACTACAACGAAACGGAGGAGCTTTTTTTCCAATTGGAGGGGAATATTACGGTGTACATTCAGGAGGATGGAAAGCGTAGAGCCGTTGAAATTAAAGAAGGGGAAATGTTCTTGCTTCCCGGTAAGGTTCCTCATTCGCCTGTTCGTGGAGAAGGAACGGTAGGATTGGTTATTGAGCGTAAAAGAGAACCGCATCATCAAGACGGGCTTATGTGGTTTAGTGAAACGGCAAATGAAAAATTGTACGAAGAGTACTTTCATTTGACCAATATTGAAAAAGACTTTTTGCCCGTTTTCAAGCGCTTTTATGCAGATGAAAAGTTGCGTACCTGTCCTAAAACTGGAGAGGTAATGGAAGCGGACGAACGATTTGTATAAAAGGCTGAGGTATTGCTTTATTTGAATCCGATCGGATTGCGTGCAGTGGTCTTTTGCTCTACAAATTGCCTGAGGTAAGCGAAGATCTGTTCTATTTTATCGTCTTGTCCACTTACTTTTTTTCGAATAGCTTCTATTTCGATCAAAAGGCTTTTATGCGTTAGCAGCAACTCGCGCATTCTAACGAACACTTCAATGATTGCAATACTCATTTGAAGCGCTCTACCACTCCGCAATACATTAGCTAATTGAAGCACACCGTGCTCTGTGAAGACATAAGGCAAGCTTCCTCCGAGGTGTTTTTTAGATGGTATCGCAAAATGCGATACCATTGTATCGGTTTCTTCTTCCGTTAGTTGAAACATGAAGTTGTTCGGAAACCGCTCCATATTTCTTTTGACCTGCTCGCGGAGACGAATCGCTTTTACATCATAAAGCTCAGCGAGATCTCGATCGAGCATCACGCGTTGGTCTCGAACGATATAAATCTTGCTTAGAATAAGCTCTTCTGGCCGAATGTTTTCTTTTGACATTAGGCAAATTAGGGGCATCTCGGGGCCACCGGCAAGCTCAGGGCCAATTTATTCG
>CBFHRK010000109.1:0-2914 GCA_965658225.1 Flavobacteriales bacterium | reverse complement strand
TTCAGTAGGGTGGCCAGAACTTGTGGTACGCCCATCATTTTTTGAAGAACCACGATCAAATGGGTCATACTGGTGCGCCACGATCGCGGGAACCAGTGGAAGTCTTCAAATTCGAATAACTGGATCCGTTTCATATCAATTGATTTAGGAAAAGGCGTTAGGCGTAAAAATAAGCTATCCGACCGAAGGTCGTAATTAAGCTCCGTGAAATCTTCTTACTTTAGCCGAACGCATTCATTTTACGAACCAAAACCTAATCGCCTTGACACAGCCCAAGCGTCTCAAGATAGATATGCATACGCATATCATTCCGAAGCATATACCCGATTATAACGCCAAATTTGGCTATGGACTATTCATCAAGCTCGATCATACCGAGTTGGGTACGGCGCGCATGATGAAGGGCGGTGAGTTTTTTCGCGAAATAAAACCGAATTGCTGGGATCCGGAATTGCGGATCGAAGAATATGCTAGCTACGGTACCAAAGTACAGGTGGTTTGTACGATTCCCGTGATGTTTAGTTATTGGGCGAAACCAGCGCATTGCCTCGAACTATCTCAATTTTTAAATGACGACCTAGCCGATTTGGTAGCTCGATTTCCGAAGAATTACATTGGACTGGGAACAATTCCAATGCAGGATACGGAACTGGCCATTCAAGAGTTAAAGCGCTGCAAAGAAATAGGGCTCGTGGGCGTTCAAATAGGGTCGAACATAAACGACCTCAATTTAGATGAGGAGCAATTTCATCCGATTTACGAGGCGGCCGAAGAATTAGGGATGGCGATTTTGGTGCACCCATGGGAAATGATGGGCTTTGATTCCATGCGGAAGTATTGGTTGCCTTGGCTCGTTGGGATGCCGGCGGAAACTTCTCGAGCCATTTGTTCCATGATTTTCGGTGGTATTTTTGAAAAGTACCCAAAGTTACGCGTGAATTTCGCCCATGCGGGCGGATCTTTTCTTCCGACCATTGGTCGCGTGGAGCACGGGTTCAACTGCCGGCCCGATTTAGTAGCGATCGACAACAACGTTCCTCCGAGCGATTACCTAGGTAAGTTTTGGGTCGACTGTATTACGCACGACGAAAAAATGCTTCATTTCGTTCTTGATTCTGTAGGCTCGAAGCGCGTTACCTTAGGATCCGACTACCCTTTCCCCTTGGGTGATTTAGAAATTGGAAAATTCATTGAGGACGGCAAGTTCAGCCAAGCCGTTGTGAATGATATTTTTTGCAATTCGACCCTTGAATGGCTCGATTTGAAAATGGTGGACTTCTTATGAAAAAGTGCTTAATCCCCTGTATTGTTGCTCTTTTTTTTCTTTTAGGATGTTCGAATGAGCACCCTTTAAAAGCTAAATTTCACTTCTTGGAAGGACATTGGGTGAGCGAACAAGGAACCGATACTCGATTTTATGAATCATGGACGTGGACTGGATCCGAATGGAAAGGTCGCGGTAGTTCGGTTGAGCAAGGCGATACTTTACTCAGTGAGGACATGCGTATATTTTCCGCCTCCGGCGGGATTTACCTCACGGCCAACACGGGAGGCGAAGATGGTGAAGTAGCATTCCGCTTGGAACACGATACACTCGGCATTTTTATTTTCAGAAATCCCGAACACGATTATCCGTCGGAAATCGGGTATGAATTTGCTGCGGATGATAGTATTCGTGCATGGATTGGCGGTTCTCAAGGTCAATTCGATTGGGCCTTCAAACGCCAAAAAGACCCTTCCTAAATGCCTCATTTTAAGATTTCAAAGACGGTACGCTACGAAACGTGGGGTACTCCGAATACGGCCAAAGAGCTATGGTTTGTCTTGCACGGCTACGGGCAATTGGTTCCCTTTTTCATCCGAAAGTTTCAAGGGCTGGATCCTGAAAAGTACTTTATCATCGCCCCGGAGGGGCTTCATCGTTTCTATCAAAAAGGATTTTACGGTCGTGTCGGTGCCAGTTGGATGACGAAAGAAGACCGCCTAACGGATATTGCGGATTACGTCGCTTATTTAGATCAATTGTATCAGCACATTGAAAATGACTACGGCGGAAATTTCAAGAAGAAAAGGGTATTCGGCTTTTCCCAAGGTGGGGCCACTGCCACGCGATGGGCGGTTCAAGGGGAGGCAACATGGGATTCGCTCATATTATGGGCTTCTATGATGCCCGAAGACCTGAACTGGCCAATCGATACGGAACGGTTAAACCAATTGCAGATTTCACTTGCCGTAGGCGATTCGGATGAGTTTGTTTCCGACGACCGCCTTCAAAAGGAGCTTGGGTTCCTAGCTGAGAAAGGGATCGAATTTGATCAGTTCTCATTCAAAGGAAACCACGATATCCCGGAAGCGGCATTGAAGGAGTTTATTAAACAGCGGCTTTAATTTCTTCCAGCACTTGTTCTAAAACGGTCACACAAAACTCATTTTCATTTGTGAGGCCGACCGTGATTCGCAAACAATGAGGGAGTCGAAAAGCCGTCAGTGGTCGAACGAAAACACCTTTTTTCATCATTGCTAAATAGATTTCTTGAACCCGTTCAGGAGTTCCTAAATCAATCATGACAAAGTTCCCTGCCGACGGAAAAAAAGAGAGTCCCAAACGCTCGAATTCGCGATAGAAATAGTGAATTCCTTGAGTATTTTGTTCTACAGATTTCTGAAGAAAAGCGGCATCTTTAAGTGCACCAATTCCAGCAGCTTGGGCCAGGTTTGATGGCTCAAAAGTCAATTTTACCTTCATAAGAGGCTCTATCAATTCTTCTGGGCCAATGCCGTATCCAATGCGAATTCCCGCAATGCCATAGGCTTTACTAAAAGTGCGAAGCGTGATTAAGTTTGGGAAATCGAGCCGGGTGGAGTCCGGATAATCATCCGATAAATCAATGGCATACTCGTAGTAGGCTTCGTC
>CBFHRK010000108.1:3923-5215 GCA_965658225.1 Flavobacteriales bacterium | reverse complement strand
ATGGGAAAATCCAAAGACAAGCTTTTAGGTGGTCGCAAAACCACTGAAAAAACATTCTGCGACACCATTGAAAACTTTAAAAGCGAACCTATAACTCTGTTTATTCAAGATCACTTGCCCGTTTCGCGTCAAGACGAACTGAAAATAGAACGTTTAGAATGTGAAGAGGGAAGTTTCGATGAAGGAAACGGATTTATTGAATGGCAATTCGATGTTGCAGGAAAATCGAAACAGAAATTCGAATGCGGATTTAAAGTGAGCTATCCGAAAGAAAAACACCTCGTTGGTTTATAAATTAGAAAGCTATAGAAGTCGCCTTACTTACCGGCGGCTTCTATTTCATCGCTTTCCCAGATGACTTGATCTTGGTTGTGAAAAGAGAGTCGCTTTAATGCACGCGCTACCGTTGTTGCTTGAATTCCTCGGTACTTTTTCCAAGACCCAAAAAGCAATGGCCCAAAGAGTTGGATAAAAAACTTTCCGATACTTTCTCCTATTCGCTGCTCGCCTCGATCGCCCAATAAAAAGCTAGGCCGTAAAATTACGATTCGTCGTGGTCCGTGCTTTTGAACATCGCACTCCATTTCGCCTTTCGTTTTCAAATAAAACGGCTGCGCGTGCTTGTTGGCTCCAATGCTCGAAATGACGCCAAAGCACTCCGTACCATCCCGGCGGGCTTTGCACGCTGCAGCAACGGGAATGCCGTAATCGATGGCTCTGTACGTGGTTTCGTCGGGCGTTTTCGCACTGGTGGTTCCAATGCAGCAGTAAACAGCATCCTTGCCAAAGGGCGTATCGTGCCGCTCGATTTCCATAAGATCGGCAACGATTACTTCTACCTTTTCATTTTCTATTTTAAGGGGTCTACGCGACCATATTTGAATGCGGCCTACGGCCGGATCTGCAGTTAGTTCATTAATCAACATCCGGCCGACGAGGCCGGTACCTCCCAAAACACTTACCTCTTTCATACAATTGTCGCGCTTGCGACTCCTCTTTTGTTACTAAGCTCTTATGTTTGCAGCAAAGTACAAAGAATGAAACGACTATTATTGTTCATGATGCTCGCGCCCTTTTTCGCGCTGGCCCAGCCTGAAGAATCAAAATTCAAGGTTGGCGATCGTGCGCCAAACTTTGAAGGAGTAGATCAAAATCAGAGTACTTTTAGCCTCGAGAACGGCCTCACGGCCGGATCTGTACTCGTGGTGTTTTACCGAGGTGAATGGTGCGGCTATTGCAATCGCTACCTTTCAGAGTTAATGGAACGAAAACAGGAATTCGATGAGATGAAT
>CBFHRK010000108.1:0-3913 GCA_965658225.1 Flavobacteriales bacterium | reverse complement strand
GAGGTGAATGGTGCGGCTATTGCAATCGCTACCTTTCAGAGTTAATGGAACGAAAACAGGAATTCGATGAGATGAATATTCACATGGTAGGAATATCACCTGAGACTGAGGAGAACCGATCAAAAACCATTGAAGAAAGCGGCATTGATTTTCCAGTCTTAGTCGATAAAGATCATCGGATTTCGGATGCCTTTGGACTCACCTTTGACTTAGATGAAAAAACCAAAAAAAGATACGAGGGTTACGGGATTGATTTGACCAAAGCCAATGGCAACGATCGTTATGCACTGCCCGTGCCGGCCACCTATTTAATTGACCAACAAGGAATCATTCAATTCATTCACTACGACCCCGATTACTCCAATCGGGCCAATATCGATGAAATTCTGAAGGTTGCCTTGGAAGAAATCAAATAAAGGGGGTGTTTACCCGTTAAATCGAACGATAAACAAGCACTCCGAGCGTCTCCATTGTTAACATTTTCATTGAGGAGTTTGATTCTTTAGAAGAGCGATTCTTTGTACCTTCGCGTCTTATGAAAATTACTCCCTCTCATATCGACGGGCTTCTGGTAATAACGCCCCCAGTTTTTCGCGATTCGCGCGGATATTTTTTAGAAAGCTATTCCAAGAAAAGATACGCAGAAGCGGGAATTCCCGATTTCGTTCAGGACAACCAAAGCCTTTCACAAAAAGGCGTATTGCGCGGATTGCACTTTCAAAAACCACCTTTTGCACAAGGAAAATTGGTTCGGGTAATTACGGGCTCGGTTCTCGACGTGGCGGTAGATATTCGCAAGAACTCCCCAACCTATGGGCAGTATCACGCCGAATTGCTCGATGAGCAAAACCAAATTCAGTTTTGGATTCCACCCGGATTCGCACACGGTTTTCTTACACTAGAAGACAATACGATTTTTGCCTACAAATGCACTGAGTACTACAATAAAGAATCGGAAGACGCAATTCGTTGGAACGACCCCGACATTCATATCAATTGGGATTTTGAAACTCCCTTGCTGAGTGAAAAAGATCAAGAAGCGCCCTTTTTAAAAGACTTTGACTCGCCCTTTTCACTATGAAAAAGTTCCTCCAAATAACAGGATTGATTGCCTTAGTTTTTGTTGTGGTAGAACTTTTCGTCTACAGTGACAAAAGCGAAATAACCGATACCACTTTTGAAGAATATTTCAATCGGAATTACAATGTTTACGCATTGAATTTACCGGAGGATTTAACTTTCATGGGCGAACGGATACCGTATGAAGATCCCGATGTTTACGAGCGTTTAGATCGAGAACTTTTAGTGAATACCTATTGGCAATCGAACGGCATATTGCTTTTGAAAAGAGCGCACAAATACTTCCCCATTATCGAGCCCATTTTGGCCGAAAAGGGCATTCCAGACGATTTTAAATATTTGGCTGTGGCCGAAAGTGGCTTAATGAATGTGGTTTCGCCTGCCGGCGCGACGGGTTTTTGGCAGCTTTTAGAGAGCACCGGAAAAGAGAAAGGCCTCGAAATAAACAAAGAAATTGACGAGCGCTACCACATCGAAAAAGCGACTTACGCGGCGTGTGATTATTTATTAGAAGCCAAGGAAAAATTTGGAACGTGGTCGCTCGCGGCCGGATCCTATAACATGGGAATTAATGGTTTGCAGCGTCAATTGGAACGCCAAAAGGTTGACTCGTATTGGGCTTTGCTTTTGAACTCTGAAACGAGTCGTTATGTTTTTCGAATTATCGCATTAAAAGAAGTGATGACCCACCCGGAAAAATACGGCTTCCATTACCGCGAAAAAGATTTGTACAGTATGCCCGAAACGCATCTTGTAACGGTAAACACACCTATAGAGCACTGGGCCGATTTTGCTGCGGAGAATAAAATCAACTATAAAACCTTGAAATATTTTAATCCTTGGTTGCGCGAGTCATCACTCCGGAACGATTCGGGAAAAGAATATGCTATTCGCATACCTAGTGACCCAAGTCGTTTTTCGCACTCCGTTGAATATGAATACAAAGCTGCTTTTCCAGATACCGCAGTAGCGGATCCAACGGACAGCACGGATAACGATTCTCCTTTAGAGCAGGAATAACCTTATGACGAAATACGACGAGCAACTCGAAATTCTAGGTGCACGGGTTCACAATCTTAAGAATATTGACATCTCCATTCCGAGAGATCAGCTCGTTGTAATTACAGGCTTGAGCGGAAGTGGAAAGAGTTCGCTGGCCTTCGACACTATTTATGCCGAAGGGCAACGTCGGTATATTGAAACGTTTTCTGCCTATGCTCGTCAGTTTTTAGGGGGCCTTGAACGGCCCGATGTGGACAAAATTAACGGCTTGAGTCCCGTTATTTCCATTGAGCAAAAAACCACAAGCAAAAACCCTCGCTCAACCGTGGGCACTATTACCGAGGTCTATGATTTTCTTCGCCTTTTGTACGCACGTGCAGCAGACGCGTACTCCTATGTCTCGGGTGAAAAAATGGTGAGCTATACGGACGAGCAAATTCGCCATTTAATTCGGACCGATTTCTTCGGTGAAAAAATATTGCTTCTTGCTCCCGTAGTTCGCGCCCGAAAGGGACATTACCGCGAGCTTTTTGAAAGCATATTAAAGCAAGGCTATGTGCGCGCCCGAATCGACGGCGAATTGGTTGAAATAACGCGCGGCATGAAACTCGATCGTTATAAAACCCATGATATTGAAATCGTTATCGATCGAATCAATGTGGACGAAAACAGCGATCAACGATTGAAGCAGTCCATCGAAACCGCCATGGTTCAAGGAAAAGGAATGCTCATGGTTCAAAAGCACGAGTCGAAAGAAGCTCGTTATTTTTCGCGCCAACTTATGTGTCCGACCAGTGGCATTGCCTATGACCATCCCGAACCGAACAACTTCTCATTTAACTCGCCAAAAGGAGCTTGCCCGAGTTGTAATGGAATTGGAAAGGTATCGGTAGTCGATAAAGATAAAATTGCCCCGAACCCGAAAAAATCGATCAAAAACGGGGGAATCGCGCCGCTAGGCGAAATGAAGAATAACTGGATTTTCAATGAATTAAAAGTTATCGGAGAGCGATTCGGGTTCGATTTAAACACGCCCATTGAAAAAATTCCGGACGCTGGATGGAAAGCGATCATGGATGGGGCGAAAGAAACCTTTGAAGTAAAGAGCAAAACGCTTGGAGTCACAAAAACATACTCGATTAATTTTGATGGCCTCATTCCTTTCTTGGAGGAGCAGCACAACAACACCAAGAGCCGGAACCTTCGTCGCTGGGCAGGAGATTACATGGTGAAAAAGAACTGTCCCGTATGTGAAGGCGCTCGACTCAAAAAAGAGTCCCTTCATTTTAGAATTGACCATCAAAACATCTTTCAGCTCAGTAATATGAGCATTGGCGATTTGCGCCAGTGGCTTGATGGCGTAGAAGAGCGAATTAGTGAACGCCAACGAGCTATTGCCGTCGAAATCCTAAAAGAAATACGCTCTCGACTCGGATTTTTGAGTGACGTCGGGTTGGATTATTTGAGTCTGAACCGAGGCAGTAAAAGCTTATCGGGTGGAGAAGCTCAGCGAATTCGATTAGCCACTCAAATTGGATCTCAATTAGTGGGTGTGCTCTATATCTTGGATGAACCGAGTATTGGATTACATCAGCGCGACAATGCCAAATTAATTCAGGCATTGAAAGATTTGCGCGATGTTGGAAACAGCATTTTAGTGGTAGAACACGATCGCGATATGATCGATCATGCTGACTATGTCATCGATATGGGGCCTGGTGCCGGAGTGCACGGCGGACATATTGTGGCCAAAGGATTGCCTGAAGAAATTAAAGCCCTATCCACACTCACGGCGGAATACATGCGCGGTGAACGATTGATCGATCTGCGA
>CBFHRK010000107.1:0-5260 GCA_965658225.1 Flavobacteriales bacterium | reverse complement strand
GCACCCTCGATCCGGCTTTTGCCCGCAATCAAGCGCTTATTTGGGCTACCCATCAGTTGTATAATGGACTGGTCGGACTCGACTCTAATCTGACCGTAACTCCAGCACTGGCCAAGTCGTGGGAAGTAGATTCGAGTGGCATACAGTACACTTTTCACCTTCGGACCGATGTAAACTTCCACGCACATCCAGTTTTTGGTTCTGGACATTCCGATCCGGCCACTGAAAAGGGTAGAGCGGTGGTGGCCTCTGATTTTACTTACAGTTTCGATCGATTACAATCAGCAGCGTTAGCAGCTCCAGGTGCTTGGGTAATGGAGCCCATCAAGAGCTATAAAGCATTGAACGACACCACCTTTCAAATCGAGCTTAAAAAATCGTTCCCAGCTTTTTTAAGCCTACTATCTGTGAAGTACTTCTCTGTTGTACCGATGGAGCTCGATACTTCGGCACAATTTAATTTACGCGATGAACCGGTGGGTACGGGGCCCTTTTACTTCAAGCTATGGTCGCTCAATCAAAAGTTGGTTTTTCGCAAAAACCCCTTCTATTTTGAAAAAGATGCTCAAGGCGCCAGTCTCCCTTTTTTAGAAGCTGTTGCCATAACTTTTGTCCCCGATAAGCAGGCGGCTTTTTTAGAACTGATTAAAGGTAATCTCGACTTTTTATCGGGCCTCGACGCTAGTTATAAAGATGAATTACTCACCTACGATGGAGAACTCCAAGATAAATACGCCAAGGAATTCCGGCTCACTTCTATTCCTTATTTGAATACAGAATACCTCGGGATTGTAGTGGATAGCAACCAGCAAATTGGTGCTTTGAAAAATAGAGATCTTCGACGGGCGCTTAATTACGGTTTCGATCGGGTCGAAATGATGCGCTATTTGCGAAATAATATTGGCCGGCCTGCCTCGGCCGGATTCATACCTCGAGGAATTCCTGGATTCGACGATACAAAGGTTGAGGGCTATTCGTATCAACCCGATTCGGTTCGGGCCATTCTAAAACGCATCGAAAAGAATGGAGACTTGCCCGAAATTAAGCTTCAGACAAACGCGAGTTACCTCGATTTATGTGAATACATGCAAGCGCAATGGACGAAATTGGGCATTCCCGTTCAAATTGAAGTGCTTCCGCCATCTACCTTAAGGCAAATGATGGCTACGAGTAAAACGCCATTTTTTCGAGCGAGCTGGATTGCTGATTATCCCGATGGGGAAAATTACCTCGCTTTATTTTACAGTAAAAACGCAGCTCCTAATGGTCCCAATTACACCCATTTCAGCAACAATCAATTTGATCGATGGTACGACGAAGCTCAGCTTGTTGTCAATGATTCGGTCCGATTTACGTATTACCAGCGAATGGATTCGCTTCTGATGCATGAAGCGCCGATTATTCCGTTGTACTATGATGAAATACTTCGATTTACACGGAAAAACGTACGGGGACTGCCGCCGAATGCATTGAATTTATTGGATTTAAAAACGGTGCGAATTAATCCTTGAAGCTCCACGAGTAGTGCCCCACCAGCGGGTAGTGATCTGATATCTTTACCTTCTTTACTTTCACAAAATTCGATTCTAGGAACTCGTCGTGAAAATGATAATCGATTCGAAGGGGAATTAAACTTTTCCGATAGGTTTTTCCCCAACCTCGGCCATGAGAACGATAGGCATCTGTAAGGGTTTCGGTCATTTGCTTGTAGGCATAGCTGGTCGGAGTGTCATTAAAATCGCCAACGATGAGCACGGGGTAGGGACTTAAACCGATATGCTCTTTAAGTTCTTCAATTTGCTTTTCGCGAAATAGAAAGCCCGTTTTGAGCAAGGTGTACATGGCGCCCCATTTCGAGTTGATTTTTTCGGTAGTAATTTCATCTACCTTTTCAATCAATTCGACTTGACTGTGCTCTAATTGATTCGAGCTAATGTGGCAATTGTAGATGCGCAATGTATCTCCGGCAAAGAGCACATCGATCCATTGGAAACCATTGCTTCCGTACGATATGTGATCGGGAAAAACTCGATCGCCGCTATTAACAATGGGTAGTTTGGAATAGATGGCCAACTTACTTTTTCCACGGGTTTGCGTGTACTCTTTATTTTCGAGGGTGGGTATTTTACGGCTGGGGTTAAACTCTTGCAGCGCGATAATATGTGCCTGTTCGGCACGAAAAAACTTGTCGAGTTCTCCGAGCAGATCGTGGTCGGGATCCCAGTAACTCTGATCAAAAAAGCGGCTGTTCAAGGATGTAACACGAAGGTTTTGACTACCGTTGGGCAGCGATTGGTTTCCACCCCAGGGAAAATAGGCCGACAATTGCCCCCATCCCATAAGGACTGCAATCAAGGGAATAATCAGGATTCGTTTAAAACGGAAGAGCCAAAACAAGAACCAGAGTAATGCGACTAGCAGCAGAATGGGGTAGGCAAGCCCCAAAAAGCTTACACTTACAAAAAGAGAAGGCTTTATGAAATAGGCTAGATAGGAAAACAACAACGCCAACACAGAAATCCATGTGAGCGGCAGAAGCAACTTATCGATCCAGCGGTACTTATTCACGAGGGTTTAATCGTTGTTCATTTTAAACAGAAACTCCTTCTCGGCTTTCGTGAGGCTATCGTAACCCGAAGCCGATATTTTATCGAGGATCTTATCTAAGGTAGCTTTTTCGCTTGCTTTTCGTTCGTGAAACTCTTGTTCGGTACGTGTTTTTGCTTTGTAGGCCGTGCGCATCTTTGGCTTTGGTTTAAACAGGGAAAAAAAGTTATCGAGCAACTTTTCAAATCCAACCGCTAGGTTGGAACCCTTTTGCAACTGCCGCGCGTAAAGAAAACCGAACAATGCCCCGCCCAAATGCGCGATGTGCCCGCCGGCATTTCCTTGCGGAATAGAAAGTAAATCGAGCACCACCGAGAAAATGGCGATGTGCTTTAATTTAACCGTGCCGATTAAAAAAAGTCGAACCGTATAATCAGGTACGAAGGTGGCAATGGCAATGAGTATGGCAAGAACCGCCGCCGAGGCACCCAATGCCTGAGAATAAGCTAATTCATTGGCAAATACCGGGAATAAGTTGTAGGCGAGAATATACAAAGCAGCGCCCGCCAATCCACCGAGCAAATAAACACTCAGGAGCTTTTTGGGATTGAGGTATTCCAGAAATATTTTACCTCCGAAATAGAGCCAAACCATATTGAATAAAAGATGGAAAAAGCCTTCGTGCAAAAACATGTAAGTGATAAGGCCCCATGGCTGTGTAATTAATCGGCCTGGCGCGGCCGGAACGGTAAACCAGGAAACAATAGACCAATCGGAATTCGCGAAGAATCCGAAAACCATGAGAATATTCACCAAGAGGAAGACTCCTACATTGATGTAAATCAATCGAGTGAGCATGTCGCCGGAGCGAAAACTGTCTTTGAGTTCGTCAATAATACCTGCCATGATTAGTAACGGTGCCCGTATTTATTTTGCCAGTACTTGATTAATATAAATCCGAAGAGCATTCCTCCAAGGTGTGCGAAGTGTGCGACATTACTCGAAGGATCATTTGCAATACCGTTGTATAACTCCAGAAGTCCGTAACCAATTACGAAGTACTTGGCTTTGATTGGGAAGGCGAAATATAAATAGATACGGGTGTCGGGGAAGAGCATTCCGTAGGCTAGTAGAATTCCAAATACGGCTCCGGAAGCCCCAACGGTTGGTATGTTGTAGATGAGGTTGAGTTTTGCCAATTGTGGGTCCGCGTAGTTTTGCCCGGTCATGAGTACATTGGTGCCATTGGCAATGATGTTTTGAATTTGTTCGGGACTCACACCTTGTACCGCCTGCATGAGTTCAAAATAGTTCCAGCCCAAATGAATGGCCGCAGCTCCAAGGCCTGTGGCAAAATAGTAGATTAAAAACCGTTTGCCGCCCCAAACATTTTCGAGCATATTCCCGAACATCCAAAGGGCGAACATATTGAAAAACACATGCCCTAAATTGCCGTGCATGAACATATGTGTCACAATTTGATACGGGCGGAAATGCACAGACCCGGGCACATAGAGTCCGAGCAGTCTATTCACATCGATTCCAAACGTGCTTTCCAGAACGATAGAGCCCAGAAAAAAGAGTCCATTAATAATCAACAGATTTTTAATGACTTCGGGAAGTATGTTGAACCGAGTAGGTTGGTAGTTCATTTATTGAAATCGTTTATCGAGCTCTTCTAAGGTCAGTGTGATTAAAGCCGTTTTTCCGTTGGGTGCGGCAGAGGGCTGATGACAAGCGAACAGTTCATCTACAATTTGATGCATTTCTTCTTTTTCGAGTCGTATTCCACTTTTGACCGCCATATTACGAGCCATGAATTTAGCTAAGGTATCCAAATTGCCCGAGGTGAGATCGTCTCGATTGTGTTTGGCGTCTTCAATGATTCCTTCTAAAACGGCGGCCGCATTCGTTTCTTTTAATCCGGCCGGAATCCCACGTATTACTACGGTTTGAGGACCAAAAGGTTCAATATCGAAACCTAAAGTAGCCAATTGATTTTCGAGGGAAGTTAAAATAGCTCGGTTTCCAGCGGTCATTTCCAGCGTTTGCTCAAAGAGTAACTGCTGGGAAAGACTGCTTTGGTTTTCGAGTCTTTTTAAAAACTGCTCATATAAAATTCTTTGATGCGCCCTGTTTTGATCGATGACCATGAACCCTGTTTTGATGTGGGTCAGAATGTATTTATTGTGCAGTTGATACGCTATGGTCGTCGATTGAGTCCCTTCGAATTCGAGTTCCTTATTGGATGGTTGGTTTGGCTCATCGAACTGATAGGCTTCTGTCCAATCGAATTGATTTTTATGCTCGGTCTTCGGTCTCGATTGAAAAGGATTGAAGCTTGGATCCACTTCAATACTCGGTGGTCGAACGGGGCCATTGGGCTTTAAGGGAATATCGTCGAAGCTGGTTTCACGATCAAAATCCAAGCTCGGAGCAATGCTGTACTGACCTAAAGACTTTTTTACCGCAGATCGCAATATGGCATAAATAGTTCGATCGTCATCGAACTTAATTTCTGTTTTGGTTGGGTGAATGTTTACATCGATCCGAGCGGGATCAATTTGTAGGAAAAGAAAATAGGAAGGGTGATAGCCTCCGGCTAGAAGTCCTTCAAAGGCAATTTGAACAGCGTGGTGTAGGTAGTTGTTTTTGATGAATCGGTTGTTCACAAAAAAGAACTGTTCACCTCTCGACTTTTTAGCGAAATCGG
>CBFHRK010000106.1:0-5391 GCA_965658225.1 Flavobacteriales bacterium | reverse complement strand
TGTAATCGTTATTAATGTAGCGATTAAGCAGCTCGAGGCTTTTAAATAACATAACTTGAAACCACCGAAGAAGGGCGTGCTGTTTATCTGTGATTATTCCACCGAACTTTCCATGCCAAAACTAGGTTAACTTCATCTTATGCAAGGAATCCGTTTTTCTCAGTTTACAGAAGATCCGAATAAAAGCACGTTCGACAAGCTTTTTGATGTATTCAAAGAGCTTATCACCCACACTTCGGGCGATGTAGACGAAGCGCTGGATTGGTTGCGCGAGCTCGATGAGCATTACAAACTCACTACGGCCGAGTACACCATGGACGACTTTATTGAAGACCTCAAAAAGAAGGGTTACATAAAAGACGACCCCAAAGATCAGAAAGGGGGTGGCCTCCAAATTACGGCGAAAACGGAACAGGCTATTCGCCAAAGTGCGTTGGATCAGATTTTCGGGAATATTAAAAAATCAGCCGCGGGTAACCACAAAACAAAATCGACCGGAAAAGGCGACGAACCCAGTAGTGATCAACGCCCTTTTCAATTCGGAGACACACTGGATCAAATCAATATGTTCGATAGCATCAAAAATGCACAGCTAAACAACATGGGTGGTGAATTCTCGCTCAGAGAGGAAGATTTGGTGGTTCGCGAACAGTTTTACAAAGCCCAAATGAGCACGGTCTTGATGATCGACATTTCCCACTCCATGATTCTCTACGGAGAAGATCGAATTACTCCGGCGAAAAAAGTAGCTATGGCCTTGGCCGAGCTCATTACTACCCGATACCCAAAAGATACGTTAGAAGTGATTGTATTCGGCGACGATTCCTGGCAAATTGAAATCAAGGACCTCCCCTACCTCAAGGTGGGACCGTTTCACACGAATACGGTTGCAGGCCTCGATTTAGCGATGGATTTGCTTCGACGAAAAAAGCATTCAAACAAGCAAATATTCATGATCACGGACGGGAAGCCCAGTTGCTTAAAGGAGGGAGATGAATACTATAAAAACTCCTTTGGATTAGATGACTACATCGTAGGCAAGTGTTTGAACAAGGCTTCCGCGCTGCGAAGACTCAATATTCCGATTACCACCTTCATGATTGCTCGCGATCCCTATTTACAGGAGTTTATTCAAAAGTTTACGGAGGCGAATCAAGGAAAAGCATTTTACACCGGGCTTCAAGGGCTCGGTCAGTTAGTATTTGAAGATTACGAAAGAAACAGAAGGAAAAAGATATAAATGGACATCAAGAAAATCAAAACCCTTGGTCAGCTCAAAGCGGCTGCCTATCAATCGAAAAGCATAAAGGAAGAGCTTCGTACGAATTTAATTAAGGCCCTCCGGGCCGATGAGAATCCGTTCGAAGGCATCATCGGTTACGAGAATTCAGTCATCCCAGATTTAGAACGCGCTATTCTATCCAAGCACAACATTAACCTACTCGGCCTCCGTGGTCAGGCCAAAACGCGCCTCGCCCGCTTGATGGTTAATTTGCTCGACGAATACGTGCCAGTTGTTGACGGTTCTGAGTTGAATGACGATCCATTGCAGCCATTATCGCGTTACGCTCGGGATTTAATTGCTGAAAAAGGCGATGAAACGCCGATTCACTGGTGGCATCGCGACGAACGTTACGGAGAAAAACTCGCTACGCCCGACGTGAGTGTGGCGGACCTTATCGGAGATGTAGATCCCATTAAGGCTGCGAACTTAAAACTCCCCTATTCAGATGAGCGCACATTGCATTTCGGAATCATACCGAGAAGTCACCGCGCCATTTTCGTGATTAATGAATTGCCCGATTTACAAGCCCGTATTCAAGTAGCTTTGTTCAATATTCTTCAAGAAGGAGATATTCAAATTAGAGGGTTTAAACTCCGCTTACCTCTAGATATTCAATTCATTTTTACCGCAAACCCCGAAGACTATACCAATAGAGGCAGTATTGTTACGCCTTTAAAAGATAGAATTGGTTCTCAGATTTTAACACACTATCCCGAAAGCATCGAAATATCTAGAACCATTACCCGTCAGGAAGCGCGATTGAGTAAAGAACAGCGCGACATGGTTAAAATGATCGAAGCGGCTGAAAATGTGTTGGAACAAATTGGCTTCGAAGCGCGTGAGAGCGAATTCATAGATGAAAAAAGTGGGGTTTCGGCTCGACTCAGCATAACCGCATTTGAGAATTTAATCAGTGCCGCCGAGCGAAGAGCCTTGTTAAGTGGGGACGAAAAAACCACGGTCCGGTTCATTGATTTTGTCGGTGTGATCCCGGCAATTACAGGAAAAGTAGAATTGGTTTATGAAGGAGAGCAAGAAGGCGCTTACATCGTGGCAGAGAATTTAATAGGCGGAGCTTTGCGAACACTCTTTCCTGGATACTTCCCAAAGCTCGACAAATTGAGTCGTGAAGATGAGCGAAACCCATATAGCCCCATTATTAACTGGTTCGGGGAGGGAAATAGCGTTGACCTATTAGGCGAGGATACGGATAAAGAATATCGAAAGAATTTAGACCGTGTCGACGGCTTAGGAGCTTTAGTAGACAAGTATCAACCCAAGGCGTCTAAAGAAGAACGCTATTTCTATATGGAGTTCGTGTTGCACGGGCTTGCGGAATACAGCAAACTCAACAAAGATCGATTAGAGCGCGGATTTAATTTCAGTGACTTGTTTAGTTCTATGTTGAGTTAAGCCATTTCTAGTTAGCATCATGCTCAAAGTTGCTCATTCTGATCGGTACCATCATCCTCTTCCTGAAGGGCATCGGTTTCCAATGGAGAAATACACGCTTCTTCCCGAGCAGTTGCTGTATGAAGGAACCCTTGAACTGCATCATTTTCACGCTCCTCAACGGCTTAGCGAAGAGCATATACTTTGGACGCACGATGCCGAATACTGGCGGCGCTTAAGAGATGGCGAGCTAAGTCCGAAAGAGCAACGAAAAACAGGTTTCCCCCACTCTCCGGCTTTAGTGGAACGCGAGCGCGTTATTTGTCAAGGAACCATTGACATCGCCTTGCACGCGCTTGAATTTGGATGCGGTCTGAACGTAGCAGGCGGAACACATCATGCTTATACCAATCGAGGTGAAGGCTTTTGTTTGTTAAATGACATGGCCATTGCCTCCAACTATTTGTTGCGCACGAAGCGAGCCGAAAGCATTTTAATTTTTGATGTTGACGTTCATCAGGGAAATGGTACAGCTGAGATTTTTTCTAAGAATAATCAGGTGTACACATTTAGTATGCACGGTGCCAATAACTACCCACTTCACAAAGAGCAAAGCAATAGAGATGTCGCTCTTGAAGACGGTATCGATGATGATTCCTTTTTAAATACCTTAAGTTCAGAGCTCGAAATGGCACTGGATGCCTCTAAACCCGATTTAGTATTCTTTCTATCGGGAGTGGATGTTTTAAAAACAGATAAACTAGGTCGTTTAGGACTTACGATCGAAGGTTGTAAGAAGCGTGATCAAATTATTCTGGAACGACTCCACCGAGCTGGACTACCGGTCGCTATAGCTATGGGTGGCGGCTACTCTGAACGAATCGCCGACATCATTGAAGCCCACGCAAACACTTTTCGTTTAGCGAAGTACTATTATGAATAACATTCAAAATATTGCTACTTTAACTCCATGAAGAAAAACGTAACCGCCATTGTATTCGCGCTCGCAATTGTCATTAGTGCAGGGCTATTAAGCCGCGCCTATATTGAAAGAAGCCAACCCATTGGGACTCTATCAGTAACCGGACTCGGTGAACTTAATTTTACTTCCGATTTAATTGTTTGGGAAGGGCAGTTTTACAAACAAGCACCGGACTTGCAATCGGCTTACTCATCTCTTATCGAAGACAAAAAGAAGATCGAAGAGTATTTGCTAGAAAATGGAATCGCCAAAGAGGAACTGATTTTCAATGCTGTAGAAACAAATGAACAAAGTCGGTCCATTTATAATGACGGTAACTACGTGGGTGAAGAATTTCTCGGGTACCAATTGGCTCAATCATTTACCATTCAATCGAAACAAGTTGAGCGCATAGAGACCATTGCCCGTCAAATCACCGATCTCTTGCAAAAAGGAGTAAACCTGTACTCTTCTCCGCCTCGCTACTACTATACGGATCTGGCCAGTTTGAAACTTGAATTGGTTTCAATGGCAACGCAAGATGCGCGCGAACGAGCAGAGAAAATTTCAGAAAACAGTAATTCTCAATTAGGAAGGGTCATTGAAGCAAAAATGGGCGTCTTTCAAATCACCGGTCAAAACTCGAACGAAGACTATTCTTGGGGAGGCACTTTCAACACAAAAGACAAAGACAAAACCGCATCGATTACGCTGAAGTTAATGTACGCTGTCGACTAATATTCTCTAAAGATTCTTTGAATTCCATTTGAGTTTGAATCGTTTTGTCTTTTGCATACCACGCGTGTAAACGCTCGCTAAAAGCCTCATACGGCTCGTTCCCTTTTAACTTCCAATCGACCATCATTGCCTGTGCTTCTTTTGGTCGCGGCCCCCAATGACCAAGCGCTTCTCCTGAATGTGGATCGAGTGCCACAATTATAGGGATAGCCTTTCCGCCGTCCGTTAAAAAGTTTTCCATGATTTCAGGGTGCTCATCACGGAGAATGTAGCGAGAAATCACGTTCGGACTTTCATTGGCCATTCGCTCAATTACCGGAATTATTTGCGCGGCATCACCACACCAAGCCTCTGTAATAATGAGCCATAGCATCGGTTTTTCAATGCTTTTCAGTGTATTTACTGCCTCCGGCAGGATTTCCGGGCGTTTGTCCAGGCGGTTCATTCGGCGCATATTCATTTCGGTGTGCTTTAAGTACGACTCGCTGTGATTGGTTCCGGTTGTTTTTCGCTCCGCTAGGAGCGCATCAATCATTGTACGGTATTCGCTGTACGATTGGCCTTGTTGAAATATAGATAGGTAATTCATGAGATGTCAAATTTATAGAACAAAGGTCGGGTACTAAAGTTTGTAAAACTGTCGGCGGATCGACAGACACCAAAGAAAAAGCGGGCCTCTTTTCAGAGTACCCGCTTCTTTCAATCAAAACCTAAATCCTTACGGGCGAATCACCGCGTCAATTACGTGAATGACACCATTTGTTCCTTGAATATCTAATGCATCAGCGTTAAGATTTGCAGTAGTCATGTTGTTGTCCATAATGGTCAATGCTTCTGCGTTCAAGTCGAATGTGCTTCCCTCTATAGTTGGAACTGCACCTGTGCTTACCATTGAACTACGAATGTTTCCATCCACTGTGTGGTATAACAATACACTTGTTAGTCCATCTACTCCAATAGCTCCTACTAAATCTGCAAGACTTCCTAAGTTTAAGTCGTTAAGAAGGTTTCCGAA
>CBFHRK010000105.1:0-5395 GCA_965658225.1 Flavobacteriales bacterium | reverse complement strand
CATTTCGAAGACATTCGCGTACTTCTTGAAGTATTGAATAGACTCGTCGATCGTGGAAACTCCATTTTGGTCATTGAACACAATTTGGATGTCATTAAAGTCGCCGATCACGTTATCGACATGGGCCCAGAGGGTGGAGCTGCTGGTGGAACCGTTCTTGGCTTCGGAACACCCGAAGACATTGCCGAAATACAAAACAGTTACACAGGAACGTTTTTAAAAGACGAACTTGCCTGGACGAACGAAGCCTCGGCAAAAATCAAACAGCATGAGCCCGCAACACAAGCATAGCCTACAGCGCGATTGGAACGAGATTAAAGCCAACGACTCTTGGGCTATTTTCAAGATGATGGCGGAGTTCGTCGACGGATTCGAAAAAATGGCCAAAATTGGTCCCTGCGTGAGTATTTTCGGATCGGCGCGTACAAAACCAGACACCGAGTTTTACACACTCGCAGAGGAAATTTCTTTCCAGTTATGCAATAGCGGCTACGGAGTAATAACGGGTGGCGGACCCGGTATCATGGAAGCTGGGAACAGAGGCGCAAATAGGGCCGGTGGTAATTCGGTCGGACTCAACATTGAGCTCCCACACGAACAAGGATCGAATCCTTTTATAGACCCGGACAAACTGATGGAATTCGACTATTTCTTTGTTCGGAAAGTGATGTTCGTTAAATATTCACAGGCCTTCGTAGTGATGCCGGGAGGATTTGGAACTTTAGACGAGTTGTTTGAATCAATTACCCTTATTCAAACAAAGAAAATAGAGCGCTTCCCCATTATACTCTTCGGCTCAAAATTCTGGAATCCTCTGCTCGATTGGATCAAAGGAACCTTACTCGAACAAGAAGGAAATATTAATCCGGAAGATTTGGATCTCATTACGGTTTGCGACGACCCGGTTGAGGTGTGTAAAACAATTGACGCTTTTTATGCCAAATACCTACTGCGACCGAATTTCTGATGAAACGTTCAAGGGTATTTATGGTACGCCCATTACAATTTGGGTACAACGAACAAACGGCGGCAAGCAACTTTTTTCAATCGCACAGTTCATTGGAGAAAAAGGATCACGATCAGGCCCTCATCGAATTCGATCGATTGGTAGCTCAACTCCAACTGGCTGGTGTTGAGGTAGTAATCAAAGACCAAAAGGTTGCCCCTCCTACTCCAGACGCCGTATTTCCCAATAACTGGGTAAGCTTTCACAAAGAAAATAATACCGCATTCTTATATCCTATGGCAGCGCCTAATCGGCGCGATGAGAAAACGCTTTCATGGGTTCAAGATCTCGTAGCGGATTGGAACGGCCCGCGAATAATTGACTGGTCTCATTACGAAGAAAGAAATTTATTCCTTGAAGGCACGGGTTCGCTTATTCTAGACCCAGCTCAAGAAGTTGTTTATGCAAGCGAAAGCAATCGCACATCCGAGCAACTCGCCAAGATATGGGCCGAGGAAATGAATAAAACACTCGTGCTTTTTAATTCCGAAGACCAAAACGGGAAAGCCGTATATCACACAAATGTGGTTATGGGCGTTGGTAACCATCTAGCGATGGGATGCTGGGATTCCGTTCAAAATGAAAAAGAACGAATTTCTCTCCTCAATATACTTTCCAGGGTAAACCGAGCCGTTATCCCCTTAAATTACGCCCAAATGAATCAGTTTGGTGGCAATTGGATTGAACTATACGGCAATGGCGATCCCCTATTCCTTTCAAGTAAAAACGCCTGGAACGCTTATACGATCGAGCAAAAAAGAATTATTGAAGATTTGTACCAGCCCATCATTGCCGACATCGATCATATTGAATACGTTGGAGGGGGATCTGTTCGTTGCATGATATGCACGATCGACAATAAGTCGACTTTCGCCGAATAATCACAAATCTGATTTTGGCAAATAAATCACTTCTCAGAACTTTAGGAGTCCTTTCCTTAGTTTATCATCATAATTGCACCTCAAAGAAGGGGATCAAATTATATTAAAATCACATATCCGATTTAGCGATTGATTGGAAAGCTCGTTGCAGCAGGGGTTAAATGCGTTATCTTAGGGATAAGTAAGTACTGTAACCAAGCCCATTTAATCACATGTCAAAAAAAACAAGCGAACATTTACACGCTCTTGTTAAAAGCTTGACACCTCACGAAAAGAGGTACTTTAAGATCTATGCCACCCGACATGTAGCTGAGACGAACAATGCACATATTCTTTTATTTGACGCCATTGATAGCCAAGAAGAGTACGACGAAAGTATTCTTCTGACCACCTTTAAAAAAGAGAAGTTCGTCAAGCGCTTCGCGGTTACGAAATCACGACTCTACGAAATGATTCTTAAAAGCCTTCACGCCTACCACGCCAGTAGTTCAGTGGATGCAGAGTTGAAGAAGATGCTTCATATGGGCGAAATACTGTACAAGAAAACCTTATACAGGCAATGTGACAAACTACTTAAAAAGGCCAAAAAACTGGCTTTAGAGCATGATAAGCATACGACCCTCCTCGAAATTAGACTCTGGGAAAAGCGCATACTTGAAAAGGACAATTACTCTGGCCAAGATGATCAGGCTATAAAAGCCATCCTGGAAGAAGATTTACACACAATAGGACTTATACAGAACTACTACACCTTCTGGAACTTGAAGTCCCGATTCTTTTTGCCTCTATATAAAGGAGGTAAGGTTCGGAACTTGGAAGAGAAAGAGAAATTCAATCAGATTCTTGAATCGCCTTTCCTTCAAAATGAAGATATGGCCAAGACTGTAGAAGCCAAATACCTCTTTCACCATATTTACTCCGCACATAATTTCTCAACGGGTAATTATGAGAAGAGCTATCACCATATGATTCTCAATCTTCGATTGATTGAAGATAATTTCATTCTCTTTAAAGAAGAACCGAACACTTATTTCAGCATTCTTTCGAATGTCATTTACATTGGGAATCAATTAGAAAAACACGATGAAATTAGGGCACATTTTGAGAAGTTAGGCGAATTCGTTGATCGACTCGATCAAAAGGATAATGCTGACCTTCAAATGCGCATTTTCAGTATTCTCAAGTCATTAGAGTTAACCATTCACGTTCAAAAAGGAGAATACAGCAGAGCACTTGAAATACTTCCAGGTGTTGAAGAAGGGCTTGCAAAATATGAGAATAAACTAAGTCCTTTAAGGCAAGCGGATTTCTTATTCAACATAGCCACGTTGCATTTTGGAGTTGGGCAATTCTCGGAAAGCTTGAAGCACATCAATCGAATTCTCAACGAAATTCGAATAGATGAAAATGAAGATTTATTCAGTTTCTCAAAATTCATGAGTCTAGTGCTTCATTTTGAGTTGGGTCATTTTGAACTGGTCGTTTACCAGAGCGAGAGTACTTATAGGTATCTAAAGAAGCGAAACCGAGTATTTAAAACGGAGCAGGCGCTCATCCGTTTCTTCAAGCGAATCCATAATATAGATCATCAAAGGCCAGAGCCATTTCAAAAGTTAAAAGAAGAACTACTCGTTCTAATTGAAGAACCTCTTGAAAAAGCCCCCTTTGAATATTTTGACTTTATCAGTTGGTGCGATAGCAAAATAGAAGGGAAACCCTTTGGCACTTTGGTTCGCGAAAAACACGGATTGGAGTAGTCACTTTCTATGGTTAGGGAATAGGTAAAATAAAGAAAACCCTTTTCAAAATCATATGGATTTCTCAAAGGGCTTTCCCCACCTAAAAACAACTTCTGGTAAATTATCAATAAGTATGCCATTTTTACATCCAGTAAAAACCCCTGAAAACCAATGTGTTGCGAACTATAATGAATGACTTCTTTCTCAA
Organism: Flavobacteriales bacterium; assembly: GCA_965658225.1. Classification (GTDB taxonomy): domain Bacteria; phylum Bacteroidota; class Bacteroidia; order Flavobacteriales; family ECT2AJA-044; genus ECT2AJA-044. The sequence goes on along the minus strand of CBFHRK010000105.1, from coordinate 1,561 downwards.
TATGAGAATTTCATTCTAAAAATATTAAGTCAGGAAGCGCGTTTAGCCCGTTCCCAAAGCGAGCTTTGATTACCTCGGATAAAGCGCCCAAAACCCATAATCACGGCATAGTTCATCACGAAAAAATAATAGGGCACCCAAAAGATTTTTATCGGAGTCTTTCGGTCGTTCAGTATACGACCCATAAGAATCATTGCATAAACGACGATCATCGCCCAAAAGAAAAAATCGAATCCGGGGGTTTTAATGAGGTATAGGTGTGTAGTAACGGGAACAAGTAAAAAAAATGAAATGGGTCCCAAACTCCAGCGCATCACTCGGTGCGACATATACTGAAACCACAATCGGAAGTCAAAAAATGGGTTTCCAGCTTTTTTTAAGCGAAACACTGATTGCCAGCCTCCAGCTGCTATTCTTATTTTCCGTTTAAGCTCTTCCTCGACGTTGACGGATGCCCATTCCGCAGCTCTAGCATCGGGTTCATATACTACTCTGTAGCCTTTTTCGCAAACGGCCATACTCTGCATAAAATCGTCTAGAATAGTATCCTCCGGTAAGGGTTCGTAGAGAGCGCGACGATAACTCATTAATTCGCCAGCGGCACCTACGACCGTATAAAAGGCGCTATCCCACTTTTTCAAGGTTGATTCATACTTCCAATAGATTCCTTCTCCTGCCCCACTCGCTCCTTCGGCATCGTTTTGCTTAATCGTTTTCATTCCCGCCACTGCGCCTACCTTTTCATTTTGGTAATGACGGACGATGTTTTTTATTGCCAATGTATTTAGGTCCGTATTGGCATCACAAAAAACGAGTATTTCGGCATTAGTAGCGCCTACGGCGCGATTCATAGCGGCTGCTTTTCCCCTCCTCGCATCTTCGTGCATAGCAATAAGTTGCGGATACTCTTTTATTATTTCCGGAGTTTGATCAGAGCTTCCATCGGAGATGAAAATGAGCTCGAGCTGATCTTTTGGGTAGTCCAGCTCTAAAGAGTTTTTTATTTTTTGATGAATGAAGTCGCCTTCATTAAAGCAAGGAACAATCAGCGCTACATGGGTCCAATTACTTGGATCAGACGCTACCTCTTTTTGACGAAACCCCAGTTTTATGAGTCCACCCAAAAGAATTGCGTAGCCCAAGTAGGTATAAAAAACAAGGAACAAAAGGATCCAAAAAAGTATGATCATGACTTCGAATTCAATTCAGTGCATAAAACGCGCAAAGTGACCCACCTAGATCGCGGAAAGTGATCCACCTACTTTTTTTTCAAAAAGCGGATTCTTTTTTTCTTCAAAAGTCATCATCGAGGTGTTCTGCCATGTTAATAACTTGGTGTTAAACTACGGATTTTTGAAGTTGTTTGAGTCTGGATTGAACAGCTTTTCTTCGAAGCGACTCTCCTTGTAGGTCGATTCGGTAGCTACCATGAACCCAGCGATCAAGTAAAGCATCAGCAATAGTGGGGTCTCCAATGATATCATGCCAATTTTCAAGCGGTATTTGTCCGACGATCAGAGTGGAAGCTCTTCCGTGTCGGTCTTCCATTATGTCCATAAGG
>CBFHRK010000104.1:3431-5428 GCA_965658225.1 Flavobacteriales bacterium | reverse complement strand
ATTGATCATCGTAGCGGCAGCGCTTACTCTTCCGCTCGGATTCACCTCTAGTAAAGAATACGCTGAATTAGAATGGCCTATCGATATCGCGATTGCGTTGGTTTGGGTCATTTTTGGTTGGAACATGTTTGCAACCATTCTAAAGCGACGCGAACGTCACCTTTACGTGGCCATCTGGTTTTACATTGCCACTTTTGTTACCGTTGCGGTATTACACATCTTCAACAACTTAGAGCTGCCTTTAACCTTCTTGAAATCGTATTCGGTCTACGCCGGAGTTCAAGACGCTTTAGTTCAGTGGTGGTACGGACACAACGCGGTAGCGTTTTTCTTAACCACTCCCGTACTTGGACTCATGTACTACTTCGTGCCGAAGGCAGCAAACCGCCCGGTATATAGTTATCGACTTTCGATTATTCACTTCTGGGCGCTCATCTTTATTTATATCTGGGCCGGCCCACACCACTTATTGTATACTTCATTACCCGATTGGGCTCAGAGTTTAGGTACAGTGTTCTCCATCATGCTCATTGCTCCATCTTGGGGGGGTATGATTAATGGATTACTCACCTTACGTGGTGCGTGGGATCGCGTGCGCGAAGATGTTATTCTTAAGTTCTTTGTAGTGGCTATTACCGCCTACGGTATGAGTACCTTTGAAGGCCCCATGCTTTCCTTGAAGAATGTAAATGCACTAGCGCATTACACGGATTGGATTCCAGCACATGTTCATATTGGAACCTTAGGATGGAACGGAATGCTCATCTTCGGTATGCTGTACTGGATGATGCCGCGCATGTTCAATACCAAACTTTACAGCGAAAAAGCTGCGAATGTGCACTTCTGGATTGCCACTTTAGGAATTATTTTCTGGGCACTTCCAATGTACTGGGCTGGTTTCACACAGAGCTTGATGTGGAAAGACTTCAACCCCGATGGAACACTCGTTTACGGGAACTTCCTCGAAACAGTTACGCAATTAGTACCGATGTATATAACGCGTGCCTTAGGCGGCACGATGTACCTAACCGGTATGATTATGATCGCATGGAACATGATCAAAACGGTAAAAACGGGTACCCTAGAGGCAAACGAACCGGCCGAAGCTCCTGCATTGGCAGCAAAATATACCAAGGTCAAAGGAGAGTACTGGCACCATGCTATTGAGCGTCGCCCAGTTCAACTCATGATTTTGAGTATCATACTCGTACTTATAGGAGGTGTGGTGGAGATTGTTCCAACTCTTATGATTAAGGAGAACATCCCAACCATTGAATCTGTACGGCCTTATACAGCACTTGAACTGGAAGGACGCGATTTGTATATCCGAGAAGGTTGTAATGCGTGTCACTCACAAATGATCCGTCCTTTCCGTTCAGAAACTGAACGTTATGGCGAGTACAGTAAAGCTGGTGAATTCGTTTACGATCACCCATTCCTATGGGGATCTAAACGTACTGGGCCAGATCTAGCCCGTGAGGGCGGGAAATACCCAGACAGCTGGCACTACAACCACATGTTGAACCCGCGGAGCATGTCGCCCGGCTCACTTATGCCTCCTTATCCTTGGCTGATTGAGAATAGTTTGAGCACGAAGAATACCAAGGGTAAAATTAAGGTGATGCAAAAATTGGGTGTTCCGTATTCCGATGAATACAAAGCCAATGCGGTTGAATACCTCACTATGCAAGCTCAGGAAATCGCCGAGGAGTTAAGCAAAGATCCCAATATTGAGGTAACTGCCGATAAAGAGATTATTGCACTCATCGCTTACTTACAACGTGTTGGAACCGATATTAAAGGAAGTGATGGCGTTTGGTTGGGACCTGAAGATCCAACAATGCCAAAACCAATGTCAGAACTTAAATAATTAAAGCCATGCTAAAATTTATCAAAGGACATATGGCTTCAATTGACGACATCGAGATTTTCCCCTTGATTTCATTGGCCATCTTTTTTCTCTTCTTTATGGGTTGGACAATCTATGCATTGAGTGA
>CBFHRK010000104.1:0-3331 GCA_965658225.1 Flavobacteriales bacterium | reverse complement strand
ATCGAGATTTTCCCCTTGATTTCATTGGCCATCTTTTTTCTCTTCTTTATGGGTTGGACAATCTATGCATTGAGTGAGAAAAAGAGCCATGTAGACCATATGAGTAATTTACCCCTAGACTTGAATGAACCCAAACCGAGCAAATCATGAAAACCTATAAAACCTTGCTCTCATTTGCCCTAATGTTCGTAACCGGAACTTCTTTTGGGCAAGAGGCCGCCGCCGCAAAAGACACCTGGTATTTTCAATTAATGAACGATCCGGTTGCACTCGTTTTAGTTTTAGCCGTGGTTATTTTGTTGGCAACCATATTGGTTCTGCTCAATGCAATTACTACCATTGTCCGCTTACAGCATCCACAACCAGAAGGGGAAGAAGCTCCAGTGCGCGAAAATGCATGGACGAAGTTTATGAAGCGTATGACCGATTCAACACCTGTTGAAAAAGAGCATACCGTAATGCTTCAACACAACTACGACGGTATTCGCGAGCTCGATAATAACCTTCCACCCTGGTGGGTATGGGGATTCTACGCTTCTATTGTTTTTGCAGTGATTTATATGCTGAATTATCACATTCTAAGCAATGCCCCACTTCCAGAGGAAGAATATGCTATTGAACTTGCAGAAGCAGCTACAGCCATTGAAGAATGGAAAAAATCGGCCCCGAGTTTAATTGACGAAAGCAACGTAACCTATTTGGCCGACGCTTCTTCAATGGATGCTGGTAAGGCGATTTACGACTTAAACTGTACACCTTGCCATTTGGCTAATGGTGGAGGATCGGTCGGACCCAACCTTACGGATGATTATTACATCCATGGAGGTTCTATTCAAGAGGTTTTTAGTACCATAAAATACGGTGTTATTGAAAAGGGAATGATTCCTTGGCAAACACAGTTGAATGCTACAGAGATGCAGCAAGTGGCTTCCTACGTGATGTCGCTTCGCGGAAATAATGTCGAAGGTGGAAAGGCACCGGAAGGAGAGCTATACGTTCCAGAACCCGTTGCTGAACCCACGGATTCACTTCAAACGCAAGAGGGTGCGCCTTTAGATGAAGTCGAAAGTGAAGATATTCCGGTGGCTGAAGATGAGGTAGCCGCTAGTTAATTAGACAACGAAAAATACGAGTAACCATGTCGGAAGAAATCCACGACACCGAAGAGTTCCGTGACTCCGTCGCCACCATCAATGACGAGGGAAAGCGGAACTGGATTTTTCCAAAAAAACCGAGCGGGCGGTTTTATAATGCCCGCACGTGGGTCAGCATATTTTTGCTGGCCTTCCTTTTTGGCGCCCCTTGGATTCATATAAATGATGAGCCCTTCATGCTCTTCAACGTGCTGGAGCGTAAGTTCATCATTTTTGGAATCGTTTTTTGGCCGCAAGATTTCCATCTGTTCTTTTTGGCCATGATCACTGCAGTGATTTTCGTAGTGCTTTTTACAGTGGTTTACGGTCGAATTTTCTGTGGATGGATTTGCCCACAGACCATTTTCATGGAAATGGTATTTCGCAAAATTGAATACTGGATCGATGGCGATCGAGGACAGCAAAAGCGACTGTCGAACTCAAAATGGACTGCTGAGAAAATTAGAAAGCGAGTGCTTAAGCACACTATTTTCTTCGTTATAAGTTTCCTAATTGCGAACACCTTTTTAGCGTACTTGATTGGTACAGAAGAGTTACTCAAACTTATTTCAGAAGGACCCACAGCAAACCTTGGCTCATTAGGCGCTTTATTGATATTCACTACCGTTTTTTACTTTGTGTTTAGCTGGTTCCGCGAGCAAGTATGTATCGTAGTTTGCCCTTATGGCCGACTTCAAGGGGTTATGCTCGACCGCAATTCAATCATTGTTGCCTACGATCATAAGCGCGGCGAAGGTCGCGGTAAGTGGCGTAAGAACGAGGACCGCCTCACGGCGGGAAAAGGGGATTGCATCGATTGCGGAGCGTGCGTTGATGTTTGTCCAACCGGAATCGATATCCGGAACGGTACGCAGCTCGAATGTGTTAATTGTACTGCTTGTATCGATGCCTGTGACGCAATCATGGATCGAGTAGAGTTGCCCAAAGGGCTCATCCGTTACGCATCCGAAAACAATATAGTGGAGGGAACCAAACCGGTGATGAATATTCGTCGGATCGCGTATTCCGCAGTTTTAGTTTTGATGGTCACCATTACCACTGCGTTCTTGGTGAACCGATCCGAGTTAGAAGCAACCATTCTTCGTGTGCCTGGAGTATTGTACCAGACACAAGATGACGGTCGAATAAGCAACCTCTACAATTTTAAAATGATCAATAAGTCGAACGACTCCATACCTGTGAATGTCCGACTCATCGAGCCGCGAGGCGATCTAATGCTTATCGGCGGAAAAGAAAGAGTATTACCTGTTGGTGAATTAATTGAAGGAACAATGTTCGTGTACATCGATAAAGACGATCTAGAAAGCCGAACCACCCACATTAAAATCGGGGTGTATAGCGGTGATCGATTAATCGAAACAATTAAAACGAACTTTAACGGTCCTAATTAATAACATTGACTGAAATCAGTGTTAAAGCAAAGAATTATGAAGTGGAATTGGGGTTGGAATATCGTTTTGGTTTTAGGGTTGTTCATGACCATGATCGTGGTGATGGTGGTTAAAAGTGTTCAAACGAAGGTGGATCTTGTAACTCAAGATTACTATTCCGATGAAATCGCTTATCAAGAGCAAATAGATAAGGTAGAAAACGCCGAAAACCTCGAAGGCTCTTTTACTTGGAAGCGTGTTGAAGGAGGGATTGAAATACTCTTTCCCGAGGCGCTGGACGGCGAAAACTTCAAGGGAACCGCGTTTTTGTACCGCCCATCAGATAAAAACTTGGATAGCGAACTCACTATCGATGGCCTTAAAAACAATACGCTCTTTATTTCTTCGGAAAACTTAATCGCCGGAAAATGGACAGTGAAAGTGGATGGCATATCAGGCGATAAAAAGTACTATTTCGAACAGCGGATTAAGTTATGAATCAACTCGTATTTGCCGGTTTTGCACTCGGAATCATGGGAAGTTTTCACTGCCTCGGCATGTGTGGTCCCATTGCCTTGTCATTGCCTGTAAATAAGGAACGTCCGCTTTATGCCCTCCTCTCTAATTTGTTTTACCAACTGGGTCGCGTAAGCACTTATGCGATGCTTGGCTTTTTATTCGGCTGGCTAGGTCAAGGCATACAGCTGGCGGGCATTCAGCAGTATTTATCTATTGGTGTGGGTATTGCTATGATCGTTTTGGTCGTTTTTCCTCGTGCGACGAATTTTTTTTCTCAGCCCCTAACGG
>CBFHRK010000103.1:0-5459 GCA_965658225.1 Flavobacteriales bacterium | reverse complement strand
TACAATCCCTTTGAGAACGGCTTCCATTTCGCCGTGTCTATTTACGTCGTATCCGATTTCGAGTCCCTCATAGGCTAACTGTGGAACTGCGCCGTAGTTTTTAATTACGTGCATGGCGTCGAGCAGGGCGCCACCTTGGCCAAAATTCAACTCGCCGTGAAGGCGAACGTACTTATCAGCTTTGTCTTCGTACGTTTTGCGCACCGTATACATTTCGGCAATATCCACGGGCTCTTTTCCTTGGCGAATCATTTCTGATTCAATAAAGGAAGTCGTACAATAACTCCAGCAGGTTCCGGAGCTTCCTTGGTTTTTGACTTCAGTGGCGTCGAGGTTAACGACCGTTTCGAAAACGTAACCATCTTCGCCACCGTTGTCCTTTACTTTGTTGATGAGTTCATCCTGAGCATAGGTGCTCAGACATCCGCCCGCGAGGGCGAGCATTAAAATTGTCTTTTTCATAGAGGTACTGATTCTTAAGGGCGTCAATTTACGGAATTGTGCACTTATGAAATTGAGGCCTTCTGCAATTCATCAGAATTCCGAAAAACGAGTTGGCCTTTTTCTTCATCAATCAGAATTACTGAGTCGGCGCCGACGGTACCTTTTAGGATCTCCCTCGAAAGCTCGTTCAGAACATCACGCTGAAGCACGCGCTTCACGGGTCGAGCACCGAATTGCGGATCAAAACCGCGACGCGCAATTAACTCAATGGCCTCACCTGTTGCATCTAAGGTCACTTCGTTCGCAACCAATCGTTTCTGGATATCTTTCAATTGAATGCGCACGATATCTTGAATGTTCTTCTCCGAAAGAGGTGTAAACACTACGGTTTCATCAATTCTGTTCAAGAATTCCGGGCGAATTGTTTTCTTGAGAAGTTCGAGTACTTCCGATCTTGTTTCCTCAAGAATTTGGAATTCATTTTGCTCGGTTATGCCGGCATATTTATCTTGAATAATATGCGAGCCTAAATTTGAGGTCATAATGATAATGGCGTTCTTGAAATTAGCCACTCGACCTTTATTATCGGTAAGTCGACCATCATCGAGCACTTGTAACAAAATATTGAAGGTGTCAGGGTGTGCCTTTTCAATTTCATCTAGCAATATTACCGAGTAGGGCTTTCTTCGAACCGCTTCGGTTAGCTGTCCGCCTTCATCGTACCCTACATACCCGGGAGGCGCTCCAATTAAACGCGAAACACTGTGACGCTCTTGATATTCGCTCATATCAATACGCGTCATCGCATTTTCGTTGTCGAATAGGTATTCGGCCAGCGCTCGAGCTAGTTCCGTTTTTCCTACACCTGTCGTTCCTAGAAATAGAAAGGATCCAATTGGCTTTCGCTCGTCTTGAAGTCCGGCCCGATTTCGGCGAACGGCATCAGCGACCACTTGAATCGCCTCATGCTGCCCAATAACTCGCTTGTGAAGTTCGTCTTCCAGACTGAGTAGTTTCTCGCGCTCGCTCTGAAGCATTTTGCGCACCGGAATCCCCGTCCATTTGGCAACAACTTCGGCAATATCTTCTGAGTCCACTTCTTCTTTTATAAGGGAGTGACTGCCCTGCATTTCACTGAGTTTGGCTCCGAATTGGTCGAGCCGTTCTTGTGCTTCTTTCACCTTTCCGTATCGGATTTCCGCTACTTTGCCGAAATCTCCCGCGCGCTCTGCACGCTCGGCTTCTATTTTGAGGTGTTCTATTTCTTCCTTGGCATTTTGAATTCCTTCGACCACCTCTTTTTCCTGCTGCCATTGAGCGTTTAAACCAGATCGCTCTTCTTTTAAATTGGCCACTTCTTCATTTAGAAAAGCCAGTTTCTTCTCGTCCTTTTCTCGTTTAATGGCTTCAATTTCAATTTCGAGCTGCATTATTTTTCGATCGAGCACGTCAATCTCTTCCGGTTTTGAATTGATTTCCATCCTCAATTTAGACGCAGCCTCGTCAATTAAATCAATGGCCTTATCCGGAAGAAAACGGTCCGTAATATAGCGTTGTGACAATTCTACGGCACTAATGATGGCCGCATCTTGAATGCGCACTTTGTGGTGTGTTTCATATTTCTCTTTGATTCCGCGCAAAATGCTGATTGCCGAATCGGTATCGGGCTCATCGACCAATACTTTTTGGAAACGACGCTCGAGTGCTTTATCCTTTTCAAAATACTTTTGGTATTCGTTGAGGGTCGTTGCGCCTACGGCGCGAAGTTCACCGCGGGCAAGTGCGGGCTTTAATATGTTCGCGGCATCCATGGCTCCTTCGCCGCCACCAGCGCCAATGAGGGTGTGAATTTCATCGATGAAGAGAAGTAATTCTCCGTCAGAATTTGTGACCTCTTTTACCACGCTTTTTAAACGCTCTTCAAATTCGCCTTTGTATTTTGCCCCGGCCACCAAGGCGCCCATATCCAGCGAAAAAAGCTGTTTGTTCTTTAGGTTTTCGGGAACATCGCCGTTTACAATTCTGTGGGCCATTCCCTCGGCGATGGCCGTTTTTCCAACACCGGGCTCACCGATAAGTATGGGGTTGTTTTTGGTTCGGCGCGAAAGAATTTGAAGTACGCGACGGATTTCTTCGTCGCGACCAATGACCGGATCTAGCTTGCCTTCTTTGGCTAGTTGATTGAGATTTTTCGCGTATTTATTGAGCGCGTTGTATGTTTCCTCAGCACTTTGCGACTGGGCACGAGCTCCTTTTCGAAGGTCGTTAATAGCCTTTTTGAGTTCTTTTTCTGAAACGCCAGAATCACGCAGCATCTGAGCTACCTGATCTTTTGTGGCGAGGATACCGAGTAGGAGGTGTTCTAAGGTTACATATTCATCGCCAAATTCCTTAAGGTAGTTGCTCGCGTTGCTAACGGCCTCTTGAGCGCTTCTCGAAAGCTGAATTTGTCCGCCCTCAACCGTTGCTAAATGCTCAATTATTCGGTCGTTGGCCGCTTCAACGGATTGAACCGAAACATTCATTTTTTTAAGTAAAAAGGGAATTACGTGCTCGTCAGCATCTATCATTCCTTTTAGTATGTGCGCTACTTCAATGGATGGATGTTGGTGAGCAGTGGCCTGCTGTTGCGCATTCGCCAGAGCTTCTTGCGCTTTTATGGTGAATTGATTCAAATTCATGATTTCTTCAGTTGAGTGGTTAGTGTCTGTCCGTTAGGATCAAAAGAAGCACCAAACAAAAACATCGGAAAAAGTGTCAGAAAAAATCAAAAATGCAAGACCTTTTGTCTTAGTAAACAGCGGGTTAGCTGACTAAATGACCTTTTTTATGAGGCGGAGTTTGTGCGTGTGTGTACCTAGGTCTCGGTTGAATATTCCCTGCTGATCCAGTTTGTCGATCCGCACTTGACCACTCGCGTGAATGATGTGATTATCTTCAAGAATGATCCCGACATGGGTAATTGTGCCTTCGTTGTTGTCAAAGAAAGCTAAATCACCCGGTTCCGTTTCTTCAATAAAGCTAAGTACTTCACCTTGGGTTGCTTGTTGGCTCGCATCGCGCCGCAGGCGCACGCCATTCATTTTATACACCATTTGAGTAAATCCGGAACAATCGATACCGAATGGACTCCGACCGCCCCACAAATAAGGTGCGTGCAAATACATATAGGCGTTTTCAGCTAATTGTTCCTTTGGAAGAACGCCTTTGGTTACTGCACCTTCGTATTTAAAGAAGTCCTCAGCTAATTTAAAATCTCCATCATCGAAGTAGGGAAGGGTAGAGCCCATTACAATGGGGGTCATTCTATTCGTGCGGGCATTTATAACAACGTCAACTAAATCGGTTGTAATTGTGGATTGGGCAACTGAAATCGTTTTAAATAGCTCTTCGCTGACTTCCAGAAATTGCTTTCTATCGATCCAGCCTTCGTACTGATCGTAGGCTAGCTGAACATGGAGCCATTTTTTAGTTTCCCGAATAATTTTAAACGCTTCGCCAAACAGCAATTGAGTAACCATTTCACTGCTGTCTTCGGCTTCCCGACGCACGGGAACTATACTTAAGGGGCAAATACCGTATTTCATTCTACAGATGCTAAGTACGTTAATTTAGCGGTCTTACTTTTCTGCCTTCGGAAGGAAATGTTCACATTGGTTTGTTGATGAAACATCAAACTTTACATTCCAATTCTGCGTAATACTTGTACGCACTAGACGGCTTCTAAATGAAAACGGACTACTTTTACTTCATGAGTACACGCATTTTCTTCAAGTGGGTATTGATTTTTATGGCAACGGTGAACCTATGGGGCTGTAAAGATGAAGACCCCGTAGTGCCGTCAATATTGAGTCTTGATGAGCTGTACCTCGACATCACCCTTGAGCGAGTGATTCGAAATCCAGATTATGTGTATTTAGTCATTCAAACCAGTGAAAATGGCGAGTTCGCTCCCGTAGAGCTCAATAATATTGATATTTATTACAATGGCGAATTCCAAGATTCCCCATTCGTATATGCCTGCGATTGCCCGTCGACCAGCTCATATGCCTATCGTTTTAACTACGATTATACCAAGCCTGCCCGCATTGATCTCGTTCAAATGAACGATACCCTAACGCAGGAATTTCCCGTTCAAAATTGGAATGGACTCGATTTTGATGACGAACTAGACAGCCTGTATTTACAAATTGATCATCGACTCGAGTGGACGGGAAAAGGGAAACAACCGAATGACGATTCTGTTCGGGTAATTATGACCACACCTGATCCTCAAATCATTGAAAAACAAATCATTACGACTGATTATCAAAAAAATTGGTTTGCTAGAGACGAAGTTTCGGAAATGTTTCCTGACGGGTATATATCGCTCTTCCAAATCAACCGATATACACCCATCGATTTACCCAGCCCAACCAGTAAAGGAGGAAAGGCTAGGAAGTCATTCGAATCGAGAAGACTCGTTACTTTTTTCTAGGATGGAAACATCCGACCGCTAGGTCGATGATGTTACAATTTTTCGATAACCATTGCCGACGCACCGCCACCGCCATTGCAAATTCCGGCGGCTCCATAGCGAGCATTGTTTTGGTCCAAAACATTGATTAGCGTAACTATGATGCGGCTTCCCGAGCTACCCAGTGGGTGACCCAAGGAAACTGCTCCTCCGTTCACATTCACTTTTTCAGGATCTAGGCTAAGCTCTTTAATGTTAGCCAATCCGACCACGGAAAAGGCTTCGTTTAATTCGAAATACTCGATGTCGGATTGTTGCAATCCCGATTTTCCAATCGCAATAGGCAATGCTTTTGCCGGAGCTGTGGTAAACCATTCAGGCGCATGTGCAGCATCAGCATAACTAACAATACGTGCGATAGGCGTAATGCCTATTTCAGCCGCTTTCTCTGCGCTCATTAATACAAGGGCAGAGGCGCCGTCGTTTAATGTTGAAGCGTTTGCTGCAGTTACGGTTCCTTCTGAATCGAATACCGGACGTAGATTGGGAATCTTGTCCA
>CBFHRK010000102.1:0-5548 GCA_965658225.1 Flavobacteriales bacterium | reverse complement strand
CAATACGGAGACCCCGGTTCCAACGGTTCCAGAAGATGAAACAGAGCACCCATTGGCATCGGTCACCGTGACTGAATAGGTTCCTGGAGCAAGAGAAGAAATACCCGAGCTAAGACCTCCATTGGACCATAAATAGGAATAAGGCGCAGTTCCGCCAGAAGCGGCAACAGAGGCAGTTCCATCGGCGGCACCGGCAATGGATTCATCAATAGTGGAAACAGATGCTAGTAGTGCGGTAGGGTCAATTAAAGTCGTAGAGGCAGTGACAGAGCTTCCTACTCCATCCGTGAGCGTTAAAAAATAGGATCCGGCCGAGAGGCCGGTAATGCTCGATGAATTCGATCCGGTACTCCACGCGTAGGAATAGGGTAATGTACCACCGGCTGGATTCGTAGCTATGGATCCCGAGGTCGTTCCTTGACACAAATTATTTGTACCGGTTAAAGTAACTGAGAGGGTCGTTGCAGGTTCAGTCAAGGTATAGTTATCTGTATAGATACAGCCGTTAGCGTCGGTGAGGGTTACAGAATAAGTACCGGCAGAGAGGTTTGATATTATATTTGGATTTGTGTTGGATGACGCGCCGTTGGACCAATCGAATTGAATAGGGGAGGTGCCTCCCGCCGCGGTTACAGAAATTTGCCCATCCGAAGCGCCAAAGACACTCACATGTGTCAAGGATTCCGTTGTGGAAAGGGCCGCCGGACTTGATATGGTAAACGATTGAACGGAAGATGCTCCATTCGCATCGGTGATGGTGCAGCTGTACGATCCGGCCGATAGGCCGTTAATGGAAGAGTTAAGCACCATGGGTGAAACCACAAAGGAGCCTGTCATAGAACCAGAGTGCGGGTCGCAATGATAGTTATAGGTGCCAGGGGTAGAAAAGGACTTCTTGTACGTCCAGGCTCCGGAAGCGGCAGATCCGTTCGTAAAGCCTTCCGGATTACTTGGGAAGGTCGCCAGAGATCCATTCACATTATGCGTTCCAGAAGTATTTGTCCAAAGAATGGTATCTCCGGCACTAATCGTTGTGTTGCTCGGATTAAAAAAGAAGTCGCCGACAGATATATTGTGCGTTGTTGGCGCCCCGCCTTCCACAGTTCCATTCGACCAAGAAAAAGTGAAGGGAGGCGTACCGCCTGAAACGGAAACGCTGGCCGAGCCATCGGAGTTACCATTACACAATACATCATTTTTATCAGTAGATACAACCAATGGGGAAGCAGTTGAACCGGTAATTTGAATATTGTCAATAAACAGATCATTCCCCCAGCCCGCCATATTGGTAAAGCGAATTTTTATACTTCCCATCCCCGCGTAGGTAGATAGGTCAATTGAAGGACAATTGGGAGTCCCTGAATCATCACACCAATGTCCATCGCTGGTAGGAGACCATTGAGAAGTGATATCGCTTCCAGTGGCGTAGTTGCCCGTTCCATCTTCCTTGTAACTAGCCAATCGAACCCATGACGTACCGCAATCCGCAGATATCCATATACTCATACTATCTTGATACGCGCCACTATGTCTTCGGTACGAATACTCAAAATCCAACGCGGCACTGGTCATTCCCGAAAAATTCAATAACGGCGAAATCAAGTGATCGGGAACAACAGCGTTGTCAGAAGCGCTGTAATTGTAGTTTTCAACAGAAGCCGCCATTGATCCGCCATTTCCACCAACACTTGAATACGTCCATGTGGTCGATCCATCCGGATTTTCTATGGTCCACCGACTTCTCGTTGCGGTGGTCTCAAAATCTTCGCTAAACGGTAGTGAAAGGCCTCCTACTTCTATGTAACTGGTTTTTGTTTCTGTATCGGAACCCAAGTTGTTGGACGAGACGAGTGTTATGGAATAAGTACCAGCACTAGTGAATAAAATCTGCGGAGAAGAGCTGCTTGCGGAAGTGCCTCCGGTGAAGGAAAACCCGGTATTTGGGGATATACTCCAGGCAAATGTTGTGGCTCCACCTGAACTCGCATTGTTGAGGGTCACTGTTTCATTCGGGCAAATGGCCGTTGTTGATGCGGAAAAATCAGCGATTGGAATGGAAGGAACGCCCGAAATAATCAAGGAAAAGGGCTGCGTCCCATTCGTCAATGAGCCTTTGTGAGAAACGGTTAAAGTGTAATTGCCTGCCGGCAAGATCCCGGGCTCAAGCTTTTCGACATTGTCGCGAAAATTATCTCCGTTTGTTGCTGCATTGGACGGGTTCGCCGGATCCAATACCCAAGGGGTATAGGTTGTTGAACCATCTGATAATCGAATGTCTAAGTCATTAATTAAGCGAGCCGCGGTCGGATTAAGAACACTACCCGTTGTTGCCGCTGCAGGATCGATCCAGCCTAAGGTAGCCGAAAAATCCTGAGTTCCATTGGCGGTAAATGTATAAGACCAAGTGTTGCCATCGCTCAAAGTAGGCTCAAAAATCACATTACTTCCCGGCGTACTGATTACATCTGCCGCCGCTGCAGCATCCAGTAATCCCCAACCAAATGCGTAATCGGGACCGGGATTCGATCCGGCTTCATTTGCCGTATGAATGACCAGACCTTTGAGCGTTGAAGAGCGCATATAAGACCCGTACGCGTTGTTGTAATGCTGTTGCAATAGCAGGAGCGAGCCTGCAACGTTCGGGCTCGACATCGAAGTGCCGCTGCTACTCGTGTAGTCTGCATCATTATCGTCATCACAGGAATACAATCCGATTCCATTTCCCGAAATATCGGGTTTAATTCGACCGTCATCCGTGGGTCCCCAACCGCTGAAGCTCGACATAGAAACATCGGAGGGTTGTGTCCATCCGGGTGTGACATCGTTCACGGCAGCAACCGTTAAAATATTTTTGGCGGTTCCTGCGGGTCCAACACAATCGTATCCGTCGGCACCGCCATCTGGATCTCGAGCGGCAGAACTAGTTACCCAGCTACCTCCTTGCCATACTTTGTGTGATCCGTTGTGATCGTCATTTCGGTCGTTCCCGGCCGATTTACAAATTAGATAATACGGAGCGGCCTCTGCAATTAAGTCCCAAGAGCGTGCATCTGAATTATATCGTCCGAAATTATGATCTTCAACGGTCGACACTCCAAGATCACCGTACCAATACCATTCCGTATCAAACCTCCAGCCGACAATAGTGCCGTAGCTATGGTTCGAAATGAGAAGTCCGCCCGCCGCTTCCGTACTCATTTCTGCATTATCGCTGTTCCAGTCGTATGCATGTAAATCGGCTTGCGGAGCCATTCCTTTGGCTGAAGCTACTTGCCCTTCGGCCATCATAGTTCCGGCTACATGTGTTGCGTGCCATGATGAAGAACTTGGTGAATCTCCTTGAGTTACTCGACTTCCTCCGCCTCCAGCGGGATTAAACTCCTGGTGGGTTAATCGAATGGCACCGCCATCCCATTCTCCCAGAAACATGTTCTGACCTTCGAGATTGAGCCCTAGTGATCCCCCGTTCCACAAGTCGTTGGTATTGGTCGATAGAGCCGCGTCGTCATTCGAAGTAATGAAGTATACAGGTCGACCGTTCTCGATACGCATGATTTCAATTTCTCGCCCCTCTTTAGTCACTCTTCGTACAGGTCGATTATTGATTCGCGCCCATTCAATGGCTTCTGCCTTTTGAATTTTGGCCACCGTTTCAAAGGAATCGGCCAAAAAGGCGAGTCGTTCTCTATTTACAGGTACGGTCGATTGTGCCCATCCTGCCGAAGGCAGAAGGAAGAGAAGGACAAGAATTTTGCGAAGTAATAACAAAGGAAAAGGGTTAAACATCTAAGGTACAGATTACTCGCGGTTAAGACAATCTAAACCTTGTTCTAGTTCAAGGAAGGGTAGGTTAAATCTTTGTAACTTTGGCCTTCATTTTACGGGACTTAAGGCTATGAGCGATCCGATTAAACACGAGTGCGGTATTGCACTTCTTCGACTGAGAAAACCTCTTGACTTCTACGTTGAGAAATACGGAACGGCCTTTTACGGTCTCAACCGTATGTACCTGCTCATGGAAAAGCAGCACAACCGAGGTCAAGATGGCGCCGGATTGGCAAACATCAAACTCGATGTACCTCCCGGAAAAAGGTACATTAGTCGCCACCGCTCCATCAAATCACAACCCATTCAGGATATCTTCAAAAAGATCAATAAGCGTATCAATACCGCCATTGAAGAGCATCCGAAAAAAATGAAAGACACTAAATGGTTGAAAGATAATCTTCCATTTAGTGGGGAGCTTTACCTAGCGCACTTGCGCTATGGAACTTACGGTAAAAATAGCATTGAAAGTTGCCATCCTTTTTTGCGTCAGAATAATTGGATGACCCGAAACCTAATTTTGGCCGGTAACTTCAACATGACCAATGTCGATGAGCTTTTTGACGAACTTGTAGCACTCGGCCAGCACCCAAAAAAGAAAGCGGATACGGTGACTATTTTAGAAAAAATTGGTCATTTCCTCGATGAACAAAATGACGAGCTTTATTATAAGTTCAAAGAAGAGTTAGGCATTACGAAACAAGAGGCGACGAAGCTTATTGCCGAACATATTGATTTGCAAGATATTCTTACCAAAGCCTCCAAAAAATGGGATGGTGGATATGCGATGGCCGGACTCGTAGGTCACGGCGATGCTTTTGTGCTCAGAGATCCGGCCGGAATTAGGCCGACGTATTGGTATGCCGACGACGAAATTGTTGTCGCGGCTAGCGAGCGACCTGTAATACAAACAGCGTTTAACGTGCCTTACGACGAGGTAATAGAATTAGAGCCCGGTTGCGCATTGATCGTTAAAAAAGACGGATCCTATGACGTGAAGCGCATCAAAGAGGCTACGGAGCGGAAAGCATGTTCCTTTGAGCGTATTTATTTCTCTCGAGGCAGTGATGCTGAAATATACCGCGAGCGCATTGAATTAGGTAGAAAGATTTGTCCGCCCGTTCTCGAAGCAATCAATTACGATTTAGATAATGCCGTATTCAGTTTCATACCAAATACAGCGGAAACCGCCTTTTACGGAATGGTTAAGGGAATGGAAGATTATCTCAAAGAAGACAAAAAGAAAATCCTTCGAGCGAAGGGATCGGAGATGAGCGATGAGGAAATTGATGCATTAATCGATCGTCGGCCGCGCGTCGAGAAAATCGCCATTAAAGATGCAAAGTTAAGAACGTTTATTACCGAAGACGATGCTCGGGACGATTTGGTAGCACACGTTTATGACGTTACCTACGGAACTGTGCGCCCGAACGATAGTTTGGTCATTTTAGATGATTCCATTGTTCGAGGAACCACATTGAAGCAAAGCATTTTGCGCATATTGGATCGATTGAATCCACGTGAAATTGTGGTTGTTAGTTCGGCTCCCCAAATTCGGTACCCCGATTGCTACGGTATTGATATGGCGAAGTTGGCCGATTTCGTAGCCTTTAGAGCCGCCATTGAACTGCTTAAAGAGTCGGGCCGCGAGGGCGTAATTCAAGAGGTATACGAATTGTGTAAAGCGCAGGCAGAGCTTCCCGATACGGAAGTAGTGAATTAT
>CBFHRK010000101.1:0-5687 GCA_965658225.1 Flavobacteriales bacterium | reverse complement strand
ATTCAACGAATCAATAAATGAAATTTTCATTTCAATAAAAGCTCTATTAATTACTGAAAGATCGGCGAAGGTAAAATCAAACCCCGATGAGCTTGAGTCTTGAACACTATATTCGTAGAATAAATAATTCTGATATAACTTGATTTTTCCCGACTTCTCACCAAGGGCACAACCCGTTCCGTTTGAATCTAATTGAACTACAAAACCTTGGGATAATTCAGCAGCACCAAATGACAAGGATTCTCCGAATTGGTCCTGTACTTTAATACAAACACCCGATTCCGAGTCATATTCATCTGATTCTACAAGTTCAAGTGGAGTCTGGTTGTGATCACTGAGTGTTATTGTATCCGCGTTTTTATTCCAAAACCCCTCTGAAAACAATACCCTATCTCCATTGCGCTCTTCCCATGAATATAAACCGCTGCTATAAATTTTCAATGTTAGGTCTGAGTGGTAATAGCCACTCCTACTTCCTGAATAAATTTCAACATTATTACTGACTTCAGTGCTCAAGGCCGCTCTGTTTGATGAACAGGCCAAAAGGATTAATGGGTATAATAACAGCCAACTACGACTTTGGCAGCATGTAATACGATGCATTCTTTATTCTTTTGAGATTTTTATTGTTCAATTCTGAAGGTATCAAGTCGTGGTAACTCGCATTAGGGTTGTTACCATACCAAGTGTTAATGAAGTCTCGCCCGGATCTATTTAAGTTTCCTTTTGACCTTGTAAAGACATTCGAAGCATCACCGCTGAAAGTCATCTGTCCATTCCTCGATAGCACCACACCAGGTGCATTGGTGCCAGCTTGGAACCCCTCAAGCTCATCCGATAAATCCCTATTAACGGACGTCCATTTACCCCTGTAATTTCTGAATCCTATCCGACCTTCCTCAAATTGAACCCCATGTTTAGCCTCATGAAATAATGAAGTTAATTCTCCATCTCCTTGCAGATTTCCTTCGGAAGAATGAGAATACGCGATGAGGATTTTATCTCCGTCTGTTGTGGTCGAGCCACCTACATCGTCCTCTTTTGATTTAGTAATCACGTACGTTTCATCTGATTGCCTTAGTTTATTGAAATCTTCTCTGAATTCCTTAGAAGACCTCTTTGCTTCCCGAACATCTCTACGAACTTCTCGTCTTTCTTTCCTAGTCTCTCCCCCATATTCAATCTCCATGCCATTTGGATCAATAAGCCTGGCTGGGTTATTTGCAACCATGGCAAATGCAGATAGGCTCGGATACTTATCCGCTTTAGGGTCAACACTCAGCCAAACACTCAAATTCGAGTTATAATACCTCGCTCCGTAGTAGTGATATCCCGTCTCGGGATCCACTTCTTTAGCGTTGAAGTGATAGGGTGAATTATAAGCCCCGTTATGAGGTTCTTGTTCAACAATTTCTTCTCCAAAAGGCGAGTAATAGAAATGCTGATAGGGCCTTCCTCCGTTATCGGTTACAAACTCAGTATTTCCTAGGTAATCAGGGTGGTACCAATAAATGGGCCTAAAGTCATCACAGGAGATTCCGTAGGAACCGGCTGATGCTGGGAAATGAGCGCAGATACAATTATTCAAATCATGGCTATCATCTCCAAAGGCATCATCGCAATCCGATGGTTCGCTATAAAGAGGCTCTCCTTCATTGGCGTTATAGCCGTCATATCCATTTATGGAAATACTCATATCACTAAGGTAATCATCTTATGGTGTATACCAACCGAATTCATTCGGAACGAATTCTTTGTAAGTTTCCTCTTAAAATAAAATCGCAAAGAGTTAAGCCCACGAATTCATTCGTGGGTAAACAAAGCACACTTCATTTCGGAATTGCTGGCCTTAAAGCTGATTTTTAGGTATAGGGCTGAACACCCCATTAATGCTTGCGAAGAAATGTCTCGAACCAATGGCTGTCTTTCACGCAATCCGAGTGAACCCCTATCCGCGGCCTATGCGGGTCACTTTGATGCATTTTTTAAGCACCTTCCCAAAAGAAATAAAAAAGCCCTCTTTTCGAAAGAAAAGAGGGCTTCAGCTTTTAAGCAGCTTCGTCGTTTATTGCTTCAAAATTTGAAGTGACTTATTCTCTGTTCTTAAAACGTACAGCCCGCGAGCCACATTCGAAAGATCGGCGGAAGTACCGTTCACTTCCATCACTCTTCTTCCGTTCAAATCGTATAATACTCCGCCATTTACCTCGTGGTTAAAGTGGACAACATCCACTACCGGATTCGGGAAGGCTTGAAGCGCCTCACGGCGCGATTCTTCATCCAGTCCAATGGTTCCGCCAACACTGTAAAGCGAAAGCGTACCACTCACTTCACTGGCTACGGCCAATAATGGCTGTCCATTCGGGCTTTCACTACCCGGAATAAACACAACGCACTCAGGACCTAAATCACCCGCTCCTGGCTGATCGGCATCAATGGTAAAGTTTCGATTCAAGAAGTAGCTCACAAACGAAGGCGCAGTTGGGTTCGTAATGTTGTACACCATTACACCTCCCATACGCTCCAATCCAATAAAAGCAAATCGCATTCCGCCCATTTCCGCCACGTCAATAGCTTCTGGTTCGGTTCCTTTATCATCGGAACGATTTTTAAAGGAGTCGTTATCGTCATTCGTAGAGTTGAACTGAGTAGGGTATTGAGCAAATACTTGCTGCCCTATTTGAGCTTCTGAATCCCATACCAAGCTTAAGTTCTCATCCCAAATACTGAATGATCGTGCTCCATACGCATATAGCTCATCGTAATCGCCATCGCCATCTGTATCACCCAAGGTAGTCGTGATATTCATTCGGCCCAAGCTGTCTTCGTTTTGAATATCTGCGGCATTAGGGAAAGCCGTTGCATCCAACGTTAAATCCTCTACGCGCTCTTCTTCGCTAAACCCATCGTAATCGCGGGCATCACCTTCATTCGCGGTGGCGATGTAGGTAGTTCCATTGTCTTCAAACGCCACCATAGCATCCGGCTGGTACATTCCGAAAATGGGCCAGTTTTTGAATTCAACAGCGCTTGAGCGGTTCGATGCATCCATCACGTTATTTCCCGTGCTCCAGTCTTTAAAGCCCAAAGCGCCAATGGTAGTGATGGTATTGTTCGAAAGATCGATTTTGATCATTGCGTTATTTTCTTGACACACAACAAAAGCCATCGTGCCGTTAGGCGCAACTGCTACATATTCTGGTTCAAGATCTTGTGAAGCACTCGAAGGAACAACCCCTGAAGTAATGGAGTGCATTCCCACATCGGCCCACGAGTTTGATGGCAACACAAGATATTCTGAGGTTAATGAGTCGGTTCCGGCAATGGCGTACCAGTCGGTTCCACCACCCAGTACATTCGGTTTGCGAATTAAGGTATGGTTGGCCATACCTGCAGAAACTCCGGCAACATCAAATCCAGATCCCGGATCAAACGTTGAATCGTTCGCCAAGTCGTAATATCCAATCAAGTCGATACAGTTGGTGTCTCCTGTAGCGGCGTCAATTTTAAATAGTCCGCGAACATCGTCTCCGTTAAACGTACAAACGTATGACGACCCTCCTGAAAATGGGTTTACCACTAAAGTATCAGCGTGCATGGTGATCATGCTATCCGCATCTTCATGAGCGAGAATATATACATCTCCATCCGCTAGGATGGTACCTGCAGGAAAAAAGAACTCTCCGGTCCATGGGAAGTTCCCGTTAAAATTTTCGCGAACGACATAATCGCTTAAATCGACGTCACTTCCTGTTCCGTTATAAATTTCGAGGTATTTATTCTGGCTGCTTCCCTCTCCGTACTCAGAAAAGAATAAGTCGGTTGCCGTTGCCGGTCCTTCACCAAAAATGCGAATTCCTTGTGCACGCAACGTGGCTTCTTGACCGTCAAATTGACTAAATGATACTTGAGTAGCATTTGCTTGCGTAAGGTTTGGAATACCGCTCGACACATCAATAATCGTTACTGACCCTTGCGGGTCGATGGTGTAGTCATCGTTCGGTTCCCCTTCATTGGCCACAATAACTTTACTTCCGTCTGGAGTAAAAGTAACCATGTCCGGCAATGCGCCCGCTTCTATATCGGCAACGTACGTTCCATTCACATCGTAAAAAACCGCGCGGCCATTTGCTTGTTTGTTGTCGTTCTCAACGGCAACCACAATATATCCGCCGTAGTAAGCCACTGAGTTTGCAGCGGCTCCATAAGGGCTCACGTCTATAGAACTCATTAAAGAAATGCTGGCCGGATTCGAAATGTCGAAAATGTCAATACCTCCTGCATCGGCGTTCACTGCGAAAATGCGCTGATTTACCGGGTCGTGCGCAAGAATCTCCATGGCACCCTCGTCGAAAACACCCGATTCATACGTCGATAATAAAGAAAGGTCTATTAAATTTTGAGCTGAAACCGCTGATCCGGTTAAAGTCAAAGCAATAAGAAGTAAGTAGAGATTTTTCATGCTGAATATTATTTTCAGCAAAGATCAACCCCGAACAAAACAAACAAGTTAGCTCTGTCGGAGCTTTTCGTTACCCCTTTGTAAAAAACTTTAAGAAATCATTACAATGCTTCCCTCAAGAACTGGGTAACGGGTAACGATGCCTTAAAGTACGCCTCAATAGTATCCAGAAAATCGGGCTGTTCGGCCCGTTCTGCGGGTAGGTCGGTCATAAAGTACAACTGCTTCTTATACAGCAGGGGCTTGCCATTATCGGCCTCTATACCGAGCTCTTTCGGGAGTCGCTTGTTCTCCTGACCTTGAATGTCACCAAAACGTTTCTTGAACTCCGGATCCGTGATCATGCGATTGAAGGTGTCATAATGTTGCGTTAATGTGGTTCGCAAGTTTTGCAGTTCGGGGCCTGAGATTTCATAAGCGCCGCCTCCAAGCATAACTTTATCGGGCCCAACATATATATAAAAGCCCGGGGTCGATTTATCCTTCCGGCCGTAGGGCGATATAATAGCGGTTCTGTTTAGTTTATAAGGCGTTTTATCCTTGCTGAAACGGATGTCTCTATTGATTCGGAAAATAGCGTCTTTCGGATTGAGCTGTAAAGTGTCGTCGTAAACCTTTAGCCGTTCAATCACCGACCCAATGAAATCTTCAAACGATTTCTTTACGTTATTTTCGTACCGTTTGCGGTTTATATCAAACCAATCTTTATTATTATTTGCCGCTAATTCTCGGAAGAATTGAAGAAAATCAGAGTCGAAATGTGTCATCGTACTTTATTTAAGGTCCTAATCAAAAAGCAAGTTATTGCATTTTTGTTCGTTCTGACCGCTTTGTCGGCTCCGGCTCAATATACGGCAGAACTTTACGCTCAGGCCTTGGAAGCCCGCACTGCCGGAAACGATTCGCTTTTCCTTTTTTCCATGGAGCAGCTAAATCGGAAGCGGCCTTTATCTCCACAAATTGCCTTATTGCTCGCCGAAGGATATTACAATAACGATCGGCCCGAGGAGGGCCTAAACATACTCGTTCAATATACGGGTTATCAAAGCGATTCCCTGTGGCAGAACGATTCTCTGTGGAAAGCGCTATTGACGCCTGCCGATCGGGATACATTAAGCGCCTCACGGCGCGATGTGACCGCCCGCATCCAAACATCTAAAAAAGCCTTTGCCCTAAATCTCGAAAACGAGCTCATTGAAAGCATTGCTTACGAGCCCAAATCGGA
>CBFHRK010000100.1:0-5758 GCA_965658225.1 Flavobacteriales bacterium | reverse complement strand
ATCAATTATATCGGAACGACGGTAATTTTACTTTTACTCCGATTGCGACCAATATTAGCAATGCATCCTCGATTACAACAGGTGTATACTGGTCTGACCTCGATACGGATGGTGATATGGACGTGGTTCAAACCCATCAGAATTTTCCAACCTTGATTTACCGAAATGATGGTGGAGGTGTATTTACGGACGTAACACCCGGTAATATATTAGCGGGTATTGGAGATGTTCGAAGCTGTGATATTAAAGATTTCAACAACGACCTTCTTCCCGATTTACTCTTTGGAAGCGGCACTTCGGGGTTTCACTT
This sequence comes from Flavobacteriales bacterium, assembly GCA_965658225.1. Lineage (GTDB taxonomy): Bacteria > Bacteroidota > Bacteroidia > Flavobacteriales > ECT2AJA-044 > ECT2AJA-044. The sequence goes on along the minus strand of CBFHRK010000100.1, from coordinate 5,448 downwards.
ATTCTTGAACTCGGCGGGTTTCACTTTTGTGGACGTAACCAATTCCAATTTGCCCCCACACACCATTACTGCCAGAGGCAGCGCTTGTGCCGATGTTGAAAATGATGGCGATATTGATATTTATGCGGCCGCCCTAACGGGCGGAAGTCAACTATGGTCGAACAATGGCCTTGGGGTATTCTCAACTGTAAGTAGCACGCTCAATTCTCCTGATCAACCCAATGGTCCGGTGTGGTGCGATTTAAACGGGGACGATTACCTCGACCTGTACGCCCCTTTAGCCGGTGCGAACAAGTATTTCATCAATCAAAGCAACAATAATAATTTTGCCATTAACATTGAAGTACAAGGCATTGTCAGCAATAAATCGGGTATTGGAGTTACCATAAAAACACTTACATACAATGGAACCACGCCTCTTTGGCAAATGCGCGAAGTGCAGGCATTAAGCCAATCGCACGGACAAAGCACTTTGATTCAGCATATAGGAATGGGTGTTAATCAGCTAGTAGACTCACTCATTATTGAATGGCCTTCCGGTCTTGTTTGTCGCTATCATAATTTGCCCGGAAACCAGAACTACTATTTTTTTGAAGATTGTTGCCCAATGGCCCTTCTACCCTCTGATTATGATTTTCAATCGGATAGTCTAACTGTTACCGGCATTGGAACCGTTTCAGATTACGATTACGAATGGGTGTTCGATCAATTCCAAACAGATACTACAGACACTGCCTCATATACCTTCCCCTCTCTTGGCACTTATACAGTTTGTGTTAACTACGGTGATTTTTGTGCCCGGGACACTATTTGTGATACTATTGATTTATGCGCGCCTTATTACCTCTGGAACTTGAATGCCAACTTTACCGCTGATAGTAACCACGTTACTTTAAATGCACCCAATCATCTCGATAGCATGTATTGGGACTTAGGAGACGGAACGCTTCTCTTTGCTGCGGATACCTTTCATACTTATACACTTAACGGATCCTATAATATTTGCGGATACGGGTTCAACGGATGCTCATGGGACACCCTGTGCGGCGTTGTAGAAGTCTGCGGCGGAATGGGTTCTCAGTACGAATTAATCATCGCGCCGACAGGCGAAACAAATGAATATACCTTTTACACAACGCAATCACTTGATTCACTCTACTGGGATTTAGGGAACGGAACCTTGCGGTTCGATTCGGCCTTCACGTTTACCTATTTCGAGCCCAATACATATACAGCCTGCGGCTATGGGTTCGACGGGTGCGATTGGGATTCCGTTTGCCTTGAATTCGTGATCACCCTCCTTCCCGAGGTGTATATACCAAATGCCTTTACGCCCAACGGGGATTTGTTAAACGACGAATTCATCATTACCGGAATACCTGAGGATACAGCGCATTATTTCGCCATTTTCAATAGATGGGGAGAAACCATTTTTGAAACGGATAACGCCGTATTGAACCGTTGGAATGGAACGTATAAAAACGAACTAATTCCCAGCGGGTCCTACCCATTTATCTTTAGAATGGAGAATAAGCCAGACGTGCGTGGCTTCATTCAATTAATTCGATAGATGTTAAAAAGGTCTGTGTCCGTATTTTTCAGCAATGGACTTAAGTTGGCGAGTGCCTTCTTCTGTCAAATAAGGCTCATAACATTTAACACCGATATACGAGTAATAATTAAATGTAGCGCGATCTTTTGATTTCGCTTCGTACGGGATGTATTGTATCATCCACGTGGTCATTACCAAGAAATTCTGATCTCTTAATCGAAGCAACTCATCAGAGCTCACTTCATTAATGAGACCCGATTTTCTCATTTCGGCATAAACCTCATTGAACTTAGAATAATAATACTCTAAGCCCTGTTGATCGGCCTTGCGCCCTCGTTTCGTAGGGTTTATCTGAGCCATTGAATAGAGCAGCGATCCCCGATAGGCCCATTGAGTTTTGGTTATTTTCTGATAGTACTTGAAATAACTATCCATGGTCATGTTGGTCCAGTCGACCCCCTCCGTAATGGCTAGTATCTCTTTTCTGCAGAGATCGGCCACGCCTTCGAGTATATCCCCTTTTTTAGGGAAGTAGTACGTTATATTTCCAGGACTCAGTTTTAAGCTAATTGAAAGATCTTCAATTCTGAGTGCTGTTGGACCGTTGGAGTTGATCAGCTCCAAAGTTTTTTGGAGAATTCTTGCTCTCGTTTTCATTTTTCCTAATTTGACGTTGCGCATTTCAAAACTACGAAAAGTTTAAGTATAAATATTTTTAATTAAACCTTTATGTACTGATTATCAAGTATCCATTTAAATAGTTTTGTAAAACTGTACTAAAATCGCATTTCCTAAATTAGGATGAGAAATTAACCCTCATGAATACATTAAAGAAAGAATATCAAAAAGGCGGGACCACGGTTGTTTGGGAGCCCGGGAAATGCATCCACTCCGAAAAATGCTGGCGCGGACTCATCGAAGTTTTTAATCCGAAGAAAAAACCATGGATTAATATCGATGGAGCTTCAGAAGATCGAATTGTCGATCAAGTAAGTCAATGTCCGAGCGGAGCATTAAGTATTCGAAGGAATACAAATAAAGAAAGCAACCAAATGGCAACATCAATCAACATGGTCGCCAACGGCCCTTTGTTAATTTCCCCACCAGTGCAATTAACTTTTCCCGATGGATCCGAACGTGTAGAAGAGCGTCCAATTGCCCTGTGTCGTTGCGGAGATTCGAGCAATAAGCCCTACTGCGATGGTTCTCACAAAAAAATGAACTTCGAAGGATAAGCATGTCGGAAAACAAAACAAAGCCAACGGATTCGTCCGTTCATGATTTCCTAGAGGCCATTGAGAACGAACAAAAGCGTACAGATGCCCTTCAGCTTTTACAACACATGAAAACTCTTTCGGGATGCGAGCCCGTTCTTTGGGGTCCGAGTTTAATCGGTTTTGGAACCTATCATTACAAATACGATTCGGGTCGGGAAGGCGATTTCTTCAGAATTGGGTTTTCACCGCGAAAGACGAGTTTTTCACTATACATCATGGCAGGATTTTCTCGATTCGATGAACTTCTCGAAAAACTTGGGAATCACAAAACAGGCAAGAGCTGTTTGTATATCAAACGTCTATCCGATATCAACGAGGAAGTTCTTGACGAACTAATGATTGCCTCCCTTGAATATATGGCGAAGCGATATCCCGAGTAAAGTAAGGGCTTATAGGACCTAATCGATTATACCCCAGCCGAATTATCTTCTTGAAAAGAGGTTAATCCAGAAAAGCCTCCTCGGCCCTCGCGGGCCGACGCCTTTTTTTGTTCCGTTGCTCACTGAAACCTGCGGTCCTAATTAAAAACGTGAAGGAAATCGGTCGGGATTTGCTGCGCAGATCCCTTAAATGGGGTGGCTTAATCCCGAAAAGCCTACTCGGCCCTCGCGGGCCGACGCCTTTTTTTTGTTCCGTGGCTCACTGAAACCTGCGGTCATTAGTAAAAACGTGAAAGAAATCGGTCGGGATTTGCTGCGCAGATCCCTTAAATGGGGTGGCTTAATCCAGAAAAGCCTCCTCGACCCTAGCGGGTCGATGCCTTTTTTTGTTTCGTGGCTCACTGAAACCTGCGGTTTCGAGTCGCCCCGGAACAAAAAAAGCCTTCCCGTTTCTTCGGGAAGGCTTTTCTGGCTTGCGGAGAGGGAGGGATTCGAACCCCCGGTACCTCTCGGTACGTCGGTTTTCAAGACCGGTGCATTCAACCGCTCTGCCACCTCTCCTTTGCGAGGGGCAAAATTAACTAATATGTTTGAATTAGAACAAGCCTTAAGGGAATAAACTGTGTATTTTTTTCGTAACTTGGTTTGTTCTGGGTTATCTCTATTTTGTCTTTATTATGAAAAAAATTGCGCTCCTCCTTCTGAACATAGTTGTGTTCGGCTTTATCGTACAATCAAAAAACTTGTCCGTGTTCATGGATTATGCCACATTCAATGCGGCCGGACAAACGCCGTATCTTGAAACCTACTTCTCTGTTGTAGGATCTTCACTCGTTTGGGAAAAATCTGATGAGGGAGACGAGTTTAATGCCGCCGTAGAAGTACTAATTTCCATATCGAAAGAAGACTCCGTAGTTTACATGGATCGATACAAATTAAGCGGTCCGAGTATTCTCGACACCACCGGAGAAATAAACAACTTTATTGATATTCAACGAATTCCGCTAAAAAACGGCGCTTACAGTGTTTACATTGAAGTCTCAGATGCAGCAAATCCCTTATCGAATTTAAGTTCCAGCATTCCCGTTGTCATTGACTATCAAAACAACCAAGCCAAATTTAGCGACATCCAATTAGTGGAGCGCTACTCCAAAGCAGTGCAACCTTCGGTGTTAACGAAGAGTGGATTCGACTTGATACCCCTTCTACCCTTTTATTCTTATTACTACCCCGGCTCCGTAGATCAAATGAATTTCTACGCCGAACTGTATAACATGGATCAAAAAATCGGTGAAAACGAGCCTTATTTAATTCAGTACTACATAGAAACAGAGTCGACCAAAGAACTCGTTCCCAAATTCGCGGGCTACGATCGAAAGTCTGCCTCTCAGGCCGAACCTGTATTGCGCAGTTTCAATCTAACGAACCTAGCCAACGGACGCTATCGCCTTGTTTTAGAGGCGCGCGATAAAGAAAACCAAATAATCGCCAGAAACTCCATCGCCTTCGTTCGGGAAAATCCAGACTTGGAAATCAATATCGAAGACAACCAAATGGTCGTCATAGAAAACACTTTTGTTAATCAAATCACCAATGCAGATACACTCAAGGAGTACATTGATTACCTCTACCCTATTTCGGACCGATTAGAACGTAGAGTTGCCGAAGAAACGATCAAAAGAGGCGATGTAGCCGAGATGCAGCGATTCTTCTACAGCTTTTGGAGCAATCGCGAAAAGTACAACCCGGAAGCTGTTTGGGATATCTACCACGATCAGGTTAAACTGGTTAACAAACTGTATTCAACGCGCATTCGAAAAGGATACAACACGGATCGAGGACGCGTGCACCTCCAGTATGGCATTCCAGATGATCGCGATGGGCGTCCTTTCGAACCGGGAGCCTACCCGTATGAAATCTGGATGTATTATACATTAGAACAAAACAATCAGCGAAATATCATTTTCGTATTCATGAATCGCGATCTATCAACAAACGATTTCGAACTCATACATTCCGATGCACTGGGTGAAATCAATGACCCAAACTGGCAAATGCAAATTGTACAGCGCGATGTTGCCACCCGAAACATGGACATTACAGATGCACCTGATCGCTGGGGTAGCTCCATCCAAAACAACATCATTATTCCAAATAGATAATTTAGGGTCTATAAAACGTACCTTTGTGCACTTCTAAAGTGACCTCCCTTTGTCAACCAAAGTTGCCGTAGTAATTT
>CBFHRK010000099.1:3990-5838 GCA_965658225.1 Flavobacteriales bacterium | reverse complement strand
AAGGAGATATAATTTAAAGGAACCTGATTCGAAAGCACCAAATTCCAGTCTACATCGAGCATCATTTGTTCTATTTCATCGGCCGAATAACCGATGGCGTAGAGTCCACCCACAACAGATCCCATGGATGTCCCCGTAATATAATCGGGCCGCAGGCCTGCCTTTTCCATGGCCTTTAACACCCCGATATGTGCAGCCCCTTTTGCTCCACCGCCCGAGAGCACAAGTCCCAGCTTCGCTTTCTCTTGTCCGGAAGCGAACAAACTGACACAAATGATTAGAAGGGTACAAAGCTTTTTCATTGGAAGTTTAAAGGTAAGAATTAAGAAAACTTTAACGCTCATTACCCCGTTAAAGCTTGACTTTTTGCGTTTGCATTTCAGAATTTTGGGCGCGAAACCGAAATGGCTTCCTTACCTTGGGAGCCGAAAAAAGCTAAAGCATGGAAGTACAATCAACGGAATTCGATATTAGAGCACTCAATGAAGAAATTGAGCGCGAAAGCGCCTTTGTCGATCTAATCAATCAAGAAGTCAATAAGGTCATTGTGGGCCAAAAGTATATGATTGAGCGACTCATGATTGGATTGCTCGGAAGTGGTCACATACTTTTGGAAGGGGTTCCAGGCCTCGCTAAAACACTAGCTATTAACTCGTTAGCCAATGCAGTAGACGGTAAATTTAGCCGAATCCAGTTTACTCCCGACTTGTTGCCAGCCGATGTCATTGGAACCATGATATACAACATGAGTGCCAATGAGTTTAACATTAAAAAAGGTCCTGTTTTCGCCAATTTCGTTCTCGCGGATGAGATAAATAGAGCGCCTGCTAAAGTTCAAAGCGCATTGCTCGAGGCGATGCAAGAACGTCAAGTAACAATTGGCGAAGAAACTTTTCCACTAGAAGAACCCTTCCTTGTGCTGGCAACTCAAAACCCGGTAGAACAAGAAGGTACCTATCCGCTTCCCGAAGCACAAATGGACCGGTTCATGCTAAAAACGGTGATCGATTATCCAAAACAAGAAGAAGAGCGCTTGATTATGCGCCAAAACCTGGCGGCCGAAAAGGCCGTCATAAAACCCGTGGTGCACACAAAGGACATTCTTCGTGGGCGCACTATGGTGCACAAAGTGTATATGGATGAAAAAATTGAGCAGTACATCCTCGATATCGTATTTGCCTCCAGAAATCCAGAAGTTTTCAAGCTTTCATCATTGAAGCCGCTGATCAATTACGGTGCATCTCCGCGTGGATCGATTAATTTGGCACGTGCGGCCAAAGTTCACGCATTCATCAAACGAAGAGGCTATGTGATTCCCGAAGATGTTCGCGCCGTTTGCATGGACGTATTGCGCCACAGAATCGGAATTACCTACGAGGCAGAAGCTGAAAATGTGACTTCCGAAGACATCGTTCGTGAAATTTTAAACTCTGTTGAAGTCCCTTAAAAAATGGATACCTCAGAAGTATTAAAAAAAGTTCGGCGCATTGAAATAAAAACGAAGCGCTTGAGTGACCATTTGTTTTCTGGCGAATACCACAGTTCGTTCAAAGGAAGGGGAATGGCCTTCAGCGAAGTGCGCCCATATCAATTCGGTGATGATGTTCGCGCGATTGACTGGAACGTTACAGCGCGATTCAAAGAACCTTTTATCAAGGTATTTGAAGAAGAACGGGAACTGACTTTGATGCTTGTCGTCGATATTAGCGCCTCGGAAACTTTTGGCTCCGGAGAGGCTACTAAAAGACAAATACTTACAGAAATTTCTGCTGTTCTCGCTTTCAGCGCGATGGGCAATAACGACAAAATTGGACTACTTCTATTTAGTGATCAAATCGAGTTGTTTAT
>CBFHRK010000099.1:0-3890 GCA_965658225.1 Flavobacteriales bacterium | reverse complement strand
GTTCTCGCTTTCAGCGCGATGGGCAATAACGACAAAATTGGACTACTTCTATTTAGTGATCAAATCGAGTTGTTTATTCCGCCCGCTAAAGGGCGAAAACACGTTTTGCGAATTATACGCGAGCTCATTGAATTTGAACCGCAAGGAAAAGGTACCGACATCGGCTTAGCCCTAGGCTACCTCACTAATATGATGAAACGAAAGGCCATCGTATTTGTGTTAAGTGATTTTCTCGACGATCGATATAACGATGCCTTGAAGATTGCCTCGAAGCGACACGATCTCACTGGAATTCGTGTTTATGATCAGCGCGAAAAAGAACTCCCTAACATTGGATTGCTTCCTTTCTTAGATCCGGAAACCGGAAAAGAACAATGGGTGAATACTTCGAGCAAAGCGGTGCGAAAAAGACAAAAAGCATGGTTTCTTGAACGAGAAGCTAATTTCGAAAAGCAATTTCCGCGAGCGGGAGCGGGTGCCATGAGCTGTAGCGTTGACGAAAGCTATGTGAAAAAAATGTTGGGCTATTTCAAAAGACGATCGGCGTGATGTTCGTTCAAACACAACATACTCTCTCGTACAAAATACTCTGCGTCGCAATTTGGGCGTCGTTGCTCCTTTCACCCTATTTTGTTAAGGCACAATCTTCCACCTGGAATATGAGCGCCGATACAAGCTCTATCCTTATTGGAGAGCAGATATCCGTTCTTCTTCGCGCATCGGCCCCTTCGAACAGTAAAATTCTTTGGCCCGATTTATTAGACACCCTGAGTGCAGCGGAAATTGTGAAGCGTAGCGGGGTCGATACAACATTTTTAGATAGCGAAATCCTGCTCGAAGAGCGAATAACTGTTACGCTCTGGGATTCGGGATACTACGTTCTTGAACCCCTTCCATTAATTATTGACGGTGACACAACGTTTAGCGACCCCGTATTTTTGAGCGTTAACAGTGTCGCTGATCTTCAGGAAAATCCATTCGACATTAAAGAGCCTATTGATGCGCCTAAAACATTAGGCGAGTGGATACAAGAATTATGGCCCTGGGTGCTCGCTTTTATCGCGCTCCTTTTCGCCGTTCGATGGTGGCGAAACCGACCAAAAAAGAACACTGAACAAGTAGAAAAAGCGCCTCAAATTGACCCGTATGAACAAGCTTTAAATGAACTCGGTCAATTACTCGAAAACAAGCTGTGGCAGCGAGGTGAAGTAAAAGAGTACTTTGATCAGCTCACTGATATTGGTCGCCGTTATCTCGAATTAGGCCATCAGATTCCAGCCCTCGAGCGCACCACGGATGAAACGGCAACTTTGCTGAAAGCCACAAAAATTAATTCAAAAGTGCAAGCCGATTTCATCGCTCTAATGCGCGAAGCCGACCAAGTAAAGTTCGCTAAGCAAAAGTACCGCGATGAAGACTGTGAACGCGCGTATCGAAGAGCCAAAAGTTTTATCGATTCGGTTCAAGCCAGTTTGGTTAACCCAACTAAACCTTCAGAATCATGATGCACTGGGAATACCTACATCCCGATTGGTTTTGGGCGCTTCTATTGCTTCCTCTCCTTGTATTTTGGGAATGGCGTAATCGAACCAAAGGCGTCGCCTCCATAAAGCATTCGGGGGCGGTAGCCCATACTGGAACAAATCCAATAGTTGTATTACGCTACGTTTTACCCATCCTCAAATTAGTCGCTTTTGCACTCATAATAACTGCGTTAGCCCGTCCGAGAACCTCGGAAATGGGGCAAAAAACAAGCTCAAGCGAGGGTATCGATATTGTACTGGCGCTCGATGTTTCTAGTTCCATGGACGCAATGGATTTTGAGCCTAATCGGCTCGAAGCCTCCAAGCGCGTTGCCGCTCAATTCGTGCAAGACCGACCCAGTGACCGCTTTGGCGTTGTGGTATATGCAGGTGAAAGTTTCACGCAATCGCCTTTAACCACGGATCACCGCATCGTTCAGAATTCACTTAACGACGTGCAGTTCGGTCGTATCGATGACGGAACAGCCATCGGAATGGGATTGGCCACCGCCGTTAATCGATTGAAAGAAAGTGAAGCAGAAGGCAAAGTAATTATTCTAATGTCGGACGGGGTCAATAACTCAGGATTCATTGACCCGGTTACTGCTGCCGAAATCGCCCAAGAATACGATATCCGTGTGTATACCATTGGTGTTGGAACCATCGGAATGGCACCTAAACCCACAACCGATATGTTCGGTCGCCGACGCGTTGTGCAAGTAGAAGTTGAAATCGATGAAGAGCGCATGCAAGAAATTGCCGCCCTCACGGGCGGAAAGTACTTCCGTGCTACCGACAACCAAAAGCTCCAATCTATTTACGAAGAAATTGACTTGCTCGAAAAAACACAACTCGAAGAACTCACCTATTACGAATACGAAGAAAAATTTTACTCGCTTGCACTGCTCGCACTCGCTTTGCTCAACATCGATTTCCTCCTTCGAAAAACCATGTTTAAAAGCGCCTTCTAATGGAACTTTATCGTTGGGAACATCCGGAAGCTTTATACGGACTGGCCATTGTGCCGGTGCTTTGGCTTGTTCATATACTTTGGGCCCAATGGAGAAAGCGGGCGCGGAAACAATTTGGCTCTGGAAAAGCAGCCGATCAATTGAGCAGCACGACAACGCGTTCGCGACACTTGTACAAAACACTTTGGTTCACGCTCGGTATTTTCTTTTTGGTTGTAGCCTTGGCGAATCCACAAGTTGGGTCCAAGTTAGAAACTGTGAAGCGAAAAGGAGTTGATGTAGTATTTGCTTTGGATGTTTCCAAAAGCATGCTCGCGGAGGACGTAGCCCCCAACCGAATTGAAAAGAGCAAGCAAATCATTGGCAAAACACTCGATGCCCTCGGAAGCGATCGTATTGGATTAGTTGTGTATGCCGGCCAAGCGTATCCTCAGCTACCCATTACAACGGACTATTCAGCGGCTAGAATGCTGCTGCGAACGGTGAATACCGACATCGTACCTTCACAAGGAACCGCCATTTCGGAGGCCATTGGATTAGCCGATCAATACTTCAGTTCTGGGGAAACCACAAAGAATAAAGTGCTTTTCATTTTAAGCGATGGCGAAGATCACGAAGAAGGCGCTATTGAAGCCGCGAAAGCCGCCGTAAATAAAGGAATTTTCATTTATACCATCGGAATTGGAACGCCCTCTGGCGGACCTATACCCGAGAAAAAAAATGGACGTACTGTCGATTTTAAAAAGGACGAATCGGGTCGCGTGGTCGTCACCAAATTAGATCGAGAAAAGCTCATCGAAATTGCCAAAAACGGAGGAGGGTCCTACATTTATGGCGATCGAACCGAAGAGGTAGTCGAATACGTGGAGGAAACCCTCAATAGTATGCAACGGGAAGAAATTGAATCGAAGGTTTTCAGCGAATATAAAGACCAGTTTCCCGTTTTCTTGGTATTGGCCTTGCTTTCCTTCCTGATAGATGCCCTCCTTACGGAACGTAAAAGTTGGTGGAATCGTCTTAAATTGTTCAACTCATGAAAAAGTTCGCATTCTTACTTGCTCTTTTCGGATCGATTGCGGTGATGGCCCAAAAGCCCAATGCCCTTATTCGCTCTGGTAATTCAGCCTATGAACAAGGCGCTTTTGACGATGCCGAAGTTGCCTATACGAATGCCCTTCGGGCCGATGGGACCCTCGATAAGGCCCACTTCAACTTGGGCGATGCACTGTACCGTCAAGAAAGACTGGAAGATGCTTTAGCCGAATTCAACGCCGCAGCCGAGCTCAGTAATGATCCCGAATTAAAAGCAAAGAGCTATCACAACATGGGCAATATTCACGGTGCTGCGCAACAGTGGGATCAGGCCGTGGAGGCCTATAAAAATGCCCTCCGAAAT
>CBFHRK010000098.1:4604-5892 GCA_965658225.1 Flavobacteriales bacterium | reverse complement strand
TTTATTTAGATGTAAATGGAATGGCAAGCATAACCGACTCCGACATCGACGGTGGTAGTTTTGATGAATGCGGATCAGTGAGTCTTACCGCCTCTATTAATTCTTTCGATTGTCAAAATCTTGGCAAAAACGATGTTTTGTTGACAGTAGTAGATGGAAGCGGAAATGTGTCCACTTGTTTAGCATCTGTAACGGTTAAAGATACCATCTCACCTGTACTTTCCTGTATCGACCCAACTGTGAATATTGGCCCTAAAGGAACCTTTACATTCACTGCCGATCAACTGGCTTCGGGATCCGATAATTGCGGTTCTGTAACTTTGACATCGAGTACGAATATGCTCACGTGCAGTGATGTTGGAGTTGTTCAAATTGTAGTAACTGCAACAGATGCTTCCGGAAACACTTCTTCGTGTATTTCAAATGTGACTGTTCTAGATTTCAATGCCCCGGAAATTATTTGTCAGCCAGCTATTGTAAATCTCGATGCAAATGGAAACGGAACCCTAACCCCGATGGATGTGCTTAACCAAGTATCAGTAACTTGCGGTATTGATACCATGTGGGTGACTCCATCCGTATTCGATTGTAGTAACATTGGAATTGAGCAAGTTTTGGTCACAGTGGTTGGAGTAAATGGTATTGCCGATTCTTGTTCTGCGCAGGTTACCGTTACCGACAATTTACCGCCAACTGTAACTTGCGATTCTGCGACGGCTTATTTAGATGCAAACGGGTTGCCTCAAATTTCGAGTGGAATAAATGTGGTGGCCAATGATAATTGTGGCATTCTTTCGGTGAATTACGATTTGAATCAGCTTGATTGCACCACCAATGGGCCTCAAGCAGTATCAGTTGTGGTATCCGATGTAAATGGAAACACAACTACGTGCACTTCTGTTGTCACCGTATTGGATACGCTTGCTCCGAGTATATCGTGTTTGGATCAAACGGTAACTTTGGATGCCAGTGGTCAAATAACCATTGCTCAAAGTCAAATACTGGGCTCGGCAATGGATAATTGTGGTACCGTAGTTGTATCACCGAGTTCCTTCTCGTTTGATTGCTCGGATGTGGGATTGCAAACAGTTCAGCTTACGGCAACTGATGCTAGTGGCAACAGTTCAACGTGTACCGCAACCATTACCGTCGTGGATAATACGGCGCCTGTGATTTCGTGTTCCGATACGACCATTTCAATAGCGTCGGCCGGATCTGTGGTTCTTCAACCGAGCGACTTAATTGATCAAGCCTACGACAATTGCGGCTCATTGACCTTTATTATGAG
>CBFHRK010000098.1:0-4594 GCA_965658225.1 Flavobacteriales bacterium | reverse complement strand
GTAGGAACGCATATTGTAACAATTACAGCAACGGATCTTAGCGGAAATACCGCAACATGCCAATCCTTGGTTACAATAGATGACTTTACTGCACCTAATATCGCGTGTGATGGCGACTCTACAATCAATACCGATCCGGGAATGTGCGGAGCCGTGTTTACTTTTAGTGACCCCATTGCATCCGACGGTTGTGGTGGAGTTATGGTTCAGCGGATTGATAATACAGGTTTAATGTCGGGCGATGTATTCCCGATTGGATCTACCACGATTAGCTATGAAGCGGTGGATTCTTCAGGTAATGCCACAACTTGCTCGCGCACAATTACTGTAGTAGATAATGAGTCTCCTGTATTTGTAAGTTGTCCGAGCGATCTTGTTTTGAACAACGATCCGGGCGTTTCAGGAGCTGCGGTGTCCTATATCGTGCCGCAGGCACAGGATAATTGCCCGAATGTTACGGTCGCCCTCACGGGCGGATTTGCACCCGGTTCGGTATTCCCCATTGGAACTACAGAGGTAATCTATGTAGCAAGTGATGCTCAAGGGCTTACCGATACGTGCTCATTCACGGTGACCGTGACCGATAACGAAGCCCCTCAAGTTCAATGCCCGGTAAACCAATCGCTATTTAACGATGCCGGCCAATGTGGAGCCATAGTCACTTTTGCAGACCCAGTGGTCATAGCAAATATTGGTGGCGGACCTGTTTCAATCACGAGAACCGATTTAACCGGGTTGAATTCGGGTGACCTTTTCCCTATTGGTGCTAGCACTATCAGTTGGACCATATCTGATTCTCTAGGGAATGCAACTTCCTGTTCTATGACCGTCGTTGTGATTGATACCGAACTGCCCACAGTAGTGTGTCCGGCCGATATGACCATCGGCAACGATCCAGGACAATGCGGAGCTACCCTTACTTTTGCTCCACCTGTTGCCAGTGATAATTGCCCAGGAATTACGGTTACGCAAACGGGAGGACCCACTTCCGGATCGTTTGTCGCGGTGGGAACGTCTTTGGTTACATGGGTAATTTCAGATGCCGCAGGGAACGCAACCAATTGCAGTATGACGATAACCGTTCAGGATACCGAACCACCTATCTTGTCTTGTCCAAGTGACATTACCATACAAAGTGATACGGTGAATTGTGGAGCTATTGTAAACTACACTCTGCCAACGGCCACCGATAATTGCCCTGGGCAAATTCAAGGAACTTATTCTGGAATAAATCCGACGAATTACTACCCAGTGGGAACCACAACAATAACCTTCACTGCGACCGATGTCGCTGGAAATGTCAGTGTTTGTAGTTTTGACGTCACGGTCGTCAATAACTTCCAATTAGGTTTAGGCCCTGATACCGCAGGTTGTGGACCAATCACCTTGGCGCCCGTGGCACCAACCGGAGGATCGTACTTATGGAATACTGGAGAAACAACCCCAACCATCAACGTGAATCAATCGGGTACGTACTGGGTTGAAGCGAATTATCCCGGAGGTTGTAATGCTTCAGATACGATCAATGTCACTGTACTCCCTGATCCAGTGGTATCCATTTCGGGACTAAATGCATTCTACTGTTCATCAGCCGCTCCAATTACACTGACTGGTTCCCCAGCAGGAGGTACTTTTGCGGGAGCAGGAATGACAGGAAATGTGTTTGATCCGGGTACGGCAGGATTCGGAACATTTACTGTTTTCTATACCTATACGGCCACGAACGGATGTTCGGGCTCCGTGCAACAGCAGGTGACCGTTGACAACTGTATTGGAATTGATGAACACGCAGTTCAGGAAGTCCTTCTTTATCCGAATCCGGCTCGCGACCAAGTAACCCTAGAATGGACGGTGATGCAGCCTTCAGATATAACCATTCGTGCTATAAATAGTCTCGGGCAAATGATTTACGAAAGCGAAGTGCCGAAAACGGAATCGCCAATGCATAAAATCAATACGTCGCAATGGCCAGCGGGTGCCTATACGATAACCCTGGAGAATGCTTCGGGTACCCTGAGGAAGCGACTGGTAATTACGCGATAATTTTAAATTGAAAATCCCGCCGAGAGGCGGGATTTTTTGTTTCACTCAAATTCTAGCTACAGTCTATAGGTTGTCGTTGAGCGCCTTTACTTTCTCCACAATGGTCTCGGCCATTTTCCTGTTGCTTTCGTGCGTCCAGCCGGCAATATGCGGACTTAAAATAACGCGATCGTTTTTGAGTAATTGCGCCAGTTCATTCGGAAGCGTTTCAGCGCCGAAGAGGTTTTCGAAACTGCTTTGTTCTTGTTCTAGAACATCCAAGCAAGCACCGATTATTTTACCCGAGTCCAAAGCTTTCAGTAAGGCTGCCGTATCTAAATTCTTGCCGCGGGCCGTATTAATTAAATAGAAGGGCTTTGCGCAAGCATCCACAAAAGCGTCATCGATGTAGTGGAAGGTTTCCGGCGTTTCGGGAAGATGTAAACTAATGACGTCCGCTTCTTGCTGAATGCGCTCCAAGGTGCACTCATAAATCGAATATCCCGCGTTTTGAGATGGAAAATGGGCTTCTGAAGGAAGGAAGTTCTTTTTGTATTTATCGTGCGCCAAAATAGTTACATCGAATCCGGATAGTTTCTTCGCAAAGGCTTCGCCCATATATCCGTATCCAATAATTCCAATGGTTTTTCCATCGAGTTCATATCCGCGATTTCCCTCGCGAATCCAAGTGCCTTGCCGCATCTCTTGATCGGCGCGAAAGAGATGGTTGAACAATGCCAGAAGCATGCCGAGGGCGTGTTCGGAAACGGCATTTCGGTTTCCTTCGGGCGATCTTAAACAGGCGATTCCTTTTGATTCGGCGAAATGGACATCAATATTTTCTAATCCTGCACCGGGACGGGCGATCCACTCGAGTTGTTCCCCCGCATCTATCAGGGTAGCATCGATTTTGAATCTCGATCGAATGACGAGTCCAACGAAATCGTGAAGTCGTTCTTTGGTCGTTTGATAATTCCAGTCGTAACCTTCGATGCACTCATAACCCAATGCTGTGAGTCCGGCCGCTAGGCCGTCGTGGTTGCGATCGATCAGGAGTACTTTGCCCCTCATTAGAACCCCAGTATGACTTTACCAATGCCGAAGTAAATACACAAACCGATAACGTCGTTGGTGGTGGTAATAAAAGGACCTGTGGCAAGGGCCGGGTCAATGCCGTATTTATCGAGCACAAGCGGCACAAACGTTCCGAAAAGAGCCGCGAATATGATCACGGCAAAAAGGGCAATGCTAACTGTGGTCGCCAATAGTATTTCCCATCCAAGCAGTTGACTCAGTCCGAAAACAAGTACCGAAATAATGGCCCCATTGAGTAGCCCAACACCAAATTCTTTCCCCAGTTTTGTAGTTATGCTCGAGTTTTTAAGCGTCTCATTGGCCAGTGACTGTACAATGATGGCGGCAGATTGAACGCCTACATTCCCGCCCATGGCGGCAATGAGTGGAATAAAGAGTCCCATGCGGCCATTTTCTTCCAGACTAAAAAGATCGAGCAATTGCGCGGCAAAAACACCACCGAACATTCCAACCAATAGCCAGGGTAAACGGGCGCGAGTGAGGCGCAGTAAATCATCACTCGATTCAACGCTCTCGGAAATACCGCTGGCCATTTGGTAATCGCGCTCGGCCTCTTCTTTCATTACATCGAGCACGTCATCAACAGTAATACGACCGAGTAGGCGGCCTAAATCGTCGACTACGGGTAAAACGACCAAATCGTATTTCTGCATAATCACGGCCACCTCTTCGTCGTCCATGGCCGCTTTTACGGAAATAACGGTCGGATTAAAAATCTGGCTAACCTTGGTTTTGGTTGAGTTGGTAAGTAGTTTCTTCAGCGAAAGCGTACCAACGAGTCGCTCATCATTGTCTACAACGTACACCGTGTGAACCTCCTCAATGTTTTCGGCCTGGCGACGCATTTCGCGCACACAGGTGAGTACGCTCCAGTTTTCATTAACGCGAATAAGCTCCTTGGCCATGAGTCCGCCCGCCGTGTCCTCCGGATAGTTGAGCAGGTCGACAATGGTTTTGGCATGCTCAATATCTTCGATTTCATCGATGACCTTGTCTTTGGTCTCTTCGTCGAGCTCAGCGATAAAATCAGCCGCGTCATCCGAATCGAGATTGTAAAGAATCTCGTTGGCTATTTCGTGTGTTGTGAGCTGACTTACGATGGATTCACGCGTATCCTCTTCGAGTTCCATGAGAATGTCCGCTGAACGTTCGTCGTCGAAAAGCGCAAAGAAATCAGCCACTACCTCTTCATCGAGCTCTTCAATGATTTCCGCAGCATCGGCCGGGTGAAGCGTCGCAATATCCTCCTTTACCGAGTCGAGTTGACCGGTAGCAAGGTGCTCTTCTAGTTGAGCGATATATTCTTTAGTCAGTTCCACCGGATTGTGCTTGAATTAGTTGAGTTAGTTCTACGAACTGTTCAACGGATAGGCGTTCTGCTCTTAAACTGAGCATTTCAAGTTCCTTTAAAGAGTCGTCGAAAATAACACTTTTCAGTGCATTTCTCAATGTTTTACGGCGTTGGTTGAAGGCCATT
>CBFHRK010000097.1:0-5923 GCA_965658225.1 Flavobacteriales bacterium | reverse complement strand
CGTCATCCTTCACGCGGCATGGCTGGTTCAGACTTTCGTCCATTGACCAATATTCCTCACTGCTGCCTCCCGTAGGAGTCTGGTCCGTGTCTCAGTACCAGTGTGGGGGGTCACCCTCTCAGGCCCCCTACCTATCGTAGCCTTGGTGAGCCGTTACCTCACCAACAAGCTAATAGGACGCATGCCCATCTCTTACCACCGGAGTTTTAATTCTCAAACCATGCGATTTAAGAATACTATGGGGTATTAATCCGAATTTCTTCGGGCTATCCCCCTGTAAGAGGTAGGTTGCATACGCGTTACGCACCCGTGCGCCGGTCGTCAGCGAAAAGCAAGCTTTTCCTGTTACCCCTCGACTTGCATGTGTTAGGCCTGCCGCTAGCGTTCATCCTGAGCCAGGATCAAACTCTCCATTGTTAAAACTTTGAATAATGTTTGACCTGGTTCTAGGTAATTGACAAGGTTAGTAATTCCTTACCTTTCCTTGCTTATAAATGCTTCCAATATTTTCAAAGAACGTTGACTGTTTCCAGTCGTCTCTTATGCTTTCATTGCCATCCGATGTTCGAATGGGACGGCAAAGATAAAACCTTTTTTTAACCTGACAACTATCTGCGAAAAATTTCTCAAATAATTTTTCAGGGCTTTTTTAAGAACGATTCCCGTTACAAGTAATGGGAGGGCAAAAATACAACAGTATTTCATATCTGCAAACTGTCTCTCGTATTTTTATTAACACCCGTTATCAACAAAGAACATTGCTTGTCAAAGCGGGTGCAAATGTACGCGTCTTTTCGACACATCCAAGCGTAGGGAAAGAAAATTTTCAAACTTTTTTATACACGTCTGATAATCAGTGTACATTAAGGAGTGGTGCTCGACACCTGTAAGGTCTTACCGTTGAAGAAGCGCCCGCCATTTACTAGAAAGTCTGCTGTATAGCTACCCATTTCTTCCGCCGACACAGCCGCTTTAAATCCCGGAAATGCCTCCTCGAGCATTTCCGTTTGCACAGAACCAAAGGCTAAAGCATTAAAATGTACCCGTCCTTCTTTATATTCTTCCGCCAAACATTCAACCATTCCGATCACGGCAGCCTTACTTGAACTGTAGGCCGAGAGTCCGGCAAACTTCACCGAGCCCATAATTCCACCCATACTACTCACCATAACAACATGACCGTCCTGCATAAATGGAAGAACGATTCGGGTTAATTTTGATACACCAAATACATTCACCTTGTATATATCCATCCAATCAGCATCGTTTAACTCTGTAAATGGTTTATGAATTAGTCGGCCCGCATTATTTAAAAGACCATCAACCCGTCCATTTAAAAACTCCGAAATACATTTTTCCAACGGATCCATATCTGGTGCCAACAGATCGAACTCCAAACTGAATACTTCAGAACCATTATTCAGGTTTTCTACATCCGCCCGAAGGGCGTTTAAAGCATTCCCCGAACGCGCTAACGCAATAATCTTCGAATTAGGGACCGATTTCGCCAGCGAAAGAACCACTTCTTTACCTACCCCGCGACTCGCTCCAGTTATTATAAAATGCTTCATTTAAACAGTGTTTTTATACCTTATATATACAGCGCAAAAAAAAGGGGGCAACGCCCCCTCTAATTTAAGTATCCTTTAATTAAGCTAACATGGCAACTGGCTGTTCCATAAATTGCTTGAACGTTTGTAAGAATTGTGCTCCTGTTGCCCCGTCCACAACTCGGTGATCACAACTCAAAGTCACCTTCATTACATGGCCAGGAACAACCGCACCGTTTTTAACTACGGGCGTTTCTTTTATTCCGCCTACGGCGAGAATGCAGCTGTCGGGCGGATTCACAATAGCGGTGAATTCTTCAATCCCAAACATCCCCAAATTAGAAATGGTAAACGTATTCCCTTCCCATTCCGATGGCTGAAGTTTTTTGTCCCGTGCTTTTCCAGCTAATTCACGAACCTCTGCTCCAATCTGAGTAAAGCTCTTTGAATCCGCAAATCGAACCACAGGAACCAACAATCCTTCATCTACTGCAACGGCCACTCCAACATGAACATGACTGTTATAACGAATCGTATCCCCCTGCCAGCTGCTGTTTACCTTGGGGTGCCTTTTCAAAGCAACGGCCACTGCTTTAATCACCATGTCGTTAAAACTAACCTTCGTATCGGGCAATTCATTGATCTGTTTACGAGCCGCCATGGCGTTCGTCATGTCGAGTTCAATGGTAAGATAAAAATGAGGCGCTGTAAATTTTGATTCACTTAAACGCTTGGCAATAGTCTTTCTCATTTGAGACACTCGCTCTTCAGTGAAGTGCTCTTCTCCCGGAGCGCTTATTGGAGCTGAAACA
The DNA here is from genome assembly GCA_965658225.1 of Flavobacteriales bacterium. Taxonomy (GTDB): domain Bacteria; phylum Bacteroidota; class Bacteroidia; order Flavobacteriales; family ECT2AJA-044; genus ECT2AJA-044. The sequence continues at coordinate 3,561 of CBFHRK010000097.1, read as the reverse complement.
GCCCCTTGTGCTACTGGCGCCAAAGCAGGATTAAATCCGTCTACGTCGCGCTTAATGATTCTGCCACCATCCCCCGAACCTTGAACGCGACCTAAATCAACGCCTTTCTCTTCAGCTAATTTGCGAGCTAATGGCGATGCTTTTAGTCGGCCATTATCCGAAGTTGTTTCGATGGCCGGAGCAGGGCTTGGAGTCGATTCCGGTTTCGCAGCTTCCACCGGAGCTGGTTTTTCCTCGGCCACTGGCGACTCCTCTTTCTTAGGAGACTCTTCAACCGCAGGAACATCTCCCCCGGAATCTCCGTCGATTAAGCCTTGGACATCTTCTCCTTTTTCACCAAGAATGGCCAAAATAGAATCAACAGGGGCTCCATCTCCTTCGGCGATACCGATATGAAGTAAGGTTCCTTCTTGGAACGATTCAAACTCCATCGTCGCTTTATCTGTTTCAATTTCAGCCAGCAAATCCCCTTCGCTAACCGAATCTCCAACACTCTTATGCCATTTCGCAACTACTCCCTCTTCCATGGTGTCGCTCAATCGCGGCATACGTACAATTTCGGCCATCGTTTCTTTATTCTATAATGAATGGATAATCTTCTTGACTGTACACACTTCTGTACAAGTCTTCAACTTTCGGGAACTCAGATTCCTCGGCAAAGGTAACCGCGTCGTTCACCGCTTGTTTAACTCGTTCGTCAATTTCTGCGATTTGCTCTTCGTTCGCATATTTCTTCTCAAGAATAATCCCTTTAACCACGTTAATTGGGTCTATCTTTTGATATTCTGCAACCTCATCCTTTGTTCGGTATAATTGAGCATCACTCATTGAATGTCCTTTATATCGATACGTTTTCATCTCTAGCAGTGTAGGTCCTTTTCCAGCTCGCGCATGATCAACGGCAATCTTTACTTCATTGGCTACCTCTAAGGCATCCATCCCATCAACGGGTCGATTCGGAATATCGTATCCCAATCCCAATTTATGAAGGTCCGTAACATTCGTTTGACGTTCAACGGAAGTCCCCATTGCGTAACCGTTATTCTCAATAATGAATACTACTGGAAGTTTCCAGGTAGCCGCCAAACTCAAGGCCTCGTGAAAAGCTCCCTGACGAACCGCTCCATCTCCCATGAAAGTTAAGGTAACTCCTCCCGTTTCATTATACTTATCAGCGAATGCAATTCCTGCACCCAAGGGAATCTGACCACCAACGATACCGTGGCCACCGTAAAAGCCTTTCTCTTTCGAGAACATGTGCATGGAACCACCATTCCCTTGTGAGGTCCCCGTTTTCTTTCCGAACATCTCGGCCATTATATACTTTGGGTCTACACCCATAGCGATTGGATGCACGTGATTTCGATACGCCGTAATCATTTTATCCCGTCCTAACTCAATGGCCTCAACGCAACCTGCCAAAACGGCTTCTTGTCCATTATATAAATGTAAGAATCCACGGATTTTCTGTTGTATATAAAGAGCGCTCGATTTATCTTCAATCTTTCGCCACAGCAACATGTCTTCGTACCACTTTAAATACAGACGCTTGCTCGCTTTTATCTTTGCCATAATTCCATTGTTAGGGTGGCAAATTTAATACAAAACTTTCACTCCCAATCGCCAAATTTAAATAGGTAGGGCAACAGTGATTCCGTACCCTCTGCCTCGATGATTGGACCTGTGCTCCCTCGAAAGAAAATGCGCATCGGTGATGCCTGTCGAAATTCAGTTTCAGCCATTACCTGGCGGCAGCCTCCGCAAGGGGCCACTGGCTTTTCGAGATCTAAAGATTTTGGACGCGCTGTTATAAAAAGCGCTTTGACTCCAATCCCAGGATAGTTCGCGCCGGCGGCAAATAAAGCAACACGCTCGGCACACAGCCCAGAAGGGAAAGCGCCGTTTTCTTGATTATTGCCATCGATCACTTCACCATTTGTGAGTAAAACGGCCGCACCGACGTTGAATTTACTGTATGGGGCATAGGCTTTTTCTCGGACCTCCTCGGCCCGATGCATCAGATTTTGAATTTCTGCAGGTAATTCCTCTATCGATTGATATTCCGTATACGTGGTCTTCCATTCGATTCGCCTCATGGTAGAAGTTTTATTGGGAGGAAAAGGTAGGGAATTCTGGCGCTTGCTTTAGCTTTAGCTTTAGCTTTAGCTTTAACTTTAGCTTTAGCTTTGGCCTTAACTGGAACTCTTACGTCGTCGAATTACGCTTTGTGTATTAAAGCCACGGCATGAACTGCCATACCCTCTGCTCTACCTACAAAACCCAGTTGTTCGCTCGTAGTTGCTTTCAGACTTAGCTGACCCTCTTCAATATTCAGAATTTCGGCCATCACCTTTTTCATTTGAGGGATATGCGGATTGAGCTTGGGCTGTTCTGCTACCATGGTCGCGTCAATATTGCCCACCATCCAACCGGAGGTTGCTAGCAACTTGCTAACTTCGCTCAGTAACAATTTTGAATCGGCTCCCTTGAATCGAGGATCCGTATCGGGGAAATGAAATCCGATATCACGTAAATCAGCCGCACCTAGCAGTGCGTCACAAATGGCGTGAATTAAAACGTCTGCGTCGGAATGGCCGAGGAGGCCGTGGGAATGATCAATTTGAATGCCGCCTAACCATAAGTCTCGATGTTCATCCCATTGATGAACGTCGTATCCAAAGCCTACGCGAAAAGGAGTCATCATTAATTTGGTTCGCCTTCGCTTAAGCCCATTAAATTCTCCAAGTCGAAGAATAGAGTGAAGCGCAAAGTGTTTTCAAGCGGACTACGAACCGTGCTCGTTGCTGGAATTAGATAAGCAAAATCTAGTCCGAATACATTGTACTTAATTCCCGCTCCTAAAGTAAAGTACTGACGTCCACCTTTTTGTTGCGCTTCATAAAAGTACCCAGCACGAACGGCAAATTGCTTGTTATACCAATATTCTGCCCCAAAAGAAATCTGAATTTCGTTCAACTCTTCTTGAAATCCTCCCGGAGCATCGCCAAACGACTGAAAAACTCCTTGAACGGGCGGCACATCTGGATCTTTTCCAGCTTCAATTACGGGATTCCCTTCAGGATCAAGAATGAATTGCCCTGTACTGTCCTTTGCGTATACCGGTGGCGTTGGTACCAACAGTTTATTAAACTCTAAATGAACTGAAAAGCTGTTGTACTGATCTACTTCAAAAAGCATTCCCGTTCCAACACCCAAATTGGTTGGAATAAAGTCTGCTTCACCCGACTCTGTATAGGAAATTTTCGAACCCAGGTTTGTCATACTAATACCCCAAGTCCAGCGCGCATCCATATCACCAGCGTCGAATTCCTCGCTGCGGTAATAAAGTCCGATATCGGCAGCAACAGATTGACCCGGTCTACTTTGAAAACCTTGTACAAATTGCCCCCCAGTTAGGTTGCTGTAAATATAGCGCAATGCTACTCCCGCAGATAGGTTTCTTGAAAGCTTTAAAGAATAAGCTGCGTCGATGGCAAACTCATTCGGATTAAATTGTCCTATATTATTTCCTTGGTCATCCGTAAAGGTGATATCTCCTAA
>CBFHRK010000096.1:561-5966 GCA_965658225.1 Flavobacteriales bacterium | reverse complement strand
CTATGAGGGACTCGAAATCGGATACGACGTAAATAGACACGGCGAAATGGAAGCCGTTCTCAATGGGATTGTAGACGCGGTGATCGCCAATAAAAACGGACGCTTGAGTCCAGCCTGGAAAGCTTCGTTTAACGCAACACTCGATGCCTACCTCGGTTCTGACCCTAGTGAGTTCGAATGGGAAGGGAAAACCTATACCCCGCGTACTTTCGCCGATGAAGTGGTAGGTGTAAATCCAGACGACTATATTCAGTTCACTTCGTTTACGCATCGTCCCTTACACGAAGAAATGATGATTGAAGTACCTGACAATTGGCTTTGGGCACCCGCCTACAATTTATCGTTGGATGAAATGATTCAATCAATTGATCACGCCTTAGAAGAAGGCTTCACGATTAGCTGGGCTGCCGACGTTTCAGAAAAAGGATTCAGCATTAAAAACGGTGTGGCCGTAATTCCTGATCGCGATTGGAAAGATTTAAGCGACGAAGAAAAAGAAGACCTCTTTAATGGTCCTCACCCACAATTAGAAGTGACCCCAGAAATTCGTCAGTTGGAATACGACAACTACCAAACAACCGATGATCACGGAATGCAAATCACCGGAATGGCAACGGATCAAGAAGGGAATAAATTCTATATCGTAAAGAATTCGTGGGGAACGAAGTATGGCTTTGATGGCTATCTCTATTTCAGCGAAGAATATGTTCGACTCAAAACGATTAGCTATGTCGTTCACAAGGACGGTGTTCCTAAAGACATTGCGAAAGCAGTTAATCTATAAAGCGAGAACTGCCTCCCGAAAACAAAAAGCCTTCCCTTTTACGAGAAGGCTTTTTTTATTCTTTTAATCCGAGCGCCCTGATTCCTTCATACGCAACGATTCCAACTGCGTTTGCTAAGTTGATGCTCCGAATATGTGGACTGAAAAGCGGAATTTTATACGCTTGATTTGGGTGTTTCTCAAGCAATTCCTTTGGGAGTCCGACAGACTCTTTTCCAAACACTAGAAACAAATTATCCTGAAATGGAATCTCTGTGTAACTGCGTGTTCCATGACTCGATAAAAAAGCGAAAACACCCTTATCATTCTGAGTAAAAAAATCATCCAGGCTTTCGTAAATATGCAAATCTAAATGTGCCCAATAGTCGAGGCCAGCTCGCTTAACGCGCGAATCGTTTAATTCGAATCCGAAAGGCTTCACTAAATGAAGCTTTGAGCCAGAAGCGAGTGCGAGTCGTCCAATATTGCCCGTATTATTCGGTATTTCCGGTTCAACAAGAACGATGTTAAATACCATGTTTGATTAAGAATAGTGCAGTTGTTGACTTCAATCGAAGTTTATAAGGAAATGATGCCTTCTATTTTTTCCGCTCTTTTATAGCGCTGGATTATAGATTCAGCATCGATCATTACTTCTTTAGCAGAAAGTGATAAGTAATTCCCTTTTTTTGAAGCGCGGGTTGTAATTTGAGCGGTTTCACCGAACAACTCATTCACTTGAGCCATTTTATGGTTATCGGCCGGAATAATGAATTTAAACATGTACACTGTTGGCCAGTCGGTTTGCTCGTTTAATTTCTCTTGAAGAGATTTATAAAAGTCGTTTTTGTCCATCTCTCGAACTTACAATTCATTTTTAATAACGCCCCTATGCTCAAAAAGATTTCTCCTTTTTTATTCGCCTTCTTTTTTGTTCAATGTGCGTCTGACAAAACTACTGAATTGACCCCATCGAGCCGTGAGGCTCCTAGTAATCTGGAAATACTGGCCACTGAAATATTAATCGAAGCCTATAAGCAGAAATCGGCCACCGCTCAACTTGAAGAGCTTGCCAACCTTGATCCCGCACAAATCGAGATTCAATTAACAAGTGATGCAAAAAAAATGGCCTTTTGGGCAAACCTGTACAACGCGCATGTGCAATTACAGTTGCAAAAAGACAGTGCACAATTCAATGATCGAAATGCTTTCTACAAAAACCCAAACCTGATAGTGGCCGGACTTGAAATCAGTTTGGACGAATTAGAACACATAATTTTACGACGATCGAAAGGCAAGTACTCCTTGGGTTATATTCCGGCCATTTTCTCGAGCGCTCATGCGAAAAAATGGCGCGTTGATCGTGTGGATTGGAGAATCCATTTCGCGCTTAACTGTGGCGCTAAGTCGTGCCCTCCCATTGCTTTCTATCGGAGCGACCGATTAAATGAGCAATTCAATATAGCCACAAGAAATTACCTTGTAAACAGCATCGATTTGGAATCTTCACCTATCGGAGTCACGAAATTATTCTTGTGGTTTCGGGCAGATTTCGGCGGAGCTAAGGGAATCACAAAAATTTTACAGAAATTCGGGGGCATCGAGCAAAGTCGCGCCGAGGATTGGCAATACCTTCCTTACGACTGGCAACTCGATTTAAATCAATGGTATGCACCCGGCGCTTTAATTGAAACGCCACAAATAAACTGATCATGCGCAAATGGTCTTGGCTTGTTGTTCTTGTAGTTTGGATTGGTTTACTCAGCTATCCGTGGGCTGGATTGCCTCCCCTTCGAGAATTTCTATTATACTCCACTACTCCGCTTCAAATAGAGCATAGCTCGGAGGCTGTTGAAATTTCGGATTCTCCCTATCCGAGTCTGTACCTTCGGTACGATGAGCGAGGTGTTCCGCACGTATTTGGAAATAGCGAATATGCCGTTGCTTATGGAATGGGCTACGCTCATGCAAAAGATCGGCTATTTCAAGTTGAAATGCTCCGTCGAACGGTGCGTGGAAGGTTGGCCGAGGTGGCTGGACCTGCGGCGATAAAATCGGACCGATTCTGGCTTAAATTTAATTTTGAAGCAAAAGCTGAAGAGCAGTTCGAAGCTTTGAGAAAAACAGACCCCGAATTGGTTCTTCGGTTCGAAGCGTATGCACAAGGGTTTAACAAGTACTTGGCCGATTTGGACCCCACACAAAAACCCTTGGAATATCATTTACTGGGCTTTGGACCAAAAGAAATGGAAGCGCATACTCCTATCATGCTTATTCGCTATATGGACAAAGTGCTTGACTACCGAGAAGATGATCTCAAGTTCAGCGCTTTAAAAAATCTATTACCCGATTCGTTAATCGAATTATACTACCCTTGGTCGCGTGAATACGAATACCCGATTTACCCTGAGCTCTCGGATTCAGAAGATGGAGCACAGAGTATAAGTACCCTCACCGCTTATACATCGAAGTCGATGTTCCCAGAAGCGCTGGTTCAAGATGATATCACTCAAGATTTAGGCAGTAATAACTGGGCAGTTTCTGCAGAGAAATCGGCCACTGGTAACGCATTCCTGTGTAACGACACCCATCTGGGCCTCGATTTACCCGGAACTTGGTACGAATGTCATCAAGTAATCAATGATCGCGTAATACACGGATTAACGGTGCCGGGAGCGCCCGTGGTTGTATCGGGCTATACAAGAGATCTTGCATGGGGAATGACCAATGCAACTTGGGACCTAACCGATTTTTACGCTTTAGAAACGGACGGTAAAGGAAACTACAAACTAGATGGTGAATGGATACCATTGGAACCGCGATTAGCAGAGCTCCCGGTTAAGGGTTCGAAAACCTTGAAGATCACGTATTACGACACCTATTTTGGGCCCACGGACACCATCGATGGCGAGTTTCTTGCAACGAACTGGGTTGCAAGTCAGTTCCAAAGCAACGAAATGAAAGCGCTGATCGGATTAACAAAAGCAAAATCGGTTCAAGAAGGATATGAATCGTTACAGCAATTCGGTCACCCTCCTCAAAACTTCGTTTTAGCCGATGCGCAGGGCGATATCGGAATGGTTACGGCTGGCTATGCAGCTATTCACAAAACACCTACACGAGGAATCATTTTGGGGAATTCCAAAGAAGATCGAGTTGTGTACGAGCATATGGGCCGTGAACTATTTGTTCTTGAGCCCGACAAAGGCTGGAACCACAGCGCAAATCAAGCTCAGGTTGCCAATGCACGCACCCCCTATTTAAACAACAGTTTTGCTCCGACCGCTCGAGGTCGTCGAATTGGCGCCATGATGGAGGCACGAGAAAAAATAGATCGAGCTTATTTGAAAGAGATGCAAAGCGATGTTCACGACGGAGAATGGCCGCTCTTAAAAGAGCATATTCACGAAACCGCCCCGTACGATATGATGAAGGTCTTGCGCGATTGGGACGGAAACTGCACCGAACAGAGTCAGGCCGCTACCATCTACAATTACTATAAATGGGCCCTTCACGATACTATTAGCTCGTTATTGGTAGGTGATTTCGACTATCCACCGCGGCCTGAAGATTTGTTTTATATGATTAGCCAGTCGGATACTCTTCCCTGTGTAAATAGCCCCATTTACGTTCAAGAAATTGCGTCTAGAATGTGGACCAAGGTTTTGCGCGATATGAAAGAAAAATACCTGAGTAAAGAACCAAACGATTGGCGCTACGGAGAATATCATCAAATTCATTTCCGCCACATTGCCCGAATTCCGGCCTTTGAATTCCCTCCATTTGCCGCGAAGGGAAGTCCGAGAACCGTGAATGTTTCGACCGGGTTGCCCGGAACTCATGGAGCAGCAATGCGCACAGTCATTGAGCTCACACCTAATGGCCCGAAAGCGGATTTCGTCATTGCCGGTGGTCAAGTGGGCCGACCAGAACACGAACATTATACAGATCAAATTATGGATTGGTATAATGGCCGATACTTCAAAATCGAGCCGATTAAGGCTCCGCAAGAAAAAGAGTGGCAACAAGAAATAACCTTTAAGTAAGATGAAAAACAACACACTACCCTGGTTGCTGCATTTTGTATTGTTTACCGTTGGCTTTGCCTTGGAAGACACATCATTACTATTCACCCTTGCGGCTATGGCAGGACTCTTCCCACGGCGCAGGATTATTTTTTGGTCTTATTTCAGCGCGTCCGTAGCGGCATTAATTCTACTCTTTTTGTTTCAGGCGCCCGATCCTAAGGTGAGTGAGCTACTGGGCTCCGTGCTCGGTTTAGGAAGCGTACACCCGTTTGTGCTGGTCGCATTTGTTTCGAGTTTAACTGCGACCTTTACCGCATTGGCCGTGAATAGAATAACGCGCAAAGCAGACGAACCGAACACTCAATATTCTTAATATGAGAACAATCCACGAATGGCTCGATGAATACGGGCAAAGCCACACAAACAAAACGAACAAGCTAATTCATTGGATTTGCGTTCCACTTATTTTCTGGAGTATTTTAGGGCTCTTGTCTGGACTGCCTTCGGCAGGATTAAAAGCACTAGTCGGTCCCGATTTTCAACCCTATGTACATTGGGGTACGGTGCTTATAGTGGTCGGACTCCTTTTCTACATTCGCCTTTCAACCGCCATG
>CBFHRK010000096.1:0-551 GCA_965658225.1 Flavobacteriales bacterium | reverse complement strand
GTTTTTGGGAGTAGCTGCGTTTTCAGCATTTTGCCTGTACATCATTAAAGTTTTGGATCGCGATGCTTCTATGCCTGTTTGGCAAATTTCGCTTATCGTTTTTGTCGCTGCATGGATTGGGCAATTCATCGGCCATAAAATAGAAGGAGAAAAGCCTTCATTCTATAAAGACATCCAGTTCCTTATGATTGGCCCTGCCTGGTTAATTGGTTTTATCTATGAATCACTGGGGATTAAATATTAAATCATTCACGAGTTTGTGACAAATTGAATGCTAATTCAATTTGTAAGAGAGCAATTTGGCCTCGACATTTACTAAGTTCGCAAGACGATGTCGAGCATTGAAAAAACACCAGAACAAGTACTTCAAGAGCATTGGGGATACGCCTCATTTAGATCGCCCCAGGAAGAAATTATTTCCGCCGTTCTCAATAACGAGGACACGCTGGCGCTCATGCCGACGGGCGGCGGAAAATCACTTTGCTTTCAGGTACCCACACTTACTCGAGACGGCCTAACGCTGGTTATTTCTCCGCTCATCGCACTGATGA
>CBFHRK010000095.1:0-6131 GCA_965658225.1 Flavobacteriales bacterium | reverse complement strand
CTCAAGGCTTTTAAACGAGGCTCATTTTCAAATTCAAAGAGCATTTTCGCTTTTCTCTCTTCCGTACCGTAGCCAATAAATCGATCGCCTTGTGCACTGAATCCACCTTCATAGTACACTCCTTCAACAATGTCTGGTATTTGAAACTCCTTGTTGTAACTAGTGAAAACGGGAAAGCGATAATTACCTTCTTGAGCACTTGCCAATATATTCTCTTGAAGCGAGCCCAACATCGGCTCAGTGATATAAAACTTACTGTAAAGCGTAACAGAATCAGCTTCCCATTCGGTTCGATCTGTTCTTATGGTATAGGTTCCCAGTTCAGCTCGCAGCGAATCTTCACTGATTCCGGCGCGCGTCCAATAGAGTTCACCCCCTTGACCAGTGAGTAGGTCGTCCATCAAATTAAAGGCAATGCGCGTGTTGTATACCGCGCTCGAGTCTTTCTTAGCGTAGCAAATGAGTGCTCCCTCATCTGTATCCACAATTCCGGCCTCATCCGGCCGGAAGGCCGCTAACCCGCCAATCCAACGCCACTCCAAAGCTGCCGACTTAAATAGAATTCGATCGCGAAACAATTCTTTCGAACGAAGCATGTACTGATCAATGCTTCGGCCCGATCTTGAATCAATGATCTGTGCCGTACTTTGAAACCAACTCGACGTAACTAAATCGTCTGCGGAATCAGCTACTGCAATCAGCGCTTCCACATAATCCATAAAACCCGGGAAAGGGCGAACCCTCTTTTTGAGCATCTGGTTCGACATAGCAATGATTTGAACCTCTTCATCGGCTGTATAAACGCCTGAATTCCAATAAGATCTGAAGATATCCATAGACTCCACGGAAGCTTCACCATTTTGGCCTTCGAGTAGGAGTGTGCCTAACTCATTCAAAAAGGTACCGCCATCGTCACTAAAAGAGCGAATTCTTTGTCCTTGAGCTAGGTTGGCTAAGCTCATGGTGATTAAGAGCACTACGGAAAGAAAATACTTCATACCTGTTTCTGCCAGCGGGCTGCCACCCAATTCTTTTGTTCTCGACTATCTTCTAATTCAAAGCCGTATTTACGCGCTTCTTCCGCAATTAGCGGCAAATCTTCCGTATAAAAGCCACTCATAAAAAGAGCCCCGCCATTTTTCAAACAAGCACTGTAATCTGCAATCTGATCAAGTAGAATATTGCGGTTTATATTCGCATAAATAATATCGCACTCGATATCTTTTATTTGTTCCGAACTTCCAATACGCAAATCCAACGAATTGGCCACACCGTTCATTTCGGCATTCTCTTTAGCATTTTCAAACGCCCATTCATCAATATCAACTGCCCAGACCTCCTTAGCACCCTGCTGCGCCGCCAAGATTGCTAACACACCTGTTCCTGCACCCATGTCCAGAAAACGCTTTCCAAGTGCCGGATATTCTAACAAGTACGAAAGCATTAAATAGGTAGTGCTGTGATGTCCGGTTCCGAAACTCATTTTTGGCGTAATCACAATTTCACGATCGAACTCCTCGGCGCGACTCGCATGAAAGGAGGCTCTCAAATAGAGCTTTTTATCAATTTCAATCGGATCAAAACTCTTTTCCCATGTTTCATTCCAGTTTTGTTGTTGCACCGTTCGTTGATCAAACTTGGGTAGCTCCCCAAATGCGTAGTGTTCCGTAAGCAGCTCTTTTTTGAACGCTTCTTCGGGGAAATAGGCCATTAGTCGTTCGGGTTCTTCGATAATGGAATCTGCGCCCGCTGTATCGAGCATATCAATGAGGTAAACCCTCTGAATATCTTCCTCCTTTAAATTCCAGACTACTTCTATATAATTCATAATGCATTGCGAATTTCCACAAGCTTCATGAAGTCTTCCGCTTTTAAGGAAGCGCCACCAATAAGTCCGCCATCTACATCGGGCTGAGAAAACAACTCCGCCGCATTGGATGGTTTACAACTACCTCCGTACAAAAGGGTAGTAGTTTCCGCTAAATCATCACCAAATTTACCTGAAATCCATTGGCGGATAAAGGCATGCATTTCTTGAGCTTGCTCGGCAGAAGCCGTTTCTCCAGTACCAATAGCCCAAACGGGTTCATAGGCAATAACTACTCGGTTCATTTCCTCCTCGGTAAGGTCGCCCAGAACATCGTTCAACTGCTCGCGAACAATGGCTTCTTGTTTTTGATCGTATCGATCTTGAAGTTGTTCTCCTACGCAATAGATAGGGCGGAGTCCGGCCGAAAACGCCTGCCCCAGCTTTTTTAGTAGTTGCTCACTCGTTTCTCCGTGATATGCGCGGCGCTCGGAATGTCCAAGGATTACGTATTCGCAGCCTACACTATGGATCATTTTAGCGGAGACTTCGCCCGTAAAGGCACCTGATTCGTGTTCTGAGCAGTCTTGAGCGGAAGTGTGTACGGCCGGGAAGTCTTCTGTCATTTGTTGAATCGCCTCAAGATGAAGGTAAGGTGGAGCAATTACCACAGACACTTCTGGTGTGTCCATTGCTTCCATGCGATCAACTATTTCTGAGACGGTATCTATTGCCGTGGGGAAATCGTGATTCATTTTCCAGTTTCCCGCAACCATTTTTGTTCTCATATCACTTAGTTTTTTGCAATCGAGGATCGAGTAATTGATATACCCAATCCACTATTAAATTAATCAGTACAAACATTCCGCCAATTACAAGAACCGCTCCCATTACTACGGGCAGGTCGAGTTGATTCAGCGATTCTACAATTTCTTTTCCAAGGCCGTTCCAACCAAAGATATATTCTACAAAAACGGCACCTGCAAGCATGGATGCGAACCAGCCGCTTGTTGCCGTTACGACTGGGGTAAGCGCGTTTCTAATAGCGTGCTTGGCGATCACCCTAACGGGTGGAATCCCTTTTGAGCGCGCTGTTCGAATATAATCTTGATCTAAAACATCGAGAAGTGAGCTTCGGGTTAATTGGGTGATAACCGCCAGAGGTCGTATACCCAATGTGAGAGCGGGTAAAATGAGGTTTTTGTAATTGACGTATTCGAAATCCCCGAAGTCGTCGACGCTGTGTAAACTTCCTGTCATATTGAGTCCCGTATACGACGACCAAACAAAACCAAAAAGCCAGGCGATCAAAATGGCGCTAAAAAAAGAGGGGAGTGCCATTCCAAAAGTGCTGAGCACAGAAAGAAATCGATCGAGAAAACCATCGGGCCGCAAGGCCGAGAAAATTCCAAAAAGAATACCCAAAAGGAAAGCGATGGTAATACTCGCAATGGCGAGTACGATGGTATTTGGTAGCGTATTGGCTATGATAGAGCTAACAGGAGTGCCATTTCGTTGAAAACTTTCGCGTAAGTACGGTGCTTTTAACGCGATATTCTGGCCTCCAATTGGAATAGAAAAGACAATGGAGTAGCCCGGCTTACCGATAAAATTAAGGGCAGTTTCATCTTGGTTGTTTAAAACCCCAATAGGAGAGAGGTCGTTTAGGTAGAATGCGTATTGGACAGGCAAAGAGCGATCGAAGCCGTATTTAGCGCGAATACGAGCCAATTGCTCCGCATCTTCGCGCTGATCAAGCATCATACGTGCTGGATCGCCCGGTAAAACGGCGAATAAAAAAAAGAGAACTGTGGCTACCCCCCACAATACGGCTAAGCTATAACCCAATTTCTTGCCCATAGGGCTAAGATAAGAGGCCGACTAGAGTTTTGAAATAAGGTCGGAACTTAGTTTTGAACAGCTTTACGTACAGCTTCAATATCTTTTGGTAGATCATTATAATGCCACTTGGCCTTAATGATTCCGTTTTTGATATAGACCAAACCTGGATTTGAACGCACAATAGTTTTCAGCGTTGTTTCATCGCAAAACGCCACTTGATATTGAGCTTGAACCTCGTGACGATACTCTTCAATTTGATCGTAACCAGAAGCGGACAAACCCAAGAAAATAACCCCGTTTTCATCGCATGACTTCACGAAATCGTTCATTTTTTTGTGCAGCTTCGGATTTACTGGAGTATCGCCAATACGGTACATCACTAATAGAAAGAGCTCGCTTTCTTGCATCAAGGATTCCGTAAAATCGTTGCCTTCGAGTTCTATCGTGAAGTCGTGAATCGGGGCTTCGTAACCTTTCTTGATCAGTTTTTGCTCGCGCGACACATATTCCGCCCCTTCAATGTTCCAAGGTTCTTCTTCGGTTGAAAACTCTTTATCCGCTCCGTTTACCTTATACACCCATGTTATTTCGAACTCATCGACCGGAGCACCTTCGGGGTGACTCATATCTGCTACGATATCGGTGCCTACTTTATAAGCGCGGAAATCTTTCAATGGCAAATGATTGAGTACCCAATAAGCCACGAATAGTTGAAGTGCTATCGAGGCAGTGAGTAAAACACGCCCCTTTTTCAAGTCAATGATGGGCTCAATGGCCTTTTGTCGGATAAACAAGAATATGATAAGGATTGAAAGAATAACATCCTTGGTAAAGGACTCCCAGGGTGTCAGGGGTATGGCATCACCAAAACAGCCACAATCCGTAACTTTATTGAAGTATGCCGAATAGAAAGTAAGGAAGGTAAAAAAGATAATCATGAGGAGTAAACCCCAAAGAGTCCATTTGCGGTAAATACCTATTATCAAGGTTATTCCGACGACTATTTCAAATATGCAAAGAAATACAGCTAAGAACAGCGCTAATGGCACCATAAACTCCGTGCCAAAAACCGTGAAATACTCTTCCAGTTTAAAAGAGAAACCCAGTGGGTCATTCAACTTTATTGCACCAGAAAAAATAAACAATCCGCCCACTAAAAAACGGGCTAGCTGGGTTAAGGCATTCATATTAATTCTCTTTTAGTTTGATCAAGGCAAAAGCCGAATAGTTGATCATGTCGTGATAGTTTGCATCGATACCCTCGGATACCAAAGTCAAACCGGCATTGTCTTCTATTTGTTTAATGCGTAACAGTTTTTGCAAAATGAGATCAGTGAGCGAGCTGATGCGCATTTCGCGCCAAGCTTCTCCGTAGTCGTGGTTTTTCGCCATCATTAATTTCTTGACAACTTCCACTTGACTATCAAACGCGGATACAGCCTCATCGACTTCAAGATCGGGCTGTTCGGCAACGCCCTTTTCAATTTGAATGAGGGCCATCACACTGTAATTAAGAATACCGATGAATTCACCTCGAATACCGTCCGAGATCTTTTGCGTTCCTTTATCTTCAATGCTTCGGATTCGCTGCGCCTTGATGTAAATTTGATCGGTAAGCGAAGGCAAACGCAGAATGCGCCAAGCAGATCCGTAGTCTTTTAGTTTCTTTGCAAATAATTCGCGGCATTCCGATACTACGGTATCGTATTGCGCCTCTGTTTTACTCATATTTGTGCTCATGTCGACGACCAAAGGTACACTTTTTGCTCACAAAGAATCGCTCAAAATTCGAGGTGAACTGATCCATTTATCATCGCCAAAAGTGATGGGCATCTTGAATATTACTCCCGATTCATTTGTTGAAAGTAGCCGTCATTCGGATGTTTCTGAAGTATTAAAGTGCGCCGAGAAAATGTTGAAAGAAGGAGCGGAGTTTTTGGATGTAGGTGCCTACTCGACCCGGCCTGGGGCCGCTGACGTTTCAATGGAGGAGGAGTGGAGCCGGTTAGCCCTAGTACTGTCGCCCTTGCGGGCGGAATTTGGGTCTGCCTTTATTAGCATTGACACCTTTAGAGCTGAAATTGCCGAGCGCGCGCTGAATGAAGGTGCTGACTTAATCAACGACATCAGTGGTGGTTCGGATCCCGATATGTTTCCACTAATAGCCAAACATAATTGTCCCTACATATTAATGCATATGCAGGGAACACCTCAAACCATGCAAGCGAATCCAGTTTATGAAGATGTTGTTCGAGAAGTGGCTCATTTCTTTTCTCAAAAAACAACTGACTTAAAGCGACATGGGGTATCCGATATACTCCTTGATGTAGGTTTCGGATTTGGCAAAACCTTGGAGCACAACTACACCTTGCTCAATGAATTAAAACACTTCGATTTCCTGGGATATCCAATGCTTATAGGAGTGAGTCGTAAATCCATGATTACCAAAGTACTGGGAATTTCCTCGAAGGATGCCTTGAAT
>CBFHRK010000094.1:0-6186 GCA_965658225.1 Flavobacteriales bacterium | reverse complement strand
CTTATAACAAAGAAAACTTATTGAACCCTTGGTTTATCGTTCGTCGGAAATAGTATGATTCCGGCCGAGTACCATAGAATCGTTGTTGGAATTACCTTGTTGGCCTTAGTGGTTTCTTTGTTTCGAAGAGGCAACCGAGCGGGCTTGTCGTTTTTCATTGCGGCAATGGTACTGGTGATTTCCGGGGTTATTACTACAGATGATTTTTTGCGCGGATTCGGCAATCGGCAAATCGCCATCATATTTGTGCTCATATTTATTTCGGGCGCCCTGCGCGATCATTTTAACTTATTAAAGCTGCTCGATCGACCCTTTCGATCGGCGAAATCGAGTCGAGGAATGCTGCTTCGGATGACCGGCATTGTCGCTTTTTTCTCGAGTTTGTTGAACAATACTCCGGTAGTGGCGCTGATGATTCCGTATGTAACGGATTGGAGTAAGCGCAATGGCGTGAACCCTTCCAAACTGCTGATTCCACTGAGCTACGCGGCTATTCTAGGCGGTATGATTACACTTATTGGTACTTCCACCAACTTGGTGTTGAACGGATTCTTGGAACAAAATGGAGCGCCCCTATTTGGCTTTTTCGACTTTCTAGTTCCGGGGGTACTCGTTACGGTTTTTGGTATTCTATTCCTCTATTTTTTCGGCCAAAAACTATTGCCTGAACGGCAAGATGTGATCGATCAGCTATCGGATCCATCGCGGGAATATGTTGTTGAAACGCGCGTGAGTGTGGGCTCTTCTTTGGTTGGTAAATCGGTACAAGGGGCGAATCTTCGAAATTTGGAGGGCGTCTTTTTAATTGAGGTGGTGCGCGATGAACGCGTGATTACTCCGGTGTCTCCAGAGGAGATTATTGAAGAAGGAGATGCACTTTTATTCGTTGGAGACACGACTACAATTATGAGTCTGGTGAATGCGCAAAACGGATTGGAGCTATCGAAGCACACCGAGTTCGATCCGGCCGAAGGCCGAAAAATTATTGAAGCAGTAGTGCCTGCTAATTCTTCGCTCATTGGCTTTACGGTAAAGCATGTGAATTTTAGAGAACGCTACCAAGCCGGAATTTTGGCAATTCATCGAAATGGCGAACGGGTAAGTGGTAAAATTGGCGAAATCACACTTATGGCCGGAGACTTACTGCTATTGAGCACGGGAAAAAGCTTTGCGAGCAATCAGTTTCGCTACAATAACCTGTACATCGTGAATCAGGTCAAGAGTCCGATCACCAAAGCGACGCCGCCCAAGCGGGTATTTTTTGGGGTTGTATTAGCCGTAGCGATCGCAGGTTTTGCCGGATATTTGTCTTTGTTTATGGCCTCCTTGATATTGTTAGCAGCTTTACTTGTGCTGGGTTTTGTGAATGTCGACGGCATGAAAAAAGAAATGGATGTCAAGCTCTTATTGATTTTGGTTTCTGCCCTGGCTATTGGTCAGGCCATTATTCAAAGCGGAACGGCCGAATGGATGGCAGGGGGGATCAATATGGCCTTTAGTGGTGGTGGACCCATCGCGATTTCGTTGGCACTGTTTGCGCTCACCTTATTTTTAACGAGTTTTATTACCAATGCAGCTGCGATATCGATTGTGTTTCCATTGGCCTTTGCCTTGGGGAGTGATATGGGAGCGAATGCGGAAGGATTTTATTTAACGATAGCATTCGCGGCATCCTGTGCATTCTTGACCCCAATGGGCTATCAAACCAATTTAATGGTTTTGGGTCCAGGCGGTTATCGAATGAAGGATTTTGCTCGAATTGGTGTTCCAATGACCCTTTTGTATGCGCTTGTTTCTCTTACCTTTGTTTGGATTAAATACGGCTGGATATGAGCGATAAGCTCCACATAATTCCTCACAATCATCAAATTGGGAAGCAAGAAAGAAGCGCTTCCTTGAAGCAAAATCCCTGCGTGGTTTGGTTCACTGGACTATCGGGTTCAGGAAAATCGACGGTGGCGAATAGAGTCGAGCAGGAGCTCGTTTCTCGCGGATTCCACACCTACTTGCTCGATGGAGATAATGTTCGGAGCGGACTCAACAGCGATCTGGATTTTTCAGAAATCGGGCGTGTTGAAAATATTCGCCGTTTGGGTGAATTGAGTAAGCTCATGGTGGATGCCGGACTTATTGTTTTAACAGCGTTTATTTCGCCCTTTCGGGCCGATAGGGCCTCAGTAAGAGCCAAATTAGCGGAGGGGGAAATGGTAGAAGTTCATGTCGATTGCCCACTAGAAGTAGCCGAAAGTCGTGATGTGAAAGGTTTGTATGCGAAAGCACGGGCCGGAGAAATTAAAAATTTTACGGGAATCGATTCTCCTTTTGAAATCCCGGAAAACCCCGAAATTATGGTGAATACCGATCGGGATACTATTGAACAAAACGTTCAGCAAGTGCTGGATTATTTACTTCCTAAAATTACATTGAAGGATGCATAGTTATTATTTAAAGCATTTACGCGAACTCGAAGCAGAATCTATTTTTGTGATTCGCGAAGTGTACGCTCAATTCAACAACCCTTGCCTTCTTTTTTCAGGGGGTAAAGACAGTATTATTCTTACCCATTTGGCGAAGAAGGCTTTTTGGCCAGCCAAAATTCCTTTTCCCTTAGTTCATATCGATACCGGGCATAATTTTCCGGAAACCATTGAGTTTCGCGATGAATTGGTAAAGAAATTAGGCGCTCAATTGGTTGTTGGCTCAGTTCAAAAAGCCATTGACGAAGGAAAGGCTTCTGAAGAAAAAGGCGCGGATGCCAGTCGTAATACCGCACAGATCCCCGCTTTGTTAGAAGCGATTGAGGCGAATAAGTTCGATGCTGCCATGGGTGGAGCCCGTCGCGACGAAGAGAAAGCAAGAGCGAAGGAACGTTTCTTTAGCCACCGCGATGAATTTGGTCAATGGGATCCAAAAAATCAACGCCCTGAACTTTGGAATTTGTTCAACGGGAACAAGAGCTATGGCGAGCACTTTAGAGTGTTCCCGATCAGCAACTGGACCGAGATGGATGTTTGGCAGTACATCATGTTAGAGGAAATTGAAATTCCAAACTTGTACTTCAGCCATGAGCGAGAGGTTATTTTCCGCGATGGTCAGTATTTGAGTAACAGCGAATTCTTGAATAAAAAAGAATCGGAAATTCCGGAGATGAAAACCGTACGATTCCGTACGATGGGTGATTTAACCATTACGGGTGCGGTTGAGTCCGATGCCGATACGCTTGAGAAAATCATTGAAGAAGTAGCAAGTACCCGTGTTACAGAAAGGGGCGGTCGAGCGGATGACAAAAGAAGTGAATCAGCCATGGAGGACCGTAAAAAACAAGGATATTTCTAAATCCATCGATTTCTTCATTGAAGAGGTTTGAACAAGGAACGGGAGTAAAAAAATTAGAGCATTCAAATAGAATAGAATGAATACGAAAGGATATTTAGATATGGAATTGCTCCGCTTTACAACAGCGGGGAGCGTTGACGATGGAAAATCGACCCTGATTGGTCGTTTGTTATACGATTCCAAAAGTATTTTCCAAGATCAAATTGAAGCGGTAGAAGCGAGTAGTCGTACCCGTGGATTGGATCACGTGGATTTGAGTTTGTTTACGGACGGACTCAAAGATGAGCGCGAGCAAGGAATTACCATTGATGTGGCCTATCGTTACTTTGCCACACCGAAGAGGAAGTTCATTATTGCCGATACTCCGGGGCATATTCAGTACACTCGAAACATGGTGACAGGGGCGAGTACGGCGAATTTGGCTTTAATATTGGTTGATGCACGAAAAGGGGTTATTGAGCAAACGTGTCGTCATAGTTTTATCGCGAGCTTGTTGAAGATTCCGCATGTTGTTTTGTGCATCAACAAAATGGATTTGGTGGATTATAGCCAAGAACGCTACGATGAAATTGTACAGGAATTCAAGAATTTCAGTGCGAAGCTAGAAATTCCGGATATCCGATTTATTCCGATCTCTGCCCTTCACGGCGACAATGTTGTGAATAGGTCCGAAAAAATGGATTGGTTTAACGGATCTACCCTTTTAAACACCTTAGAGACGATTCACATCGGATCGGATCAAAATCACATTGACGTTCGTTTTCCAGTGCAAACGGTGATTCGCCCGCATAGCGATGAGTACCACGATTTTCGCGGCTATGCAGGTCGCGTCGCTGGCGGAATTCTGAAGCCAGGCGATGAAGTAGTCGCTCTCCCGAGCGGATTCACAAGTACCATTGTTAAGATTTACGACGGTGATCAAGAACTTGAGGAGGCATTTGCTCCGATGAGCGTAACGGTTACGCTGAACGACGATATCGACATCTCTCGAGGCGACATGATTTGCCGGGTGAATAACCGTCCAGACATGATTCAAGACGTAGACGTGATGCTTTGTTGGTTTAATGCCAAGCCCATGATTCCCGGAGGGAAATATGCCATTTTCCATACCACTATTCAAGCGCGCGCTATGGTGAAGGAGGTTGTTTATAAGGTAGACATCAACACCCTGCATCGTAACGAAGAAGACCGGACGATTGGAATGAACGACATAGCTCGTGTTCGATTGCGCACTACGAAGCCATTGATGGCCGATTCGTATCGCAAGAACCGGAACACTGGATCAATCATCTTGGTTGATGAAGGAACGAATGAAACCGTTGCGGCGGGGATGATTATTTGATTCGGAAGAAACGATTTTCTCATCGTTCGCGGTGACTTCCTACTTGAGTTCTAGTGACGATGACTTAAAGTGATTGTTGTGAATAGATTAAGGAAACGCCTGCATTTTATCAGTTTCGTAAAAAAGGCGAGTTTTGTTCTATGGCCAGTAAAGCACCCAATCAAGCATTATTAGTCCGAATAGTATACTCCTTAGCAATTGCGCTCATGGCATGGGCAGGCTGGCAGGCAGTAGATGAGTTGTCGATATTTCTGGCCTCCAGTGATGAAATTAGTAGTTATAATGCGGTGGTTCATGCGGCTGAAACCGGAGTACCGTTAAAAGCACCCCATCCCGATGCTATTCGTTTTGATGAATCGGAGAACTACCCGGTTTACAAGTCGCATTTGGTCATTTCCTATTTAAACGTTCCGATTTATTTGTTATCCAACGCTTTGGGCTGGAATTTTGAATTGGTCTATGGATCATGGCCATTTTTCTTGCTTTTAGGGGTTTTCTTCATTGGGCTCTGGGTTCGTCCCACCGCTAGGTGGCCGAAAGAGTTGAGCTTGTTGTTTTTACCCACTATTTTATCGAGTTGGACGCTCGCATCGCTTCATTTTATTCGCTACTACAGCTATAGTTATGTATTTATGCTCGTGTGCGCCTATTTTGCCTACCGAGTTTATACCAGTGAGTTGCGTTACGCACTTCGGGTGTTCTTTGTATTGGTTCTTCTATTCATTCCAGGGTTGTTCCATCAGGTCAATTTCACCTTGCTTGTTTTTGGTTTTGGGATCATCGTTTTTGATTTTTTCAAAAGCGGTCGGCATAAACTGTATGAAAAGCGGACGCTCATTACGGGAGCGGCTGGGTTGCTTGTGCTTTTCGGCTTGGCTTTTTTCAATGGTCTATTTCGGGCAACGGTGCGTCAGTTTTTAGCAGAAGTGGATTTCTCGCTCACCTTTCAAGCAATGGGGAATTACTTCAAAGTGAATCAACCGTCGGGTTTTTTCTTTGTGATGGGCCCCTTGATTTTGTTTTTCGTCGCCGTTGTTTTGTCTCTTAAGAAGAAGACCTTTGTCAATCATTTTTTCTATTTCTCCTTGGGTTATTTTTTCTTCTCTTGGTTTATTTTGAGTGTTGTAATGGGGGGTGAGTTTAATCCACCCTTTGGATTTAATCGCTACTATTTGGTGGTGCATATTGCCTATATCGTGGCGCTTGGAACGAGTGTTTTTATTTTGATTGGGGCTGTTATTGACAAGCTGAAAACGGAAAGTATTCAGCCTGTTTATATATTCATTGCGTTGGTTGCCGGCCTCTACCTAACGGTAGGAAACGTATTCTCTCCATACAGTTTAAAGGATCAAAACTTTAGTCTTATTCCGCGATTCGAACGACCCATTCTCGGTGTTCTAGAAGCGGAAATTGAAAGACAAGGAGAAATAGTTTTCTTGGCAGGGAAACCAAGTTTATTGGTGCATTACTTTCCGGAAGTACCCTGTTACGCTTGGAATTACAACTTG
>CBFHRK010000093.1:0-6264 GCA_965658225.1 Flavobacteriales bacterium | reverse complement strand
TCACTCAGCGTAAAAATGAGTACGGTTAAACTCGTCGATCCAGAAATGCTCGAGCGATTGCAGAAAATTCAATTAATCCAGCCTTTTGTACAAGAGCGACAAGAGCTCATTGATAAATACAACGCCGAGCATAAAGCAGACAAATCGGTTCAAATCAATGGGCGGAATATGACCAATTTAGGTTTGTTTAGAAAATATGCCCAAGAGTATATTTCACTCAATCCGAATATTTCCAAAGACCTTACCTTAATGGTTCGTCAGCTCGAGCCCAGTGAATTGGGTATTCCACTCGAGATTTACTGCTTCAGTCTCGATACCCGCTGGGTGTATTACGAAGGCATTCAAGCCGACATCATGGATCACTTAATTGCAGCTACGGCCTATTTCGATCTCGAAGTATTCGAGAGTCCAACGGGCAACCTAAACAATTTAAAAGGTTAATATGCCCAAAGGGCTTACGCTAATACTTTTACTTTTTGGGTTCGGACTTTTTGGTCAGTCCGCAGATTCTATTCTCGTCGATATTAGTGATCAGGAGCTCATCGCATACTTGGAAGGTGGCGAAACGGCAATATACCCGATTTCTAGTTCGAAATACGGAGTAGGTAATCAGGAAGGGAGTAATCGGACTCCCCTTGGGCTGCATATTGTTCAGGAAAAGTATGGTAGCGGCCTCGCGGCCGGATCGATACTAAAAGGCCGAATCGCCACGGGTGAAATTGCCCCGATAACTCAGGAAGAAATCGCAACAGGTGATGATTACGTAACCAGTCGAATACTCTGGCTCAAGGGCACGGAGCCAGGATTAAATCAAGGGCCCGGAATCGATAGCTTCAAGAGGTACATTTATATACACGGCACACATGAAGAGGGCTTCATTGGCAAACCTGCATCACACGGTTGTATTCGAATGAAAAATGACGATATAATCGAGTTGTTTGAAATCGTGCCGATAGGCACTCAAGTGCGTATTAGGCCTTAGTAGAGCGACCTTTCCACTTTACAGGACCCAATTGCGAATGAATCGCCACGCCTACCATCAGAAAAGGATAAAGGAGTACCATAAGAGTGGTTTCGATCGCCGACCAGCGCGTATTTTGTAACTGGGCCATACGCTTTAACAGTGGCCAATCAACAATAAATTTTGCTAAAAAGCCCCATAGTACCGCGCCGTAAAGGTGATCGGCGCGCATGCTGGCAATAGTTCCGAACACAAGAAAAGCGCAATAGGCAAAAACCAAATAGCTCACCCACTGACTTTGCCGATCTGTGTAGTACACGGCTTTTGCTGCCCACCGGCGGCGTTGATTCCACCAGCTTCCCCAGCTCGAAGGAGGCGGAGTAGAAACCATGGCATTCGGATTCCAAGCGAACGAAATAGATTCGGGTTTGCTTTTTGCGGCATGTAGAAGAAACAAATCATCGCCGCTCGACAGATCTAAATCTGTCCGCGTTTTCCATGCGCTTAAAAAGAAAGAGCGTCGGATTGCTAGGTTTGCACCGTTGGCCATTATCGGCTCTCCGACCGCTACTGCAGCAGCCGTTGACACCATTAATGAAGAAAACTCCAGTGTCATTAATCGGGCCGAGAGGCCCGAGGCCGGATCAAATTGAACAGGGCCCAAGATGAGGGTTTTCGAAGGGGATGTATAACGCATCATGGTGCTCACCCAGGTTGAATGAAGAACTGTATCTGCGTCGGTGGTTAGAATCCAAGGGGTACTCGCACTTTCAACGCCTTCGAGCAAGGCCCATTTTTTCCCCTGCCTTTCGGCAGGAAGGGTAAGAATGGAATAAGAAAGATTGTAATGCGTCGCCAAGTGATTCAAGTGCGTATCACCACCATCAGAAGAATGGTCATCAACGAAGATCCAATGGATATGGCCGTTAAAATCTTGCCGCGAGGCAGAATGAAGAAAGGCCTCCCAGGAAGATCGCTCGTTTCGGAAAGGCACTACAACCGATACTTCGTTTGTATTGGAAGATTCTATAGGATCTGGTGAGGCATCCATAGATTCGAGTCCCCTTTTATACGAAACCAAGAGTTTGGCATAGGGTACGAATAAAATAATAGAGGCGATCCAGAGAAACCAGTTCATTCTTTTTTGTCAAAGGGGTGAAGCAGCAAAAGTACGAGTCCGACCGACAAAGGTAAAGCGGTTTGAAAAATCCAATTAAAGAAAATGGCGAAAAGGACCCCTTCGGGAGCTATTTGAAATGGGGTTGCGAGTGCCACAGCAATTCCGCCGCGCACAACAACGCCAAACAAGGAAACTACGGGTAAAAAGATGGAGGTAAAAAAGGCGGCCTGTATAATTATAAATGGAATCAGAAAGTTTGGGTGAAGTCCAATGCCCCACCAAATGAGCGTATTCCCGAAAGAAAACAGAAGATAACGAAGCGCGGAAAGTCCAATTAACGAACGTGATCGACTCCTATCGAGCTCGGCTCCTGAAGGGAGATCGTGCCAAAAGGAAGACCATGAAGTAGGGAGTTTCTTACTCAGCCATGCGGCTCCTTCGTAAAAAATTAGGTGAACAACAGGCAATCCGGCAAGTCCTGTCGCCATTAGGGCAAATAGGTGAACGGGGCCTAAATCTGGTGATTGATAAGCATAAAGAACGGTTCCGATGGCACCAATTATCCAACCGGCGTAGATAAGGCTGAAATTATTGAGCCATTGTTTTCCCGGGGCTTCCTTGCGGAAAGATTTGGGCATGGCCGCTGCTCGGAGACCGTATTCGCCAATTTTCCCCGGAGTTAAAATTCCGCCCGCTAGGGCGATGAGCACTACTTTTAAAGACTGAAGGGTGCTTAGCGAAGTCTCCTTTTGGAACAAAAGTTTCCATTTGGCCGCTTCGAACCACCACGAACCAGCACTGATGAACAACATTAATATACCCAGGAAAAGAAGAGGTATAGGTCCGTCTGAAGCAAAACTACTCGACGCCACGCTTTCCAAATCTTCCGACGATAGACGAAGGTAGAGGTACGCAATGGATGTGGCTACAATGATTACCTTTAGTACGGTGAAAGCGACTTTTCGCATGGGATAAACTTACGCTAAATCGGAACAGTGGCGGAAAAAATCATATTGGGAATTGACCCGGGAACGCAAGTTCTAGGATACGGTGTAATTGTGTGCGACGGAAAAAAGATGCGCTATGAAGATATGGGCGTATTCAAAATGAGCTATAAAACCGGTGATCATTTTTACAGACTTCATTCGGTATACAAACATATGGTGGAACTGATTGAGCAAGTGAAACCCGATGAAATGGCCGCTGAATCTCCTTATTTCGGAAAGAATGTACAATCGATGTTAAAGCTGGGTCGCGCTCAGGGAGTGATTATGGCTTCAGCATTTGAGCGGCAGATTCCGATATTCGAATATTCACCAAGACGAATAAAGCAAGCTATTACAGGGCAGGGGGCTTCGTCAAAGGAGCAAGTGGCTGGAATGCTTCAAAACCTCCTTAAACTCAAAGAAACGCCAACACAGCTCGATGCATCCGACGGATTGGCAGCGGCTGTGTGTCATCATTTCACGAGTACAAACCCCATCTCGAACACTTCACACAAGGGTTGGGGTGATTTTCTTAAGAATAATCCGGATCGATTAGGATAGCGCTTCTCGGATTTCCTGAGCCGTACTTTCCATTTGTTCTGCTGAAAAAGAAAGTTTTGGTGCGGAGAAATTGATATCCTGCACGCTATTGATGGGCACCAAGTGAATATGTGCATGAGGTACTTCGAGACCAATAACAGCCACTCCAACACGTTCGCACGGAATGGCTTTGTCTATTGCTAGTGCGACACGCTGAGCAAAAGACCATAAAGCTGAGTACTCTTCGATATTTAAATTAAAAAGGTAGTCTTCTTCCCTTTTCGGGATTACAAGCACGTGACCTTTGCTGAGAGGTTGTATATCGAGAAAAGCCAAGTGGTGATCATCTTCCAGAATTTTGTAGGAAGGAATTTCTCCGGCAACAATCTTGCTAAAAATAGAGCTCATTAATGGCGGGTAATTTCGACAATCTCGAGTTCTATTTCACCCGCAGGCACCATGATTGTCGCTGAATCCCCAACTGCTTTGCCCAGAAGGCCTTTCCCGATGGGGCTATTTACTGAAATTCGGCCCGACTTCAAATCTGCTTCTGTTTCTGAGACTAAAGTATAGGTCATTATAGCTCCGTTCGCTTTATTCTTTAGTTTAACCGTAGAAAGAATAAGTACTTTAGAATTGTCCATTTGGCTCTCATCAATAATCCGAGCATTGGCTATTAAATCTTTCAATTTGCCAATTTTCAATTCGAGTAAACCTTGGGCTTCTTTTGCTGCGTCGTACTCGGCGTTTTCCGAAAGGTCTCCCTTATCGCGCGCCTCTGCAATTTGATTACTAATACTCGGCCTTTCAACATATTCTAAATGCTCTAATTCGGCCTTCAATTTTTTCAACCCTTCTGGGGTATAGTATGATAAATTCGACATGATCTTATGATTTTGGCAATTGCCACTAAACAGAAAGAAGACCCCGCATTCGCTGGCCTCCTTTGTTTTGGCCAATATACGAATTTAAAAAAAGGGGATTCTACTTATAATAAAACAAGAAAGGCGCTCAGTTGAGCGCCTTTCTTAAAGAGTTTGAACTATTTAGAGAGTAATCTTCGCTCCGATGGTATTAAATCCACCAAAATCTCTTGTGTGACGGTATGCCCAATCGATACCGAAACGCGTTCCGCTATCTCCTAAAGGAACCTCAAAGGTTACTCCACCATTAAAACCAGAGAACATTGTCTGCGATTGAGCAGAATCGAAAATGTCTTCTTCGTACACATATCCCGTGCGCAGCATAATCCACTCTTTGTAACTATACTCAAGACCCAAACCAATCTGATCTCGGGTAAATGAATTAGAAGTAAAGTTCCCAGCAACTGTTAAGCGATTATCCGGGAATAGAAAATCGTATGACCCCCCAATATTGAGTAACGAAGGTAATTCGTAGTTGCTTGACCGTTGTTCAACCGTTTGATTGTAATTACCAAACAACGTTCCGAGGCTAAGTGATAAACCATCACCTTCAAAATTCATTGCCGGACCTACATTCTTCAAACCGATTCCAAACTTAATCTGGTCTTTTTCTCCAGTTACATATTGGATACCGGCATCAAAACATACTCCTGCGGCACTCAAATCGGGAATACGGTGATTGATTAATTTAATGGTTACTCCTCCATAAATGTTCTCGGTAAACTTCTTTGCATAAGATACTGCCAAGTTCAAGTATGAAGCACTATATGTTCCCAAACCGCCATCGGGTAATTCAGTAGTAGTGATTTCAATATCACCAAAACCCATGGCCATAATGGAAACGCTAAGCGCGCCAGTTTCACCCACTCGTGTAGTAAAACCGAACGCGTCAACATTAATATCAGCATCACCAAACCAATCGGTATGTGAGAATACCAATTCTGTATTCTCCACAAACGCCGTACCGGCGACATTTAAAAACACGGATTCAATTCCACGTGCACCAGCCGTATTAACGCTACCCCACCCCGCTGAACGAGCCCACGGGTTAATTAATAATTCGGTTGCACCTGCAGAACCTGCACGCTGCTCATTACCCGCATTCGCGCTCATTGGCATCACAAGTAATGCTCCGGCGAAAAAGGACAATGCGATCTGTAGATATCTTTTCATAATTGTTGGTTTCAAGATTCGACGTTTAGGTTTCATTAGAACGTGTCAAGGTCAACGGGACGCATTGCACCGAACCATTTAACAAAGGTTTCTCCAATACCCTCTGCCTTAACATGGATTACATACATACCACTGGCAATCGGAATAGCATTCGTATTCTTCAAATCCCATTCAATGTAGGTAAGGCTGTTGTCCTTTCTCAATTGACGCACTAACGTTCCACCTGTTGAGAAGATGCTAATGGTACATTTCTCTGGTAGGTTCGTGATCTTCACAGTGTTGTCCAATTGCGATGTCTCGTAC
This sequence comes from Flavobacteriales bacterium, assembly GCA_965658225.1. Classification (GTDB taxonomy): domain Bacteria; phylum Bacteroidota; class Bacteroidia; order Flavobacteriales; family ECT2AJA-044; genus ECT2AJA-044. The sequence continues at coordinate 258 of CBFHRK010000093.1, read as the reverse complement.
TTGCTAAAGCCGTAGTAAGGGTTAGGCACTACACGCACCGTTTCCAATGCCTTGCTACCCACGCTGTCTATATAGGTTTTGGTAGCAATGTTCGCTGTGTTGAACATGAACTGAGGGTTGCCACCGTTGGGACCGTCGGCCAACGCACGGTTGGCGTAAGACTGGCTCATGCGAATGCGGATGCGCGTCTCCGTGGGAAGCTCGGTGTAGGGATCAAAGTCCAAACCTCTTCTCAAGGTAGGCATACCGACCCATCTA
>CBFHRK010000092.1:0-6430 GCA_965658225.1 Flavobacteriales bacterium | reverse complement strand
ACAGTATTCGTTGCCCAGGTGGATTTAATGCCACTGCGATGGTAACGAGTGTGTCGGGAGGAATTGCTCCTTATACATTCTTATGGAGTAACGGAGCTACCGATGCAAGCACAGGAGTGAATGTAGATGGTCGTCTATTATTTGCAGGAAGCTACACGGTAGCAGTAACCGATGCCACAGGATTGTGTGCAACGACTGTTACAGTAGATGTATACGAGCCAATGCCAGTGAGCGGAACTACCGTAGTATCGAATGCTACTTGTACGACGGCTAATGATGGTGAGATTGACCTTACTCCAATGGGAGGAACGGCACCTTACACATACTACTGGTACTTAGGAGCTCCAGTTCCAGGAACGGAATTCTCAAATGATCAAGACATAGACAACTTGGCGCCGGGTGTTTACACAGTGCGTATCAATGATAAGTATGGTTGTGAAGGATTTGCCTCTGCAACGGTAACGGCACCAACTGGATTGTCATTAGTTTCTTCGAAAACTGATGTACTTTGTAAAGGAGATGCAACAGGAGCCATTAGCTTAACAGTAAGCGGTGGAACAGCACCTTATACATATGCTTGGACTGCAGGTACTACAATGAATATTCCTAATCCATCAGGATTGGCAGTGGGTGCTTACGGAGTGGTTATTACGGATGCCAACGGATGTACCATCTCGGATAACTACTCGATCACAGAGCCATTTGCGGCCTTGTACGCATCACCGATTGCCTTTACCAACATTAGCTGCTTCGGTGGTAATGATGGAACGGCTGATATCTTTGTAGTAGGAGGAACACTTCCTTACAGCTACAACTGGAGTAACGGTTCTATGGTACAAGATCCACAGAATTTATCTGCAGGAGTAAACAGTGTAACGATTACGGATGCGAACGGATGTGAGGAATTCTTGAGTATTACACTTACAGAGCCAACACAATTGGTAAGCGGTGTTGTAAGCACCACGGATATTACTTGTAACGGAGTGAATACTGGAGCGATTAACATCAGCGTGTCTGGTGGTACGCCAAGCTACAGCTACTTGTGGAGCAGTAATGATCCATTGTTCAGCGCAACGACTCAAGATTTGAGTGGTATTGCTGCGGGAACGTATGGAGTAACTATTACGGACGGAAACGGATGTATGAATGAGATTACAGGAATTGTTATCAGTGACGTGAATGGCCTGATGGCTGTTGCCTCTGTAGACAATGTAGACTGCTTCGGATCGAGTACAGGAATGGTGATGGTATCTGCCTCAGGTGGTACGGCTCCATACACATACTTATGGAGTAACGGAGCAACCACGGCTGTGATTGATAACTTGACTGCAGGAATTACCTACTCAGCGGTAGTTACGGATGCCAACGGATGTTCGACAACGAGTAACTCAGTTACAATAACAGGACCTGGAGCTGGATTATCAGCACAAGTATTGTCTGTACAAGATGTGTTTACTTGCTTCGGTGACAACACTGGATTCATTGACATTGCGGTAGCGGGTGGAACGACTCCTTACAGCTTCATGTGGAGCAACGGAGCAACGACTCAGAACGCGATGGACTTATTTGCTGGTGGTTACCAAGTAACGGTAACGGATGCCAACGGATGTCAGACCTTTATTAAAGGTGTGGTAGTAGATCAGCCATCTGAGTTGTTGGCAGCGGTAACGAAAGTGACGGATGTTGATTGTAACGGAGCTTCTACAGGATCCATTGATTTGAATCCTAATGGAGGAACAGCACCGTATAGCATTACTTGGAGTAATGGAGCCAACACAGAGGACTTGTCCAACTTGGCTGCAGGAACCTATAGTGTAACAGTAGTAGATGCGAATGGATGTGAGGCCTTTGCTTCAGTAACCATTACCGAGCCTGCACCATTGGCCATCTCAATTGATGTAACCAACGATGTAAGTTGTAACAGTGGCGCCAACGGTATGATCATGAGTACGATCACCGGAGGAACAATGCCTTACACGATTGCTTGGAGCGACGGTGTTAGTGGTATTGAAGACCGCACCAACTTGCCAGCAGGCGTATACATTGTGAATGTAACCGACGCATGTGGAGCTCAAGTGAGTGCTTCAGCGACAATTACAGAGCCAGGAGCGTTGACAGCAACGACGGTAGCTACGAATGTAGACTGCTTCGGAGCGAACAACGGAACGGTAGATGTAACTGTAACAGGTGGAACCATGCCATACCAGTACAACTGGGGTGGAGGAATCACTAGTGAAGACCGCGTGAACTTAGCACCGGGTACTTATACAGTAATTATTACGGATGCTAATGGATGTAGTACAACGGCAAGTGCCATTGTAACGGGACCATCTGCACCGATCTCAGTGAGTGCTTCTGTAACGGATGTGGCTTGCTTCGGAGACTTAACTGGAGCGGTTGACATCACGGTAACAGGTGGAACTGCACCGTACAGCTTCTCATGGAGTAACGGAGATAACACAGAAGACTTGAGTAACGTACCAGCAGGGTCGTATACCGGAACGGTAACGGATGCTGCCGGATGTACCTTCAGTGCTACGGTAACCGTAGCTGGACCAGCATCAGCCTTGGCTGCCTCTGCAGTAACAACCAATGTGTTGTGTAACGGAGCAAGCACAGGAATGATTGACCTTACGGTTACTGGTGGAACAGCACCTTACTCGTACAACTGGAGTAACGGAGCACAGACTCAAGACCTAATGAACGTTCCAGCAGGATCGTACACAGGAACTGTTACGGATGCCAACGGATGTACTATTAGTGCAACCATTACCATCACAGAGCCAGCTACAGGAATCACTGTATCGGGAGCTGTTGTAACCAATGTAAGTTGTAACGGAGGAAGCGACGGAGCTGTAGACATTACAGTAACGGGTGGAACTGCGCCATACAGCTACAACTGGAGTAACGGAGCAATTAGTCAAGACTTGAGCAACGTACCAGCAGGTATTTACTCAGGAGTGATTACCGATGCCAACGGATGTACGTTCAGTGCAAGTGTAACAGTAGGTCAGCCGGCAGCAATGTCAGCCTCTACAGTGGTTACCAATGTGAACTGCTTCGGAGATGCAACAGGTACAGTAAACCTTACAGTAACGGGTGGAACGGCACCATATACCTATGCATGGAGTAACTCAGCGGCAACAGAGGATCTGTTGAACGTGGTTGCTGGAACGTATAATGTAGTGGTAACCGATGCCAACGGATGTACGGTAAGTGCTTCAGCAACGGTAACACAGAATGGAGCGATTGCAACGAGCATTGTACAGAACAATGTGAACTGCTTCGGTGGAACGGACGGATCGGCTAGCTTGAATGTAAGCGGTGGAACACCTCCTTACACGATTGCTTGGAACACAGGAGACAATACGCAAAACATCAACAACTTAGGAGCGGGTACTTACTCAGTAGTAGTAACCGATGCTAATGGATGTACTGCCAACAACTCTGTTGTGATTTCAGAACCAACTGAATTGTTAGTGACTGCTTCAAGTGTTCAAAATAGCCAACAAGCGACAGCGAATGCAACAGGTGGAACAGCTCCTTATAACTACATATGGAACAGTGTTCCAGCACAGTTTACGCAAACAGCGGTAGGTTTATCGTCTGGTACTTATTCAGTACAAGTGACGGATGCCAACGGTTGTACGGCTGTAACAAGCGTTCTTGTTGAAGGAATTGGTATTGAAGAGCCAAACTTTGCACAGAACATCAGCTTGTTCCCGAACCCAACATCGAATGTTGTAAACGTAGGATACAACTTCACAACAGAGATGTCTCTTGAGATCTCAGTTGTAAACAGCTTGGGTCAAGTAGTAATGACGGCGAGTGAGCCACATGCACTTGATGGAAAAGTACGAATGGATGTAAGTGAACTTGCGAACGGCGTATACTACGTAGTTATCAGCAACGGAACACAATCAGATAACCGCAGATTGGTTATTCAGAAATAAGAAATCCACACGGATTAAATAGAAAAGCCTCCCGAGAAATCGGGGGGCTTTTTTTTATTAAAAAAGCCTGAATTAATAATGATCATCGCCAGGTAGAATCCCTTAAGGTGGGCTGGATAATTTGTGTTGGGCCACATATTATTGCGGCGGCAGAATAAAGATTTAAAGAAAAAGGGTGGGACCGCCCCTTCTGATTCGGTCTAAGTGACGGAAAGGGAGAAGGTTAAATTCTAACGAATAGATTGGAATTCCGGAAAGGGATCCCTAATAAAGCTCGAAGTAGGCGTTCGCAACGTTGGTCCAACTCATCGTCTGAGCAATTCGCCTGGATTGGTCACCGAGATCTTGAAGAGAATCTTTCTTTAAAAGTGCTTCTTTTAAGGCTGCACGAAGTTGATCAACAGAATGAGGATCGATAATCCAGCCATTGCGATCAATGAGCTCCATACTTCCGCCCACATCGGTCAATACGACGGGTAAACCCGCGGCCAAAGCTTCAAGGGCCGCATTACTCATTCCTTCGTTGAAAGAGGGTAGAACAAACAAATCTGCTTTCGAAAGCAAACTGGGTATATCTTTATGATCCAAGGATCCGAGAAATTCGATCTGAACATTTAATTCTTCGGCCAATTTTTTCAAGCGTTCCTTTTCAGGACCATCACCAATAATTCGAGCACTTAATTCAGGAATTCCCTTCATTGCTTCAATCAATAAGTCATATCCTTTTCTAGGAATTAACCGTCCCGTGCTAATGATTTGAATTGATCCCTCCTTATTACCGGGATGTGCTGATTGAAAGGCATCAGTATCTATACCATTAGGGATAATGCTCACAGTTTGCTTATTGGCGCTTTTAACAGCTAATTGCGCTAGTCCAGATGAGTTAGCTACCACATGCTTGGCTTTTCGCCAAATAAGCCTGCTAAGACGCTTAAAAAGGACTTTGTCTTGCCAATAGAATCTGCTGTTGTAAAAGGGGACATCACTTCCCCTTAGGGATACTATGTACGGCAGACCGAGATTCATGGCTATGAAACCACAGGGTATGCCAAAAAAAGCATGGACCACGTCAAATTCATTCTGTCGAATAAGTTCTTTGGATCGACGATAGGCCTTCCAGGAGTATTTTAATAGATCGGCCTGACTCTGATAATGGATGTTTCCATTTTTACCGATATCCAAATAATGAATCGTACAATTTTCAGCAAACGACTCAACCCGTTCCTCATTTATCGAAGACGTAATGAGCGTAACCTCCAAATCGGGCCGAAGGCCGAATTCCTTCAATAAATAATAAGTAGCATTCGCAGCGCCGCCCCCTAACGGGGGGAATTCATAGTTGAGTATTAGTACCCGTTTTTTAATCGTTGTCGGTAATTTGGGCAATACTGTAACTGTGATCTTTTGTGGTTTCGAAGTAATTCTTAATCAAAATATCGGCGAGTAAACCCGAAATAAAAAGCTGTAACCCACCTAGGAATAAGAACATGGTCATCATTGGCCAAGCGGAATCCGACATGCTTTGCCCCATGATGTATTCAAAAACGGTATAAGCTCCCGAGAGCAAGCTAAGCAGCATGGCCGATATGCCAATCCCACCGAGTAGGTGGAGCGGCCGAACAGAATACTTATTCCAAAACCATACGGAAATCATATCGATAAGGCCTTTCAAGGTCCGGCGCCAATTGTATTTGGTAACGCCAGCGGTCCGAGCTCTATGATTTACTACAATTTCTCCAACCTTGTATCCTTTAATCTTCAAGATAGCCGGTATAAATCGGTGCATTTCGCCGTACAAAGAGATCCCTTTAAAGCAATCGCGTCGATAAACTTTCAACGAACAGCCACTATCGTGTATACCGTCATTGATCATCAATTTTCGCAAACGATTGGCCCCTCGTGAAACAAATCGTTTCATGAAGGTATCCTTGCGATTTTTTCGCCATCCGCTCACTACATCGAGCTTTTGCGCAACGGCGAAGTCGAGCATGGCGGGTATGTCGGCCGGATCGTTTTGTCGATCGCCATCCATAGTGACCACGAAATCGTATTGTGCCGCTTTTATTCCAGCGTCCATTGCGGCCGTTTGGCCAAAATTCCGACGCAGTTCAATGAGCTTTACCGGACTCAACGTTTTTATGATATCAACCGTTTTGTCCGACGATCCATCGTCGACGAAAATGACTTCGTAGGTGTAGTTATTGGCGACGCAAACATCCACAATTTCTCTGTGGAGCTCCGCTACATTACCTTCTTCGTCCATAACCGGCACAACAACCGATAGATTCATAAGTGAAAATTTCGGTAAAGGTAAAAAATCCAAGCGCAACCAACTTTTGAGGCACCGTCTAAAAAAACTATTTTCGTACCTGATCAAAACGATTCCATGGCCAAGAAAATGAAGAAGTCCGCAAAACCAGCTCGGTTTGCAAAATTCGAATTGCTACTCCTAGCGCTGGCGGGCATCCTATATGCAA
>CBFHRK010000091.1:0-6675 GCA_965658225.1 Flavobacteriales bacterium | reverse complement strand
CATTTCGGGCACCACAAAAAATAATGCGCCTGTTTGTTTTTTGAATTGAAAAAATATTCACATTTGGCTGATTTTTATCAATGTCAGATTACTGACAACCAAACACTTACGTTGACTAAAACAGAGGAACAATTATGATTCATCAAAATACCGAATTAAAGTATATCAGCAATGAAATTGGATACGGCGTCGTTGCAACTGATTTTATTCCTGCCGGCACTATTACTTGGGTGCTCGATAAACTCGATCGGGAATTTAGTCCGGCCGAATTTGAAATGATGGATCCTATTTATCAAAATATCCTGGATACTTATACTTTCAGAAATAACAAAGGAAATTTCGTGCTGTGCTGGGATAATGGTCGCTTTGTAAATCACAGTTTCAATTCTAATTGCCTCACGACGGCCTATGATTTTGAAATCGCCATTCGCGATATACAGGCAGGAGAACAATTGACCGACGATTACGGGTATCTTAATATCCCCTATCCTTTTCGCGGCATTGACGAAGGAACCAAAAGAAAAATTGTTTATCCAAACGACCTAGTAAAGTACTCGGGTATATGGGATAAGAAAATCAATAAAGTATTCCATCGGATTCTAAGTCTACCTCAACCTCTTCAAGAATTACTCAGTGATGAATTATTGACAAAAATCAACCGTATTATAAACGGCGAAGAAGCCATGGAATCAATTCTTACGAATTACTTTTCTGAGCAGTAACTTTTTAAGGCTATGTAATGAGGCGAACTACTCTAATCGTTTCCGCCAAATTCAGTGCCTAAATATCGGCGACAAGTTTATAACCCACTCCGCGGATGTTGACGATTTTCACCGTTGCATCTGATTCGAGCTTCTTTCTTAATTTCGAGATAAACACATCCAAGGTACGCCCAATGTAATCTCCTTCATCGCCCCAAACTTTATTGAGGAGTACATCCCGTTCGATGGTTGTGTTGGCCGATTCACACAATATCTTGAGTAATTCGGCTTCTTTTCCAGATAACTCAATCCGCTCATTCTTAGTTACGAGCTCAATATTTCGGGTATCGAATTGTATCGATCCAAGAACAATCAAATTTGGATCTATGGGTGTTTCATTCTTCTGTTTGCGCAGAAACAGTATTAATCCGCCCGTCAGCAATATTGCAATAGCCAGAAACCAAGAGCTTCTTTGATCATAGCCGGAAACCGTTTCATTTAAAGCATTGAGATCTCCTTCAGCATCCATAATGGGAACTTCAGGTTCTAAAAAAGTAAAATGAATGCGGTAGCACGCCGTGGGCAATGCTCGGGCTCTACAGGGTACAAGGTCTTGTCCTTGCCATTCATTCACTACATAGCTATAAACGACATCCCCCGTCGCACATTCCTTGACTTCTAAAACGTAATGATTCCAAACAAGCGATTCTTCCGCGGCATTTGCAACTACCTCAAAAAGACTATCCGGATTGATTCGAAACTCCGATTCAAATTCAATGATGTATTCCTCCCCCTCTTTTCGAATAGGTAAAACTCTCGACGTGCTGTCTTCGGAATGAAGCAGTACTTGATGTCCGATCATACGGAGCGAAACGCCTAACTTCTGTTCAAAAGCCTGATCTTGAGCATGCGCCCGAGGCATCGCGGACAGCATTATGGCTAATAAAAATAAATAGGGCACCTTCAGTGTGTAAGTCATGAGGCAAACATATTTGTTTCTACGGACTCTGGTGAATCTTTTACACAACATTTACATCATTTTACATTGTTAAGGCCTATTAATACTAGAGGCCCACTACTTTTGGCTCATATTAATTTTGACCTTAGCAGCACTATGAAAAAGAGCATTATGATCCTTGCCGTGGTAATTACAACCATTAGCTTAACCGCCTTTGCCTATTTCGATGACCCTTCCGAGGAACAACCGGTGATAATTGCTTTAGCCGAAGTGGGTGCTTCGTCTAATTATGGGCCTATCGGCCCGATGCCTGAAAACGAGCCAAAAGATTTCCTCGTGAAAGTAGAATCTCGATTCATGACCACCGTTACAAGGGAAGATTTAAATAATGCGAAAACGATATTCGACATCTTCCCGCCGGAGGCGGTAAGTGGAGTAGCCCAATACGACCTTGTTGAAATCTCCATTGAAAAAGAAGAGCCGCTCAATCTTAAGGAATTTGGAACTGAAGTTGAATTCAACAAGGCGCAGCGCAAACTCTTGGCATCACTTGATTACTCAACTGATTTTTATCTCCGAACCAATATCAAAAGAAAAAATAAGTACAATGATGAGCTGTCCTACGATTACATCGTTTATTACATCACCGTGGTACCCGAGAGAGAAGCCGAGTATTCGGAAGGGTTAAATTCGCTGGCGAGCTATCTAAAGCAAAAGGCCTTTGAAGACAAAATAATCATCGATCAAAATGCGGTCAAGCCGGGTCGGCTCGAATTTACCGTCACGAAGACCGGGGACATTTCGGACGTTCATTTGGACTCGTCGTCTGGTTATTCAGAAATGGATGAACGACTCGAAATGCTCTTGAATGACTTGCCGGGTTCTTGGACCCCTGCGGAAAACGCGAATGGGGAACCCGTAAATCAAAAACTAATTCTATTCTTCGGTATTCAAGGGTGCTAAACAATTTAAACAATCGTTGAAATGACATACCAAACAATCGCTCAAAACCCCGTGGAATCGATAAGAAGCATTCTTTTCTACCTCTTTTTTATAACTCTTTTACCCACTCATTTAATCAGCGAAAACAGTTCGAGTCCTTGGAGCCCGAAGGGCTCAACTGTTCAACTGAGCAAGCAAGAGATTCAAAAAAAACTCGATCGAGGAATGACCCCGAAAGAGCTTATTGATGAAGGAGCTGAACCCGGTGTTTTTATTGGACTGCTCTATGACGGTGGCATGATTTTTCAAATCAACACCGCGGGTAAAGGTCTCATGGCGGCGTTGGCTGACCACGATGAATTGGTCTCTTGGGGCTGTAAAGGATTCTCTATTCAGGGGAATAACGAACCGAACAGTACCTCGGGCCAAATGCAATCGAAAGCTATACTCGATAATCCTTGTCACTCGAACGATGGGGTAACTTGTGCAGCAGAAATCTGCGCTCAGTTTAAGGGAGGGAATCACAACGATTGGTTTCTTCCATCTCAAGAAGAACTCGAACAAATGTATGCCTCGATCGGTCAGGGAAGCGGTAAAAATGTCGGCGGGTTTAAAGAAGCAAATTATTGGAGCTCCACGGAGGGCGATCCATCCTCGGCGGTTATGCTTCAATTCGTAAACGGCTCAAAAGGTCCCGATCTTAAGACCTTTAAGGTCCGGGTGCGACCAGTCCGGGCTTTCTAGGTAAACTTCGTCTTTAACTTCTCGCCTTTTTGTTGAAGTATTTGATTTACTTGATTCAAGGTCTGTTTCCTCCAAAAGGCCGTATCTTTTGAATCGAAGTAGCTCTTTTGAGCTGAATTAGTAAATTGAATATGAGCGAGGTCATTCTGACGCGAGATTTTAAAACGCCTTATGGCGAGTTAATTTTAGGATCGTTCCGCGAGGAACTATGCTTGTGCGATTGGAAATACCGGAAAATGCGCACGCGGGTAGATTCTCGGATTCAAGATGTGCTCAAAGCAGCATTCGAAGAGGGTGAAAGTGCCGTTATTGAGTCGACCATTCGCCAATTGAATGAATACTTCGAGCAAACGAGAAGCTTTTTTGAACTCCCTTTATTAATGGCCGGATCAGAATTTCAAAAAAAGGTTTGGGAGGCCTTGACAAACATTCCTTTTGGAACGACCACAACCTATGGGGATTTAGCACAAGATTTAAACGATCCAAAGGCAATTAGGGCGATTGCAAGTGCCAATGGCGCAAATGCACTAGCGATCATTATTCCTTGCCACCGGGTTATCGGAGCTACAGGAGAACTCTTTGGATATGCTGGTGGATTATCAGTGAAAAAGAGATTATTAAACTTGGAAGGGGCTCTTGAAACGAACCAAGTATCTTTGTTTTAACTGTCCTATATTTCACAGAATCTGATTCGATGAACATTTCGAACAATACCTCTTATCGGGCCGCTAGGACCGCAAAAAAATAAACACCCTTGACTGATTTTCAGGCACATAGTGATATCCTAATTATAGGGGCCGGACTTTCGGGAATTGGTGCGGCATGCCATTTGGCCCGAAAAAACCCCGATAAAAGGTATATAATCCTGGAATCTAGATCGGAGCTTGGTGGCACTTGGAGCCTTTTCAAGTATCCGGGGATTCGATCCGATTCTGACATGTACACCTTTGGGTATTCATTTAAAGAATGGAATAATCCAAAATCGTTTGCAGATGCGCCCTCTATTTTAGACTATCTTAAAGAGGCGGCAACCGAACATAACGTAAACGAACAGATTAGATACAATCAAAGAGTGCTTTCCTTCAATTTTAATTCGGAGGATCATCTTTGGACGGTTACCGCCGAAAACACCAAAACAAAAGAACAGACCTCTTACTTCGCTCAATTTATTTTCAGCTGCAGCGGGTATTACAATTACGAAAAGGGATACACACCCGATATTCAAGGAATAAACGATTTTCAAGGGCCTGTCATTCATCCCCAAAAGTGGCCGTCAAACTTTGACGCAACGGATAAAAACATAGTGGTTATTGGAAGTGGCGCTACCGCCGTAACCATAGTACCAAAACTTGCCGAAACAGCGGAAAAGGTTACGATGCTCCAACGATCGCCTACCTACGTGGGTGCGCTGCCTAACCGAGACAAAATCGCACATTTTATAAAACGAATTCTACCGAAAAAATGGGCTTTTCAAACGATACGGTTTAAAAACGTTCTTTTCGGAATGATTTTCTTTTACGCTTGCCGATGGTTTCCAGAAGCCATGAAAAAATTCATCGTAAAAGGAGCTCAAAAAGAATTGGGCGACTTCCCTGCAGATCCGAATTTCACTCCTCATTACAACCCGTGGGTACAGCGATTTTGTATTGCTCCAGACGCCGATTTCTTTAAAGCGATCAAAAGTGGAAAAGCCGACGTCGTCACCAACCATATTGAGCGGATCGAGGCCAATGGTATTCGCCTGAAAAACGGTGATTTGATAGAAGCGGATGTTGTTATTACCGCTACCGGACTAAACCTCTTGCCTTTTGGAGGAGTGTCTATTAACTTGAACAACCAACCCTTCGATCTTGCCAAGTCATTTGTTTACAAAGGGCTTATGCTTAGTGAGCTCCCTAACTTCTTCGTTTTTGTTGGCTATACCAATGCCTCTTGGACACTGAAAAGTGATTTAACTAGCGAATACATTTCTAGGGTCTTGAAGTACATGGATAAAAAGAAACTACGCTCTTGCGTTCCCCATGTCATAGAATCGAATCTTCTACCCACACCGCTCATGAATTTAGATTCAGGCTATCTAAATCGATCGGCCCACTTGCTCCCTAGCCAAGGAAACAAATCTCCGTGGCGCGTTTATCAAAACTATTTTCTCGATTATCGATTATTGCGGCTCGATCCCATCGCAGATGGCCGAATGAAATTCAATTAAAACGCTGTATCGGCCGCGGCATGTAATTAAGTTGCTACCTTTTCCTTTCGCAATTACCTTGGGCCTCACGGCCCGATAGAAACCACGACTCATGAAAACAGTAGTCCTCCTTCTGCTGAGCACAATGCTTTTCTGCTCCTGCGCCCATGAGGATAGCCATAGTAAGAATAATCGGACAAAAACACCATTTGAGATTGAAGTTGAATTTGATCCCGTCCAGTGGAAAACAAAAGAGGGCACCTCTTACCCGAATAGGAAACGAATGCTGCATGCCGTTTTATACAGCGATTCTCTGCGAACGCTCAATCATAAAGAGCTTATAAATGCTCTGGGGACGCCCGACCGGAATGAAAACAAACATTTGTACTACTTAATCGAGAAAAAGAATATCGGAATCTTCACACTTACGGAACGTACCTTAGTTGTGAAAATCAATGACATGGATCGGGTCGAATGGATTAAACTACATGAATAAGCATACCATGAATACAGAGGAAAACAAAAAGAACGCGATTGAATTTTACCGAATTGCCTATTTGGGGAATCCTAAATTAGCCATCGAAAAATACGTTGCAGAAGAATACATTCAGCACAATCCCGATGTGGCAAACGGCACCCATGGATTCATAGAATATTTCGAACGCATGCACCGAGAATACCCACAGAAATCAATTGAGTTTGTTCGTTGCATTGCGGAAGATAACCTTGTAGCCCTGCACACGCACCAGGTATGGCCAGGCAATGAAGAATACGTTACCATGGATTTTTTGCGTTTTGACGATTACGGGAAAATCTGTGAGCACTGGGATTCCATTCAAAAGGTTCCAGAAGAGTCGGCGAACCCAAATACGATGTACTAGGCTTATGAGCACATTGACGTTGAAATGAAAAGTACAAATGACTTCTACCTAAATGAACCCGAGCCAAATCAAGGCTGTTTTCTAGCATTGCGCAACACTATTCTCGATTCAAATGACCGTATTCGAGAAACAGTGAAGTACGGAATGCCGTGTTTCACCCTCCTGAACAAAGCGTTCCTCTACCTGTGGAAAGACAAAAAAACGAAAGACCCCTATCTTCTATGGGTCGACGGAAATTTATTAGATCACCCTTCGCTGGAA
>CBFHRK010000090.1:0-6730 GCA_965658225.1 Flavobacteriales bacterium | reverse complement strand
GAAAGCTACCGGATAGTTTTTGCCCTCAGTGAATTCTTTTATTATTTCAATGGCTTGCTTGCCGAAGGGAACCGCATTGTCGTTCATGTCTGTCATTCCACCCACAATGAGTCCGGCAATTTCATCGAGCCATCCTCCTCGCTGCAAGTTCATCATCATTCGATCTATATGATACAAGTATTCATCGAGGTCCTCAATGAAGAGTATTTTTCCTTTTACGTCAATGTCGGCCGGTGTTCCTCGGAGCGAATAAAGAACGCTGAGGTTTCCGCCCGTTAGGGCGCCTTGAGCTTTGCCCATGTGATTAAAAGGATGTTTATCGCAGCGAATTTCGTGCAGCTCACCGAAAAGCATCTTCCTTACGTCCGCCAAACATTCCGGCGTGTTTTCGGGGAATCCCAAAGGCATCGGAGCGTGGATGGTTTCCATATTCAAATGGGTGTGAACATGGTTGTGCAAAGCAGTTACATCGCTGTAACCGAGCAGCCATTTTGGTTTTTCTTTTAGGAAGTTCCAGTCGATGTGATCAATGACCCGAACGCTTCCATAACCGCCGCGAGCACAGTAAATGGCTTTTACATGTGGGTCTTCCATCATCCACTGTAAGTCTGTGGCGCGCTCCTGATCGGTGCCACTAAACTGATGATACTGCTTGTGCAAATGAGGACCTATTTTAACCTTCAATCCCCATTGATCAAAAAGCTCCATAGCCGGTTTTAATTCGGTCGGCGTCAATTTGCGAGCGGTTGAAACAATGCCAATGGTGTCGCCAGCTTTTAAAAATGGGGGTGTCAAGTAATCTTGCGGCACGTGTATTCAGGTTTTTTCGGTTGATTCTTTAAAACCTCAAGGTCGGAAGAATCTTTGACACTTTATTATTCTCGACCTGCGGTCGGATGTCCAATTACGACCCAATCCGGAATTATCGGGGAGCTTTGCGGTCAGACTCTTATCTTAGGCGTCTTAAATTGGAAAAATGAAAAAATTTACCGCTCTTTTCTTTTTGTTCATCGGTCTTGTTTACTTCGCTGAAGGCCAAAATAAACGACCGCTAAATGCCGGCGATTACGGCACGTGGGAACGAATTAGTAATCGATCGCTTTCTCCAGACGGGCGTTGGGCCTATTTTGTGGTTAGCGTGCCCAAAGGCGATGCACGGCTCGAGCTCCACGAGCTTGGAGGTTCAGGCAAATTCATTGTTCCGAGAGGAACCGATGCTGAGTTTTCCTTCGATGGAAATTACTTCTTGTGCCTTATTGAGCCTCAATACGATACTATTCGCGGGCTCGAGCTCGATGAGGTCGATGAAGAGGAACACCCAAAAGACAGCCTCTTAATTATCAACCTTCAAGATGGTTCTACGGAGAAAATAGCTCGCGTAAAGAGCTACCAACTGCCCGAGGAAGCATCCAATGTTTTTGCTTTTCAGCTTGAAAAGCCTGAGCCACTGGAGCCGGATACTACCGAAGAAGTAGGCGAAAAACTCGACGAGGATTCAACAGTCGTTGACGAAGCAGAAGAATTGCCCGATCCATCTGAACGCCCTGGATTTGAGCTGATTGTGCGTTCCTTTGACGGATCTACCTCAGATACGATCCTTCAAACGACCGATTATACTTTGGTCGATGTTGGGGACTTTGTTTACTATCAAACGGAAACGGAAGATACGCTTCACGATGATGGATTGTACGTTTTCGACGTATCGAAGCGGGCGGTTTCTATCATTGACACTACCCGAGAGGATTATATCTTTTTTGAGCCCAACAGAACCGGAAATCGAATGATGTACGTGGCTACGGACGATAGTTCAGAAGCGGAAATTCAATACTATTCGGCTTATTTATACGAAAAAGGCAAAACGAAATTGGTAGCGGATACTGCTACTCCCGGCCTTCCGGCCGGATGGGGCGTAAGCGAAAATGAACGCCCTGCATTTATGGAAGACGATCGTTTCATGTTCATTGGCGTGGCTCCATTACCTGTGGTCTACGAAGAAGACTCTACAAAGCTCAAAAGCGAGCAAGTAAACGTAGATATCTGGTCGTGGAACGACCCAGACATACAGCCGTACCAGTTGAATAATGCTTCGTCTGATAAAAAGAAAAGTTACACCGCGCGAGTACTTCCAAAGGGTGACGGACTTTTATTGCTGGAGAATGAAAAAATACCGTCGTTCCGACTCGACCCCGAAGCAGAACACAACGTTGTTTTAGCTTCCTCCGAAGAGCCCTATCGGAAAATGCACAGTTATGCCTATCCTTGGATTGAAGATTATTACTCCATTGATTTGAAATCGGGAGATACACGATTAGTGGCCGAAGGAGTGGGTTTTGGCGCTGAACTCTCCACCACAGGAAACTACGTAGCCTATTTTTCGCAACGCGATAGCAGCTGGCACGTGTACGACCGAATTGCAAGCCGCGATTTAAATGTAACTCAAGAAATCGACGCGGCTTTTTACGATGAGGAAGATGATCATCCGGCCGCTCCGTACCCATATGGATCTGCCGGTTGGAGCGAAAAGGATAAGCGCTTTTATATTTACGACCGCTACGATATTTGGTCGATTGACCCCGTCGGAAAAGAAGATCCGGTAAATATTACTTCAGGTGCAGGAAGAGCAAATAATGTTCGCTACCGTTACTATTCAATGAACCCGGAAGAAACCTTCTGCCCGAAGGGCGAATGGCTGCTTACGACCTTTAACAACGAAACAAAACAAGAGGGCTATGCACGATTAATTAATCTTGGTGAAGAGCCTACAATGCTCGTTCAAGATGATAAGCACTTCGGTTGGGCACGATCTACAGAAAAGAGCAACCGAGCTCTTGTAACGGTAGAAGATTTTCAGAATCCGGCCGATATGTACTGGACAGAAGGAGATTTTAATGACCTCAAAAAACTGAGCTCTATTAATCCGCAACAAGCCGAAATTCAATGGGGAACTTCGGAATTAACTACTTGGACATCCAACAACGGCGAAAAGCTTCGCGGAATCATTTATAAGCCCGAAAATTTTGACCCAAATAAGGAGTATCCCTTGATCGTTTATTTCTACGAGCGCTATAGTGATGATGTAAATCGCTATTATACGCCCGGTCCGAGCCGTTCCATTGTGAACTTCAGTTACCTCGTGAGTAATGATTACGTTGTTTTTGTTCCGGACATCATTTACCGTGATGGGTATCCTGGGCCAAGCAGTTACGATTGCGTCATTCCCGGCGTGCAGCACATGATCAATCAAGGCTATGTAGATGCAGAACGAATTGGAATTCAAGGTCAAAGCTGGGGCGGATACCAAACGGCTTATTTAGTGACGCAAACCGATTTGTTCGCAGCGGGTTTTGCCGGTGCGCCGGTGAGTAATATGACTTCCGCCTACGGCGGGATTCGCTGGGGAAGTGGCCTAAGTCGACAGTTTCAATACGAACGCACACAAAGCCGTATCGGTGGAACGCTTTGGGATTACCCCGAGCGCTATATTGAAAACTCGCCCGTGTTTTTTGCGGACCGAATCAACACGCCCATGCTCATCATGCACAACGATGAAGACGGAGCGGTGCCTTGGTATCAGGGAATTGAATACTTCATGGCCTTACGACGCTTAAATAAACCGGCTTGGATGCTCGTGTACAACGGCGAAGCTCATAACTTGCTCAAGTGGCATAACCGGATGGATTTAGATCAACGGATGTATCAATTCTTCGATCATTACCTGAAAGATGCGCCAGCTCCTGTATGGATGACCGATGGTGTACCCGCCAAAGTGAAAGGGAAGGAATACGGATTCGAATTAAGCGAATAAGCGCAAATTTTGGATCATTTAGTACTCTTTGTTAAGAACCCAATACTGGGCGCTGTAAAAACGCGATTAGCCGAATCAGTGGGCGATGAGGAGGCTTTAATCGTCTATGTAAAACTGTTAAAGCATGCGCGTGAAGTCGCATTGAAGGTGGATGCTCAGCGATACGTATACTACAATAAGCATGTGGTGCAAACAGACCAGTGGCTTTCGGCTGATTTCAGCAAAAGAGTACAAAAAGGGACGGATTTAGGAGCCCGAATGAATGAAGCTTTTCGAACTCAATTTGATGAAGGAGCCCGCAAAGTCGTGCTCATTGGTTCCGATTGCTACGACCTTGAACCGGGTCATTTGAAAGCGGCCTTTAAAAGCCTAGACAAAAGCGACTTTGTTGTTGGTCCGGCCGAAGACGGCGGCTACTACCTAATTGGCATGAGGCAACCAGCAGAATTCGTGTTCGATGACATTCAATGGAGTACGAATACGGTGTTCGATGAAACGCGTAAAGCTATTTTGTCGCGCGGTTTTTCGCTCGATATTTTGGAGGAGCTTTCGGACATCGACAACCTAGAAGATTTAAAGAGATACCCAGAATTATATTAGAAATAATGACCATTGAACAGAAAGTAGAAGAGGCGCTGAATTATTTAAAAGACCGCGGTGTTGAAAACCCCGAAGTAGGTATTGTTCTCGGTACCGGTTTGGGCAAATTCATTGATCATATGGAGGTGCAGCTTGAAATTCCGTACAGCGAAATTCCGCATTTTCCGGAAGCTACGGTGGAGTTTCATTCGGGTAAATTGGTTTTCGGCCTCGCGGCCGGAAAGCGCATTTTAGCTATGAGTGGCCGTTTTCATTACTACGAAGGGTACACGGCACAAGAAATCACTTTCCCGATTCGCGTGATGGGACTGCTCGGGGTTAGAGCGCTGTTTTTATCGAATGCCGCAGGTTCTATGAACATGGATTTCAAGAAAGGCGATTTGATGCTCCTCGACGACCATATTAATTTATTGCCCGACAATCCTTTGTTCGGAAGAAACGTAGATGCTTGGGGCCCGCGATTCCCGGATATGAGCGCACCCTATTGCGCCGATTTGAACGAGCGTTTGCATCGTGCCGCTAAGGCACAAGAAATAGAATTGCATGAAGGCGTTTACGTTGCCGTGGGCGGACCAAACCTAGAAACCCGCGCTGAATATCGTTTTCTCAGCCGAATTGGAGCCGATGTTGTTGGAATGAGCACCGTGCCCGAAGTAATTGTGGCGAACCACATGGGACTTCCCTGCGCGGCCATTTCGGTGCTTACCGACGAATGCGATCCAGACAACCTAAAGGCGGTGGACATTTCAGAAATCATTGCGGTTGCCGGTAAAGCAGAAGAAAAGTTAATTGCCCTTTTATCGGCAACTTTGAGCGAGATGGATTGATGTCGGCCAGCCAACAATTCGAGAATTGATTAGGTCTTATGTTTGATTCATAATTGCGCATAAAATGAAAAATTTGAGAATATTAAATTCCCTTTTATTGACCTTGGCAGTATGGCTGTCCTGTTCACAAGTGGTTGGTCAAACAAATCATACAAGTTTCGACGCTCTTTTAAAAGAATACGTCGCTGAGAACGGTTCAGTCGATTACAAAGGCCTCAAGGCAGCAGATGAAAAGCTCGTTGCCTACTTGGGCGAATTAGAATCGAATCAGCCCGAGGAGGGCTGGAGCGATAACGCAAAAAAGGCCTACTGGATGAATGCCTATAATGCGTACACTTTGAAATTGATGATCGATAATTATCCGCTCGAAAGCATTACGAATTTAGACGAGCCATGGGATAAAAAATGGATCGAAATGAATCATCCGAACGACGCTAAAAGTGAGCTCATGAGTTTGAATGATATCGAACACGGTGTTTTGCGCTCCGATTTCGAGGATGCCCGGATTCATGCCGGTATAAACTGCGCATCAGAATCTTGCCCTCCACTGGCAAACACAGCCTTTACCGAAGGGAACTGCGAAGAGCTGCTTCAAGCGTTAATGACTCAGTTTGTAAATGACCCCGTTCGCAATTCTTTAAGTCCTAAGAAAGTTGCCCTGAGTCAGATATTTGAATGGTTTCAAGACGATTTTACTCAAGGAGGAAAGCAAAGCTTAGTCGACTTTTTGAATGAATTTAGCTCCATTGAAATTGACCGTAAAGCGAAGATATCCTACTTGGAATACGATTGGTCAATCAACAGTAAATAGTAGCGGACAGACTTCCTTTCGCGCGAAGTTCTTGATTTTCAAAAGGTTTTTTCGGGTCAAGTACAAATACATTCTGTACATTGGTGGGTACTATACCTACTTAACCCGGCCCAACCTATGTTGACCTTAGCTTTGAAACTTCTCATTGCTCATGTCATTGGCGACTTTGTTTTTCAACCTTATAAATGGGTTGTCGACAAACTCCAATTTAAGCATCGTTCGAAGTATCTGTACTACCATATTGGCGTGCATTTGCTCGCGCTTTTGTTAGTGACACGCTTTGAAACGGACTACTATATTCCTATTCTCGTTATCGTCATTACCCATTATTTTATTGACCTCTCTAAGCTAAATCTCGACGGTCGCTATAACTCCGGATTCCTTTTTGTCGCTGATCAACTAGCTCATATTTCCATACTTATGGGTGTAGCCTATGTATATGGAGTGTATGTTTCTGCTTATGATCCGATTCTTAGCGATAATCAATTACTGCTCGTTCTTTCCGTATTGTCAATCGTATTTGTCTCCCGAATTTTGATGCATTTACTCATGGGTAAATGGAGCGTGGATTACGGGACTTCACAAACAATTCAGCGGATTGGGACCTTTGTAGGGATCTCGGAACGACTCCTAGTATTTGCTTTCGCGGTCAATGGTCATTGGTTGTACATTGGAATCTTGTTCGTT
>CBFHRK010000089.1:0-6787 GCA_965658225.1 Flavobacteriales bacterium | reverse complement strand
ATACCGGCAGTGGCGATGGCACCGGCCAAAGCGGTAAAGGGAATATTGTGTTGAGTAATCCGAGCAGCTTGGATGATGGCGACTTTTTGATTGTTGGTCATGACAATGGGGCCTTGACTGAGCAGAGCACAGATTTACCATCAACATTAGTTAATGCCAAACGACTCGCAAGAGAATGGAAAGTAAGCCGCACCAATGATGTGGGAACAGTTGATTTGAAGTTTAGCACCCTAGGCTTGACGATATCCGGTACTAGTATTCAGGAATTCAAACTGCTGATTGATACGGATGGCAATGGTAATTTTGGAGACGGAACGGTGACTGAAGTAGTCGCTGCTACTTTTGCTAATGATGAGGTTACTTTCACAGGAGTGTCCCTGCCGAATAATGCAGTGTTTACCCTTATGACCCAGCAAACGCTAGTAGGTCCGGGTGTATTGGGTGCCAACCTTTGGTACAAAGCAGATGAAGGTGTAACGGCATCAGGTGGCTTTATGTCTAAATGGGAAAATCAGGGAGGCATAGGGGCCTTAGCTGATGCCGAGCTATTGACGACACAGGCGGCCAATAGTCACCCTGAGTACATTACCACGGGTGCCGATCAGATTAATTTTAATTCATCTGTGAAATTTGATGGGGTAAATGACTTTATCCAAACCGGTCTATTCCCAACTTTCCTGGGAACTGCTGCCGATAAAAATGTTTCGCAGTTTGTTGTTTACAAAAAATTAGGTGCTAACAATACCTTTATCTGGAATATTGATAATGGTCTGTTACCTTCGAATAGTGGTGGGTTGATTTTACTGGGTGCAAAATCGGACGGACAACTTTTACAATCTGGTCAGCGAATAGACTTCCCAACTCCAGCTGCCGAAAATGAAGTGGCTCTTATTGATATGGTGGCTACCACCAGTTCAACGGCATCAAACCAAACTTTTTCATTAAATAAAAACGGCCAATCCAGTCAAAATGGACCCGCAAATAATTATTATTCGGATAATGTAGATCATCCCCTGAGATTTGGGCGATTCCAAAATAATTTTGGTCATGCCATTATTGCCGAGGTACTAGTTTACCCAACGGCACTAAGTCCTGGTGACAGGAATAAAGTACAATCTTACCTGGCCATCAAGTATGGTATAACCCCTGACCCCAGCATCACCAACTACTTAGCCTCAGACAGCACAGTACTTTGGAATAACGTGGGGTACTGGAACGATGTATTCGGCATCGGCAAAGACGATTTCAGCGGACTAAATCAACCGCAATCCAATAGTATGAACACCGGAAGTGGCGATGGGACCGGTCAAAGTGGAAAAGGAAACATCATGTTGAGCAACCCTTCTTCCCTTGATGATGGCGACTTTTTGATCATTGGTCATGACAATGCGGGCTTAACAGAACAAGTGTCTGACTTACCCTCTACTTATCCACCTTTTTCAAAGCGCCTAGCTCGAGAATGGAAGGTTGACCGCACTGGAGATGTTGGTGAAATAGATTTGACTTTCACGACAACAGGACTCAGCCTTAGTGGGGTTTCATCAGAATATAGACTGTTGATCGACTCGGACGGAGACGGTGACTTTACGACCGGAAGTGTGTCAGAAATATCGGCCACATCCTTCAGTAGTTCTACAGTCACGTTTACTGGGGTTACATTGCCCGATGGCGCAATTTTCACCTTTTTAACTTTAGCTAACGACGACTTCGATAATGATGGAATTGTTAACAGTATTGATGAAGACGATGATAACGACGGAATTCTTGATGTTGTTGAGGGCTATGGCACAGAAGACTTTAGAACGTCATTTACATCGGGCAGTGGCACGGGAAATATATCGGGAACCCTTTCAAGTCCACAAGGAACGTATGTTTATAATATTTCGTGCACGGCCACACCTAATAGCTCTAATGGGGGAGTTGGTAACTCTTCTGAATTCTTTAATAATGGTACCGAAGTAGCTGGTGCAGCGACTCCTTCGGGAAACCCGATTTCGTTTACCCTAACACCACAAGGTTCAGCACTTTTGACTGATTTAGATTCCATTTTAGTGGACTTTGACTTTGTGAATAGTGGGCAAGTATTTACGTTTAATCAACCGCTAACTGATTTCGCGGCGAAAACTGGAACTGCCGCTGCGCTTTCTCCTGATGGTCTTACAGTTACGGTGACAAGTGGATTCAATTTTGCTGGAGCAGGGTTTACGGCTAAACTTATCAATTCTTTTTCAAATCCTTTTACTGTGGTGGCAACAAGTCCCAGCGAAACTACATTTACCATTAAACTTTCGGCCAAGGTGCTTGATTTTTCCGATAGTGATAACGATGGAATCCCGGATATTTATGAATTAGATGCGGACGATGATGGTTGTTTTGATGTACTTGAAGCTGGCTTTTCCGATGGCGATAATGATGGACTTTTAGGGTCCTCTCCAGTTACTGTGAATGCCAACGGTCGGGTTACTTCCGGTACCGATGGCTATACAACGCCAGCCGACGGCGATGCGAATGGGACGCCAGATTTTCAAGAGAGTGGAAGTCAGTACACCATCGCTACCCAACCACAATCCGTTACAACGGGTGTGGGTTTAGATACTGTAATCACTGTCGCAGCTTCTGGAAGTCCTATTGATGTTCAGTGGCAGGTGAGTACAGACGGTGGAAGTGTATTTACGAATATCGTCGACGGTGCTGAGTATTCAGGTTCACAATCAGCAACGCTAACCGTTATAGCTCCGGATATTGCGAAAGACATGAATCAATATCGAGCGATCGTCAATAATGTAGCCTACCTGTGTAATCCGGTGACGTCTAGTACAGCAACGCTGAATGTAAGCCCTGCCCCAGGTGGTGTTGCAGGAGCAAACCTTTGGTTAAAGGCAAATGCGGATATTAATCTAGGTCCTGGAGATTTGACCGTTTGGTTGGATCAAACAGGAACAAATAATTTCTCCATTTTAGGAAATCCTCAGACAGGCACTGAAAGTATCAACTTTAACAATGCTGTTGATTTTGATGGGACCGGAGACTTTCTATCTGGGAATCAATCGATCACTTTTCAGACTCTTTTCGCAATTATAAAAAGAGATAATACTGACTTTACTAGTACGGTTATGAGTGCTAGCGATCAGACTGATAATGTCGGATATATCATGAAGGGGGATCAAATGGGAACGGGTAATAACCTATTAGCCCCAAATGATTTTTATATGAGGTCTACTGGTATGCTTGGTGATGAAGCTCCCAGGTTAGGTGTTATTGAAATTGTGCCGGGAGCAGGATTAAATTCAAGGTCATTTATAGATGGACAAAGCTTTCCAATCCAAAAGTTTTCTGGTACTGGAACTACAATAGGGCCTTTTCAATCAGAACCGTTTATTGGACGTTCGCAAGATGGAATTAATCCTGATGAATTTGATGGAAAAATAGCAGAGCTAATTATGCTTCCAAACCTTCCAACGGACCAAGAAAGAAATAAAATTCAATCTTATTTAGCCCTTAAGTATGGAATATCCCTGGGGAATAATGCGGTGGACATTTCCTATACCTCTTCAGCGGGTGCTATTTTTTGGACGGCAAACACTGCGTATAAATCAGATGTTTTTGGTATTGGCAAGGATGACAATAGCGGCTTAACTCAGAGCCAGTCCAACAGTGCCAGAACAGGCAGTGGAAATGGTACAGGCCAGAGCGGGAAAGGAAATATTGTCCTAAATAATCCATCGAATCTGGATGATGGCGAATTTTTGATGCTTGGGCATGATAACGGTGCGCTTACCGACCAAACCACCGATTTACCGCCCTCTTTATCAGGCACCAGTACGGGTCGCTTTGGTCGCGAATGGTTGATTCAGCGCACGGGGGACCCCGGCAACGTGGACCTTCGACTCGACCTCACGGGGCTTTCATTCACAGGCATTCGAGGTAATCAGCCCAGTGATTATGGGTTAATGATCGATACCGACGGCGATGGTGACTTTAACACTGGACCCGTGACTACCATCACTGCATCTTCGCTCAATGGCGACCTTGTTGATTTCGATGGAATCATGCTACCCGACGCAGGCGTCATGACTTTTTACTTTCAATTGCAGTATGCGCAAGACACCACCATAACGGAAACCTCTTGCGGACCTTACACATGGAATTTGAATGGGCAAGTATTAGGTGCCTCGGGTACCTATGTAGATACTGTACTCAACAGTTTCGGTGCTGACTCGGTAGTTACTTTAATACTGACCGTATACGAAGTCCCGGTCATTGCGTCGGATACTATTGTGCCAGAGAGTTGCCACTTAGCGGGTGATGGAAGCGTAACCGTTTCTGTTAGCGGCGGCACGGGGCCGTACTCTGTTGCTTGGAGTACTGGCGCTATGGGTACAACTGTTAACGGCCTTTCGGCCGGATTGTACACGGCTACCGTAACTGATGTTAATGGCTGTACGGCGAGTGGCAGCTTTACTGTTATAGAACAGGATTACATACCACCAACCGCTATTTGCCAAAACGAAACCATTGCTTTGGATGCCAACGGACAGGTGTTTCTTTCAGGTGTAGATATCAATAACGGCTCATTCGACAATTGCGGTCCGGTGAGCTTAGTAATTGCGAATTCGCTTTATACCTGCGCCGATTTAGGTGTGAACATCGACTCTCTAAAAGTTACAGATAACGCCGGAAACATTTCCTATTGTGCATCGATGGTTACCGTTATTGATAACACGGCACCGACGGCATTATGTCAAGACATTACGGTTCAACTCGATTCACAGGGTCAGTATGCGCTCTTGCCATCACAAATTGATGCGGGTTCTTCGGATAACTGCTCTATTGCTTCCATGACCGTTTCACCGAACCAATTCACGTGTTCAGATGTAGGTGTTAATACCGTTACTTTAACCCTTACAGATGGAAGCGGAAACCAAAGCACGTGCTCTGCACAAGTAACCGTTCAGGATACTTTTTCTCCAACAGCTATTTGTCAAGATATAACTATTCAGTTGGATGCTAACGGGAATGCGACAATTGCGGCTAGCGATGTGGATGCGGGTTCTACATCACTTTGTGGAATTCAATCCACTACAATTTCAAAAAGCACCTTTGATTGTACTGATCTCGGCCAGCAATCGGTAGTTCTAACCGTTACAGGAACGAATGGAAACATTTCTACCTGTTCTGCAATAGTAACGGTTGAAGACAATATTGCACCAATAGCTATATGCCAAGATATAACAATCCAATTAGATGCTTCCGGCATGGCAAGTATTTCAACCTCCGATATTGAAAACGGATCTTCTGATAACTGTGGAATTATGGAAATACAACTGTTTTATTCCGGAGCACTGACTCAATCCGTCGATTTTTCTTGTGCGGATGTAGGCACAAATACAGTGGGACTATATGTCCTAGATGAAGATGGAAATTTGAGTTCATGTAATGCAACGGTAACCGTTGAAGACAATTCTGCCCCCACCGCTATTTGTCAAGATATAACTATTCAGTTGGATGCTAACGGGAATGCAACAATTGCTGCAAGTGATGTGGATGCGGGTTCTACTTCACCCTGCGGAATTCAATCTACTACTATTTCAAAAAGCAACTTTGATTGTAGTAATCTCGGCCAGCAAACGGTGGTTTTGACAGTGACCGGGACTAATGGAAATTCATCTACTTGCTCTGCAATAGTAACTGTTGAGGATAACATTGCTCCCCAAGCGATTTGCCAAGATATTGTAGTACAATTGGATGCCTCTGGTATGGCAAGTATTTCAACTTCCGATATTGATAATGGATCTTCCGATAACTGTGGAATTAAGGAAATAGATCTGTTTTATTCCGGAATACTGACTCAATCCGTCAATTTCTCTTGTGCGGATGTGGGTGCAAATACAGTGGCATTATACGTCCTAGATGAAGAGGGAAATTTGAGTTCATGCAACGCAACGGTAACGGTGGAGGATAATGTAGCGCCTCAGGCCCTATGCCAAAGCGTAACGATCCAATCAATCCAATTAGATGCCTCCGGCAATGCGAGTATTACCACCGCCGATATTGATAATGGGTCGAATGACAACTGTTCCATTGCCTCCATAGCCCTGGATAAAACGGACTTCATTTGCACAGACGTAGGAGCTAATACCGTGACCTTAACGGTAACAGATGTAAATGGAAATGCGAGTAGTTGCTCGGCGACCGTAACCGTCGAAGACAACATTGCTCCAACAGCAGTATGTCAGGATATTACCATCGATTTGGATGTGAACGGGAATGCGAGCATTGCCGGAACGGATGTTGACAACGGTTCAACCGACAATTGCGGTATTGCTTCTTATTCGGTGAGCCCAAATACATTCACTTGTGCAGAACTTGGACCGAATATCGTGACCCTTACGGTGACTGATGTCAACGGAAATATCAGTATGTGTACTTCTACGGTTACCGTTGAAGACACTATTCACCCAACATTGGCTTGCCAAGACTATACCTTGTTCCTAGATGGAACGGGCGGACCCATAAATATAACCGCGGACGATAATTGCACGCTATCTTTTATTGACGCAACTCCGAGTACCCTGGATTGCAATAATTTGGGAGATAACACAGTGGTCATTACGGTTGCTGATCAAAGTAATGTGCAGACTTCGTGTACAATTACGGTAACTGTAGTAGATAATATTGATCCGGTTGCGGTTTGTCAAGACATCACAGTTCAACTCGACGCTTCAGGCAACGCGACCATATCGACGTCTGACATTGATAATGGTTCAAGTGATAACTGTTCGGTAGC
>CBFHRK010000088.1:5071-6816 GCA_965658225.1 Flavobacteriales bacterium | reverse complement strand
AAACCGAGCATCCATCGCCACTGATATTGGTCGATCCCCAAGCTTTGCACCCAAGAGTAATCCGTTTTAGCATATTGAAGAATAGCGTAGTTAGTGAAAAAAGCAAGAGAAATACCAATAACAATATTGAGTTGATTAAATGAAACCAAACGGCCGCGTAACTCTTTTGGAGATATCTCTGCGATGTACATTGGGGCCAAAATCAATGAAGCTCCTACCCCAAATCCTCCGATCATACGAGCAATTACGAGGAATAAAAACGACGGAGCAAAGGCAGATCCAACAGCGGAAACAGCGTAAAGTACAGCCGCCCAGCGCAAAACCGCTCTTCGGCCGAATTTATCACTAATCGGACCTGCAACCATCATTGCGAGTGTTGAAGTCAGGGTAAGAGACGCTACGGACCAACCCAATTCTAGTTTGGTTAGTCCGAATTCAGGTTCAATAAACTTAATTACACCGGAAATCACCGAAGCGTCAAACCCCATCAGCAAACCGCCAAGGGCCACGATTAGGGCGACATACATAATTACATTATTCTTCATAATCAATCATTAAGAGAAGTACCACCACAGTCCAAAGACCAGGAATACTACGGTTATTGTGTGTGCGATATGGGAAATCGGTTTTCTGAGATCCGATTCTGAGTCAATGGGTCCTATTCGGTCTTCCTCTGGTGCAGATTGATAACTGACGCCAACTAAAACGGCACTGGAAATCAAGAATAACAAAAGGGCAAAATGCAAGAAATTAATTTCCGTATACCATAACAAAATGCCCGACCAATTATCCTTACCTAATTCTAGTAATAGGCGAAATCCGCCCAATATCGCACCGGTCAAAAGGGCATACTTTGCCCCCTTTGCATTTAATCTTTTCCAAAAAATTCCCAAAAGGAATACAGAAGCAATGGGTGGAGAAATATACGACTGTAAACTTTGTAATTTCTGAAATAAACCCCCTTCTAACAACTGTAAAACGGGAATCCAAGCAATCCCTAAAACCACAAGCGCCGCCGTAGACCAACGACCCACCGCAACGAGACGTCTTTCCGTAGCTTCCGGAAAGCGTCGTTGGTACACGTCGATAGTTATTAAGGTAGAGCAGGAATTAAAAACAGAGCTCAAAGAGCTCATTAAGGCCGCCAATAGACCAGCAACCACTAATCCTCGAAGCCCAGTAGGCAAAAGCTGCATGGTCAAAAGGGGTAATGCTGCGTCATAAACTGGTTTTCCGTTTTCTACCGGAAATTGAACCAGTGCGTCCGGGCCCAGCGATAATTGATACGCAATAACTCCGGGCACAACAAAAAGAAACAAAGGCAGTACTTTCAAATAAGCGGCGAAAATGCTGCCTTTGCGCGCATGATCTAAATTACGCGCTGCCAATACACGCTGGACTATAAATTGATCTGTGCACCAATACCATATTCCAAGAATTGGAGCTCCAAACAGAATTCCCGTCCATGGGAAATCAGGGTGATCCATAGAGCGCCAAAGATCTAAGTACCCGGGCTGCGCAGTTGCCATCAAATTATCCCAACCGCCTAGTTTTTCTAATCCTATAAACGTAATGGCGATAGAACTACCCAGAAGGATAAACATTTGAACCATGTCGGTATACACCACGGCCTTGAGGCCACCAAACAAGGTGTAAATACCTGTAGCCACAACAACAATAATGGCACCGAACCAAAAATCAATATTCAATAATGCCTTGAAAATAATACCACCTGCCATAATGGT
>CBFHRK010000088.1:0-4972 GCA_965658225.1 Flavobacteriales bacterium | reverse complement strand
CACAACAACAATAATGGCACCGAACCAAAAATCAATATTCAATAATGCCTTGAAAATAATACCACCTGCCATAATGGTTAAGGCTATTTTCGTGAGTACGTAGCCGATTATCGACACCCAAGTTAAATAAGAACGCGCCCACGAACTGTAGCGTTTTTCCAAAAACTGTGGCATTGTAAATATGCCCGTTCGCAAGTATATAGGAACGAATACCCATGCCAGGATTAACAACATAAAAGAAGCGAGTAATTCGAATTGAGCAACTGGAAAATCCCCTGCGGCGCCCGCGCCTGCCAAACCAACCAAATGCTCGGAACCAATATTCGATGCAAATAGAGAAGCTCCAACAATAAACCACGATAAATCCCTTCCACCTAAAAAATACGCGCTGCTATCCGAATCGAGTCCATTCTTTCGATCTCTTAGGTATAGAAAAAGGAATATTCCAAAAATAAGGAGGAAATAGGCAGCCAAAACTGCGTAATCCCAAGCATTAAAGTTCTCACCCATAATGCCCAGTTATAACTCGAATGAAAAACCCTTTGCAATGAGCTCGTCGTAACGCTCTTTGTCAAAAGAATAAAGTCGCGCTGGTCGATGAGGAACGTCTCGTTCTTGTTTACCTGTATCTATGAGTAAGTTCATGCTCAAAATCTTTTTGCGAAAATTGGCCTTGTCAAATTTCAATCCAAGAATGGCCTCATATAATTGCTGGAGCGCATTCAATGGAAATAATGGAGATAGTAATTCAAAACCAATAGGCTTTGTACGCACTCGAGTCTGAAGCTCTTCAGTAGCCCTATTGAGTATTTCATTGTGGTCAAATGCTAAGTCGGGAATATCACTAAGCGAATGCCAATGCGCCTCTCTAGCCCATGAATGACTTTCGGGATTGAACTCCCGTAAATTCACTAACGAATAATAAGAGGTCGTAACTACGCGGCCAAGCGGATGTCGATCGACGCGGCCGTACGTTTTATGCTGTTCCATAAACACGCTTGAAAGCCCCGTTAATTCGCGAAGTACTCTATTTGCACTTGTGTCGAGGTCTTCATCGGGATATACTAAATCTCCAGGTAGCGCCCATTGACCTTTAAAAGGTTCTGCACCGCGTTGTATGAGTAATAATTTTAAATCATCACCATCGAACCCGTAAACAACACAATCGACAGAAAATGCCGTTTGAAAAAAACTTTCAAGGGGAATTTGATAAATATTGTAATTTTTTGAGAAGGCGTTTTTCAATTGTTCACGACCTACAACATCCTCAATGTTAGCAAGTGTTTCCGCTACATTTCTTCCATCCAAGTCTTGAAAATCGGGCATTTTTAATCTGATTTCTGAGGACAATTTAGTAACTTATAGTTAATAATACCATAAGTTTTTTCTAAATTCACGCTTTCCAAGGTTTAATCACATAGTCCTGAAAACTTGAACATTATGAAAAAACTATTACTACTTTTATTTTTAACGCCCTTCTTTATGGTGGCTCAAACGACCGTAAACGTCACCTTTAAAGTGGACATGAGCGAGTATACTGGAGCCTACACAACCGTAAATGTCAATGGAACATTTAATAATTGGTGTGGCTCGTGCGCTACGATGACAGACGCCAATAACGACAGCATTTACGAGCTCGTTGTTGCCGTTCCCTCAGGATCGCTCATTGAATATAAATTCACGATCGACGGATGGACCGGACAAGAATTATTTGCCGGAGGAGAGCCCTGTACCATGACCACAGGGGGGAACACCAATCGATTCGGAACATTCACAGCGGATGCCGTTTTACCGACGGTATGTTGGAATGATTGTGCTGCCTGCGGGGTTTATACGCCGGTTGCCTGTACGGAACCTTTCTTTTCACAATACATAGAAGGTTCAAGTCAAAATAAAGCCTTAGAGCTTTTTAACCCAACGGGTACACCCATTGACTTATCGAACTATACTGTTTACTCCGTTCACAATGGTGGAACTTCAACCAATACATACAACCCTACAGGGACTATTCCAGCCTATGGAACATTCACCTTCGCCAATTCTGGTGCCGATTCGTTGTTGGCCATTTTATGCGACACTCTATTAAATACGCCGAGCCCCGTTTCATTTAATGGTGACGATGCCGTCCTTCTTGTGAAGGGTTCAGATACATTAGACATAATCGGAGTCCCTAATGTAGACCCTGGTTCAAGCTGGTCCGTAGGTTCCGGAAGCACTGCCAATCATACTTTGGTTAGAATCTCTTCTGTAGATATGGGAACTACCGATTGGGCCGTTAGCGCAACTCAATGGGATGTTTATCCCCAGAATACCTTCACCGGCTTTGGATCGCATTCCAATGTATGTAGCCCTTCCAATGTTACTTTCAGCGTTGACATGAGCCAATACACTGGATCCTATACGAACGTTAACTTAAACGGTACGTTCAATAACTGGTGTGGTGCTTGTAACGTTATGACCGATGCAAACAACGATTCTATTTATGAGATTACCCTGCCCTTGCCGAATGGCTTGATCGAATTCAAATACACGGTTGATGGTTGGACGGGACAGGAAAATCTTGTTCAAGGGATTCCTTGCACCATTACTACGAACGGTTTCACCAACCGATCTTTCACCGTCGGAGGAGATACTACTTTAGCTCCCGTTTGTTGGGAAAGCTGTTCCGCATGTCCAACTGTGCAGCCATGCGTGATTAGCACATTACCCTATACAGAAGACTTCGAATTGGGTATGCCAACGTGTTGGGATACGACCCAAAACGCTGGATCTGTTGGTTGGTTAGCCGGAGACAGCGCGTCATTAAGCTCTACGTTATGGAGCATCCCTGCACACACGAACTTCATGGCAAGTAATGATGATGCCTGTGATTGCGACATGGCGAACGATCTTCTTCGGACCCCACAATTCGACTTAACAGCATATGCTAGCCAAAGCTTGCAATTGAACTTTGCTTACTTCTTTGATACGCAAACCCTATCCGATTTTGAAGTTTATTATTCAATGAATGGTGGTCCTTTGACTCTTATAAGCGCTGTTGCATTTTCAGGGGTTACTACATGGGCTGGTGCAAGCTACGATGTGACAGCAACTGCAGGTTCCGACTCCGTAGTCTTCGTATTTAAGCACGACGATGGTGGAAACTGGGGATATGGTGCAGCTATCGATGACGTACAGCTTACTACCTATACTCCGGTACAAAATGTCACTTTTAAAGTGGATATGAGTGAATATACCGGAACCTATACCGACGTGAACTTGAACGGTACATTTAATAACTGGTGTGGTGCTTGTAACGTCATGACGGATGCAAACAACGACTCTATTTATGAAATTACCTTGCCTATCCCGAACGGGCCTATTGAATTTAAGTATACCGTAGACGGATGGACTGGTCAAGAAAACCTAACTCCAGGAATGGCATGTGTCCTAACCACAGGTGGATTTACAAACCGTTCATTCACCGTTACCGCAGATACTATTTTAGATGCTGTATGTTGGGAGAGTTGCGTCGCTTGTCCGAGCGCACCTTCTTGCGTTATTTCTACACTTCCATTTATGGAAGACTTTGAAATGGGATTCCCTGCTTGTTGGGACACTACTCAGAACGCTGGATCGGCAGGTTTCATGCACGGAGATTCCGCAACTATGAGTTCAACATACCTTTCATTCCCAGCGCATACAAACTTCATGGCGAGTAATGATGATGCGTGTAACTGTGATATGAGTAATGATCTATTGAGAACACCTCAATTTGATTTAACAGGCTATGCCAGTGATTCTATCGTTTTATCTTTTGAGTACTTCAATAACCAGGAATATGATTCTTACGGAACGGTTTGGTACTCTATGAATGGTGGAACTGTAACTTTCTTAGACTCGATGTCAGAAACATTGACTTCGGGTATGTGGGAAAATATGGCCATCGATGTAAGTGCTACGGCCGGGTCTGATTCGGTTGTCTTCATCTTCAAACATGATGATTCTGCCGGCTGGGCCGACGGAGTTGCTATTGATGACGTTTCCGTTGAAGCCATTGCTGCGAACCCTTGCGTTATTTCTACACTTCCATTTATGGAAGACTTTGAAATGGGATTCCCTGCTTGTTGGGACACTACTCAAAATGCAGGTTCTGCCGGCTTTATGCATGGAGATTCCGCCACGATGAGTTCCACTTATCTTTCTTTCCCAGCGCATACAAACTTCATGGCGAGTAATGATGATGCTTGTAACTGTGATATGAGTAATGACTTATTGAGAACTCCGCAATTCGACTTGACCAATTATGCAGGTCAGGGACTAATTCTGAGTTTCGAATACTTCAACAACCAACAATATGATTCGTACGGAACTGTTTGGTACTCTATGAACGGTGGTGCGGTAACTTTCTTAGACTCCATGTCGGAAACATTGACGTCAGGAGCATGGGAAAACATGACCATCGACGTAAGTGCTACTGCTGGATCTGATTCTGTAGTATTCATATTCAGACACGACGATTCTGGTGGCTGGGCTGACGGAGTTGCCATTGACGATGTCTCAGTTGATGTGGGTGCTCAAACAAGCGATATTACCTTTGCGGTTGATATGAACGCCTCGGGTGCAACCTTTGGATATGTTAATGTCAGCGGAAACTTCAACAACTGGTGTGGAGATTGTGCACAAATGACCGATGCTAATAACGACGGTATTTGGGAATTGACCATTAATGACGTTCCAAACGGACCTATTGAATTCAAATACAGCCTCGACAACTGGACTTCAGACGAATCGTTAACTCCAGGAATGTCGTGTGTAATAACAACGGGTGGTTTCACCAACCGTTACTTAGATGTACAAGGTGATACAACAATGCCCGTTGTATGTTACGAAAGCTGTGCTGCTTGCCCTGCGAATCCGATCGATGTAAACGTAACTTTCCAAGTGGACATGGATGGATATACGGGAACGTATACTGATGTAAACTTGAACG
>CBFHRK010000087.1:0-7070 GCA_965658225.1 Flavobacteriales bacterium | reverse complement strand
CTACAGAACAGTGATCGGGCCCGTATATTGGCGGTTATTCGCTTCTTTTAAAACGATCCAATAAGATCCGGCCGCGAGGCCGCTAACATCAATACCCTTTGTGGAGTCAAATTCCCCTTTTTGAATCACCTGCCCATTAGCTCCCACAATTTCGTACTGGCCCTCCCGGGCCGATGCGTCCTTCCAAAAGATTCGATCTGTTACAGGGTTGGGGTAAAAAGCGAGATCGAGCCATTCAATTTCGGGTAAATCAACCGTGGCGGGCTGACAGTTATTGAAGTGAGGTGTATGCAGTGTGCCGTCAATAACGATGGCCTCATCTCCCGTTTGATACGGCAAATACGCAAAGTAAAAGAGCATCATTTCATCCGTTGTGGCGTCGCCCAAGTTCACTTGAACCGGAGGGTTACTGGGGTTGTTTGGATTGGATGCCGTGTTGTTATAACGCGCGTATCCGTGCAGTTCCGTTCCGGCGGGGAGCTTCATTGGACTCCTAAAATTATACTGCCCCTGCCATTTAAAATCCCAATTCGGAATATCAATAAGGGGAATAGTATCGCCGTTAGGTTTTACTGCAAAAGCCCACATAGCCTCGCAAATTAAATGTGCGTGCGGAGCAACGCTTAAAAAAGTCCGGTTACCCGCCCAATTGGGAATAACGTATTTCTGATGAAACGTTTTTACTTCGTTTGGCGCCAACTGTAGCCAGCCATTCTGCATGGAGGTTACATGATTCAATAATGGGTCAAAAGAAACCGTGCGCAATGGGGTTGGACTCAACTTCACATTGATTCGCGTAGAATCGAGAATTCCGGTTGATCCGAGAGGATAATGCACCTGTATCACCAATCGAGAATTCGGATTCAATGGAAAACCCATACCGGCCGGCAACAATACTGGGTCGGACCCCGGAACCCAGGCGGAAATTAATTCAGATGCATTGGATCCCGTGCCTCCAAAGTTCGTGTATCCAGGACCTGGATCTTGGGCGTCTAGATTAACCGGTGTTTGAGTATCGTCGCTAAACACTAAAACATGGTGAACGATATTCGTGTTTCCCGGAATGACTTCTATTCCCGTAATCCATTCGTCTTGTGTGAGGTTTAGATCGAGTACGAAACATCGGTACTCGTCTTCTGTCATTGTGGGTAGCGTATAATCGGGCATTCGAACGGTTAAATCAACTTGCCCTAAAGCCGATGTATTCGAATACGTTGGAGGTGCCGGGGCTTGACTCAAATCCCCGGAAGGCATTCCGTTATTTACCCATTCCACAATTGCATTGCGCTCATCATCGGTTAATAAACGTTCATGCGCATACGTTTGATAATCTTCATTCGGCGGCCATGGCGGCATTTGTCCTGATCCTACCGCGGCACCCAAGGCAGATCCAACCGCGACGGCGTTGGAATAGTCGGTTAAAGGAAAATGACCTGCTCCATTTGGATTATGACAGCTGGTACAATGACTGTAAATGATACAAGCGATATCATCGGTCCAGGTGAGTGAGGTTTGACCACTACTGGGAAAGTAACATATTACAGCGGCGAAAAAAGGGAGTAATCTTTTCATTTTGAGCAAATTGACCAACAAGGTAGAGAAATCTTGAATAACATCATGTTAACTTTTATCTTCCCCTATGAACCTATTTCCATCGGCAATCATACTTGGAAGAAAACAAACAATGAAAACACCACTCATACTCCTAACGCTTATCGCTGGCTTTCTTCTTTACGGAGCACAAACGAAACCCGGTCTAACAACCGAAACCGAAGATGTACCGCGCTTCACTTATGTGCAGCACGAGGCTTCTTGGTACAAAGATCAAATGATCGCTTGGAAGGAGGTTTTAGATGTGCAGCCAAAAAATGCCCCCGCCTGGAAAAACTACTTCTATGCCCACAGATACTACAAGCTAGCAGGAGGTCAAGACCGCGAAAGAACGCCTCAAGAAATTCTTGAGGAAATGAAGACCCATATAGACGGAACATGGGAGTATATGCGCTGCTCTTTGTAAAACCCCGGGTTAAAACCCGGGGCATAAAAATACCAACCTCCTTATGCCCATGACTTTAGTCGTGGGTGATTCACAGCGCTAAGCATACCTCGGATCGGGGCTGTAAGGCAGCTTTTCGAGTTTCTGACAGTCAACCGCAAAGCAGCCAAATTCTTCCGTTACCCTACCCTCAATTCGGTAAACCCCTCTTCCTCTGAAGGGGTATTTTTCCGCCTGCGGCGGGAAATGCACCGAATCGAGAAATGCGCCACTCTGATCGATCCACGTTCCGAACCGCATTCGTTTTCCCGACTTAGTTCGGGTTTCTTTGATAGTAACGAGGTAGCCATACACCGTGATTTTCCGACCCAAAAATTTCGGAAAATCACGAGCTCCTAATTTCTGGTCGGGTAGCTCTTCTAACAGTTCATAAGGCGTCATCAAAGGAAAACCCAGTATTTCCATTTCGTCATAGGCCTCTTCAAAAGCACGCCCCTGGAGGGTCGGCAATCGATATTCTTTTTGCTCAATTTCAAAAAGCTCTTTTCGCTTGGGTTTCGCCTTGCCTTTACTCAAGTGCATATGTGCCTCCCACAGAAGTTCTTTTTTACTTTTCTCCGTGAATCGAAAAGCACCCACTCGAATCAAAAGACGCAACTGCTCCAAGGAAATAGATACGCGTTTCAGGAAATCTTTAAAGTCTTGAAAAGTGCCGCTTGCACATCGCTCCGTTAGGAGCTGATCAATCGTCCGATGTTCCAACGCCTTCATATGTTGGAACCCCAAGTACAACGACGAGCCGTAAATGGTGGTGGCGGTCCGACTCATATTCACGCATGGCGCACAAATTTCGGCGCCGCTCATACGCGCCTCATGTACGTAAAACTCGGTCCGGTAAAACCCGCCAAAATTATTAATCACGCCCACCATAAATTCGAGCGGATAATGAGCCTTCAAAAACAAACTCTGATAGCTCTCAACGGCATAACTGGCCGAATGCCCTTTCGAAAAGGCATAGCCCGCAAAGCTTTCTGTTTGCCGCCACACCTCTGCCGTCAGCTCTTCTTTGTAGCCCTTCTCGCGGCAATTGTTGAAGAATTTATCGCGCGCCCTTGAGAACTCTTCCCGCGAACGGTACTTGCCCGACATGCCGCGACGAAGCACATCGGCCTCCGCTAAAGTGAGTCCGGCAAAGTAATGCGCCACCTTAATCACATCTTCTTGATACACCATGACTCCATAGGTGTCTGGCATAATTTCCTGCATTACAGGATGTGCTTCTTTGCGTTTTTCGGGAAAGCGATGCCGGAGAATATACTCGCGCATCATGCCGCTTTGTGAAACTCCGGGCCGAATAATAGAGCTTGCAGCTACCAGGCCCGAGTAGTCATCCGTTTTCAATTTATGGAGCAATTGGCGCATGGCGGGCGACTCCACATAAAAGCAGCCCATGGTTCGACCCACCCGCAACAGCTTTTTGATTTCAGGGTCTTGCTTGAATCCGGGGATATCGTGAATGTCGATGTCTTCTCCGCGATTTCGCTTCACTTCATCGAGTGTATCTCGGATGTGGCCCAAGCCGCGCTGACTCAAAATATCGAACTTGTACAAGCCTACATCCTCGGCTATGATCATATCGAAATGGGTGGTTTCAAAACCCTTGGGCGGAATATACGTGGCGGTGTAGTAGTGAATGGGGCGCTCCGAAATTAAAACCCCACCCGCATGCACGCTCAAATGACTCGGAAATCCATGTATGTACTGACTGTAGCGCAACACGAGTTGTTCAATTTCATCGAGCTTTTGATTTTGCTTCACTTTGTACTGCAGCGAATCGATTTCACTTTTGGGCAGGCCAAATACCTTTCCCAATTCGCGAAGGACCGATTTAAACTGAAAAGTGATGTAGGTCGCCAGTAGGCTGGTCCGCTCTTTACCGTACTTGTTGAACAGGTAGCGCGTTACATCATCGCGATCGGTCCAGCTGAAATCGAGATCAAAGTCGGGCGGATTCTCACGGTAGAGGTTGATAAAGCGCTCAAAATACAAGTTGAGTTCAATGGGGTCCACATCGGTAATGCCCAAGCAATAGGCCACTACGCTGTTGGCACCACTTCCGCGCCCCACGTGAAAATATCCTCTATTCTTTGCGTACTGAATGAGGTCTTGACTAATCAAGAAGTAAGAGGTGTAGTCTTTTTGCTGAATGATATCGAGCTCCATTTGAATGCGGTCGAAAAGGGCGTCGTCTGGATTTTGGTATCGGTAGCGCACGCCTTCATAGGTTAAGGCGCGTAACCGCGCGAAGTCTTCGTCGGCCGTTTTAGCGAGTCGTTTGAGGTTGTTATTGATGCCAAATGAAAAAGAAATAGAGCAGCGTTCGAGCAGTGTTTCGGCCTTCTCGAGCAAATACTCATGATGTCGATACGCCTTGCGCAGGTCTTGCTTGTCGAGAAAATAGTGGTCGCTGTGTCCCTCTTCTGTTTTGGGCAGTTTACTGAGGAGGGTGTTGTTGTCGATCGCTCTTAAGAGTCGGTGTGCGTTGTAATCGCGTTTGTTTCGAAAGGTGGCGGTATGAAGTGCCACGAGCTTGTCTTTCCGCCCGTTGAAGGGCGTAAACGGCAGGCGTGTAAGCTCCCTAAAATGAACACCTACGTATTCGTTGGGGCGCAAGTCGGTTGGAGCTTTATCGAGTGGGTAAATGACCGAAGCATGTTCAAAAGCCGGGGCCCGAAGAGGCAGTTTGAGTTCCGTTTCATGAACCAAGTAGGGCGATAAAAATCGGTTGAGCTCGAGCCAGCCGTCGTTGTCGTGTGCCAGAGCAACAAAGTGCTGATCGGCACCGATTCGGAAGTCGATACCCAATACCGGTCGCACTCCGTATCGATGTGCAATCCGCACAAAATTGAGTCCGGCCGAAGTATTATTAATGTCTGTAACAGCCAGTGTTCGGTAACCGTGAATTTGCGCCTGCTCTAAAAGCGCTTGCTCGCTCATGGTTCCGTATTTAAGACTGTAGTATGTGTGGTTGTTTAGCAATGGTTGTTCGTTGTTCGTTGTTCGTTGTTCGTTGTTCGTTGTTCGCGAAGTCCCGCTTATACGGGATTGTTCGTTGTTTTTTTGACCCTAAGAGACGGGGATTGTCTTTCCTTCATAACCTTGGCCTTAAGGGCCAACTCGAGCTATGGCTATAGTTGTAGCACTAGCTTTAGCTTTAGCTGTTGCTGACGCTGTTTTTCGTTTTCCGGAGCCGATTCCGTTCAACGGTCAACGGTCAACGTTTTTCGAAGCCGGTGCCGAAGCTGAAGCTTCTAGCTTCTCCGGTTAGCCAGTAATTCGGGAGGTCGACCATCGAACGGATTGTGCATTCGGCCAATGGTTCTTGCTCCCATGCTGACCGCTCGTTTTACAGATCCTTCGCCAAAGCGCCTTCGCATTTTGTCCATGGCCTGATACAAATTGATCAGCTCTTCAGTATCTTCAAACAAGTTGATCTGGTGGCCTCCGCCAACGAGGTGACTCATACGCACGCCGATGAGTCGGACCAACAACCGGCGGTTATACAGTTTCTTAAAAAGCTCCTTTGCCTTATCGATCAAAATATGATCTGAAGAGGTATAGGGAATGCGCGCCTGCAAACTGTAGGTATTGAAATCGGAGTAGCGAATTTTCACCGTAATACAAGCTGTAAGTTTATCGCCTCGTCGGAGTTGATACGACAAGTTTTCGGTCATCGCAACGAGTAAATCTTGCAGCTTATAAACATCAATCGTGTCGCGCTGAAAAGTGCGTTCTGTAGAAATAGATTTGCGTTCGTGGTAGCCAATGACCGGACTATTATCAACGCCGTTGGCTTTCATCCACATATCGCGCCCGTGCTTCCCAAAAACCCGCTCAATTAACTCGAGCGGCATCTCTTGAAGGGTACGAACGAACTCCACACCCAAATCGCGCAGCTGACGATAAGTGACCGCCCCGACCATGGGAATTTTACGAACCGAAAGCGGCGCCAAAAACGGCTTTTCCGAACCGCTTACAATGTGCATATGTCCATACGGCTTCCCCTCTCCGGTAGCCACCTTCGATACTGTTTTATTCGTGCTTAGTCCGAACGATATCGGCAAACCCGTTTCGCGCGTAATCTTTTGCTGCAGCTCTTTAACCAGTTGGTAACAACCAAAAAAACGATCCATGCCCGTTAAGTCCGCGTAAAACTCATCTACCGATGCCTTCTCATAAAGCGGCACGTTTTCTTTGATAATTTCGGTAACGAGCTCCGAATATTTGCTGTAGTTCATTGAATTTCCGCGCAAGTAAATCGCGTCTGGGCACAGCATTTTAGCCTGTCGCATAGGCATGGCCGAATGAATACCGAACCGCCGCGCCTCATAACTGCACGATGCCACAACCCCCCGATCACTTGTACCCCCAATAATTACCGGTTTCCCTTCGAGTTCCGAATTCAGCAGGCGCTCTACCGACACAAAAAACGTGTCCAAATCAAAGTGTACAATACTCTTGTCCTTCATTTTTTCCGAGCCTTTCTATTGAAATTAATTATTTTGACAGTATATTTGTCAATGTTGCGACAGTAAATTAGTCAAACAAAAAGAATATTCACCGTTCTGTTAAAAAGTTTTTCATGCCCTTTGGAAAGAACCTACAGCTCCTTCGCGAACGCCAACGGCTATCACAACAAGATGTGGCTCGCGAACTGGAAACCTCGCGCTCTTCATTGAGCGCATACGAGCTCGGCTCGGCTCAACCCCCTTATGCTATGTTGTTAAAGCTGGCCGATTTCTATCGGTTTTCCGTTGATGCTTTATTGCGCGAAGATTTGTCTACCTGGAGCGATGCCCGCATTACTGCTTGGCAGCAGGATGCCGACCTCAGCGGTCGGAACTTGCGCGTGCTCTCCACCACCGTGGGCAGCGACAACGAAGAAAACATAGAGCTCGTCGATACCAAAGCAAAAGCGGGTTACACCACCGGATTTGCAGACCCCGAGTACATCGCCTCGCTACCGAGTTTCCGATTGCCCTTTTTGTCTAACCAAAGAAAATACCGCGCCTTT
>CBFHRK010000086.1:3039-7094 GCA_965658225.1 Flavobacteriales bacterium | reverse complement strand
GACTGCTTCGACAAGAGGCGCAGAAGACCTACGTTTACGCGCAGCTTGAAGCCAGTACCTTTGTGTGGGATTCCTTGGGCACACCTTTAATTTTAGCCGATTCTATTCGTCCCATTACTTTAGAATCGATGTTTTACGCTCTATCTCCCGAAGAGTTGGCCCTTAACATAGACAGCCTGCAAAATATACACCCGCAATGGCAAGCCTTTGGAAGCCAACTTGATTTGTTGCGCTTTGAACAACGTCTGAAAAATCAGAAAATCCTACCAAAAGCAAACCTTCGATACGATTTACTTCAAGATGCTCAATCGCTCGGTAACGAAGGTCCCGATTGGGATTTCGGCTCGAATTACTGGAGTCTTAAAGTGGAGATCCCCATTTTCTTAAGATCCGAGAGGTTTGCCGCTAATCAAGCTCGGTTTAAAGTAGAACAAACCGACTTAAAGAGAAGCGAATCGTGGAATAAGACCCGTAATTACTGGCGTGGTTTGCGGAATGAACTATTGGTATTAACAGATCAAATTTCTCAGTACAGCATTACCGTTGAAGGTTACCTGAATTTGCTTCAAGCAGAAACCGTTCTGTTTTTTAGTGGTGAGAGTAGCTTGTTCGTTGTTAATTCTCGTGAACTCAAATGGTTAGAGGCTCAAGAAAAACTTATTGAACTACGGCAAAAATACCGGGTTAAGAAGGCCCAGTGGTATTTAACAGGAGGACTCACCCCATTACAACCGTAAGCCATTTTATTGCTACTTTTGTGTGTCTGAAATTTAGACCACTATGAAAAAAGAACACTTCATACTTTCACTTATCGCGGTTGCTGCTTTGAGTCGTTTAATTCCTCATCCCGCCAATTTTACCGCTATGGGCGCCATTGCACTGTTTAGTGGTTCAAAAATATTGAAAGATTGGAAAGCCTTTTTAATTCCCGTGGCAGCGCTTTGGCTAAGCGATTTGGCCATCAATAATATCCTTTACGCTGAATATTACGAGTCGTTCATGTTTTTTACTGACGGTTTCATCTATATGGCGAGCGCTTTATTATTGGCAGTTATTATCGGGCGTTTTTTACTTCAAGCACCTTCTTTGCTGAAGGTTGTTGGGGCCTCTTTAGGGTCAAGTGTTCTATTCTTTTTGATCTCTAATTTTGGCTTCTGGATTAGCGTTTCCAGTCCCTACACGGCAAATATAACGGGGCTTCTACTCTGCTATGAAGCTGCAGTACCTTTCTTTAGAAATGAATTCGTATCTACGCTTCTCTTCTCAGGTGTGCTCTTTGGTGCTTATGAATTAGCTCAGAGACAAAACTTGATTTTCGCAAGGGCCTAATGCCTTTCTCCTACTGGGAAAAAGCTCATTTCACAAACGATATTGATTTATTGATCATCGGTTCAGGCATCGTAGGCCTTACGAGTGCTTTATACTATAAAGATCTATTTCCCCATCACAAAGTAGTCGTGCTCGAAAGAGATTTCCTCCCGAATGGAGCCAGCACGAAGAATGCGGGATTTGCCTGTCTTGGGAGTCCTACCGAAATCCTTGATGATCTCTCCCACCGAACGGAAGAAGAAGTCCTTAAAACCCTTCAGATGCGTTGGAACGGGCTCAATCGACTGCGATCGCTTGTGGGTGAAAAAGAAATGGATTACCAACCCTGTGGTGGTTTTGAACTATTCCGATCGACAGAGGCGAGTACGGTTTCTAAGGTAAAAGCTTCCCTTTCAAATTTGAATTCGATTTTCCTAGAAGCTACCGGACAAAAAAATGCGATTGCATTTGATTCGAGTTTCACCTCTCCCTCCTTTTCTAATTGCGCAGCCTTGCGGCTGGAAGGGGCCCTGAATCCCGCACTTATGATTAAGGAGCTTTTAAAGAAAACGCAACAAGCCGGTGTTCAACTCTGGAATGGAGTCACTGTGACCTCCGTAAACGAGTCATCGAAAATGGTTCAAACTCAGACCGACCGGGGTGCGTTTTTGTCGGACCGAGTACTTGTTTGCACCAACGGATTTGGCAACGCCCTCGTTGCCGACCTGGACCTTCAGCCCGCTAGGGCTCAAGTATTAGTAGCTAAATCGGAACAGCCTCACGGCTGGAAAGGCACTTTTCATTTGAATGAAGGGTATTACTACTTCCGACATATAGATGAACATCGACTCCTATTTGGCGGTGGAAGGCAACTTGACTTCAAAGGCGAAACCACTACCGAAATAGCCACTACTGAATTGATTCAGAATAACTTAGAAGAGATACTTAAACAAGAAGTTCTCGGTAATACAAGCTTTTCTGTTGAAACACGATGGGCCGGAATTATGGGTGTAGGAGGCGCTAAACAGCCCATTATAAAACGATCTTCCGATCGGATCGGGATGGCACTCCGAATGGGCGGAATGGGCATTGCTATAGGCTCCGAAGTCGGTCACCAAGCCGCACGATTATGGTCGTAAAATAGTACGCGGAATAAACCCCATGCGCACTGAATCTTGTGTATGTGTGTAATTTTCATCGACCCGATAAAGCCAGCCTTGTGAAGCAAAATCAAGCACATCTGTATAGTACCAATTTCGATCTAATGGATCTAAATACAATCCACCCACATTCTTATTTCCAGTGCTGAACAAGGTATCTGTCTCAAGAGCCCAATCGTTTATATTGATTCGGAAAACGCCGCCACCCGACCAAAAATAAAGCTTACCAGAGAAGGAATCGAATTGTAAATGCATCGCGTCAAAGGGAGCTAAATTCAGCTCTCGAGTTCGTTCTTGCGTGCTCGGATCTACTTCAAACAGCATACTTCCTACTGCCATAGCTATAAGTCCATACATTTTACCATTCGCCACCAGCGTGGAATTGGGTCCGCCCGAAATTGGAATCGGGGCTAAAGCTGAATCGTTCTTTAGATCATAAGGAAGCAACTCCTGACTTGAGTAACACTCGACCCAAAGAAGAGTATCGGTCAAAAGCACTCGCTCGGTCCAGCCAGGCGTAGGCCATTTCTCAATCAATTCGCCGGAAAGGGCATCAACGACCCAAATATGTGAATCAAACAATTGTGAAATAAATAGCCTGTTTTCATATCGAACCAAGTATCGAGGAGAGCCCATATTGAAAAAATCGCGCCGCAGGCGAAAATCA
Source organism: Flavobacteriales bacterium (assembly GCA_965658225.1). Taxonomy (GTDB): domain Bacteria; phylum Bacteroidota; class Bacteroidia; order Flavobacteriales; family ECT2AJA-044; genus ECT2AJA-044. The sequence continues at coordinate 3,959 of CBFHRK010000086.1, read as the reverse complement.
ACCGGGTCAACCACCGCGATACGCGACGAATTATTCACCACTAAATAAAGGTCTTCTTCATCCAAATAAATGGATTGAAGCACATCACCGAGGGGTAAATCGTTTTGACGATCAAACACTTGCGAAACAGAAATCCCGTTTTCAGGCTGGTAATAAGAAACGGAGGCATTGCTAAAATTGAAAGTGCCCTCATTCACAATGAGCAAACCGTCATTATAGGCGAAGACACCAGATCCCTCATCAATAGTGCTTTGTGGGCCCACCTCCTTATTTTGGCAAGCCGTTAATGAGGCTAAGATGAGGAGTGCAATTAACTTGATTTTTGGCCATTCCATTTGATTCCAATTTGAAAGGTTCTGCCCGGCATAGGACGATAAGGCAACGATTGATACTCCGTATTGGTTGGGTTACTCGACTGAATATAGGTACTGAACTGTTGCTTCGCCCATGAAAAAACATAACTAACGCGAAGGTCGGCTGTCTGATACCAAGGCATGTAGAATGTATTATCGGAATCCGTGTATATTTTCCCTTGATGTACAAAACTCAATTGGGTAGTCCAACGCTGAATACTACAAATTACCTTTGCTCTAAATTGGTTTTTCGGTATGAATATCAGCTGATTTCCCTCCGGATCTTGGCTTTGAGTGTAGGCATAGGAAGCGTTAAACCGAGCATGGGCGGCACCAAATCTTTTACTCAGTGTGACTCCGATTTCTGAGCCCAGGATTTCGACCCGCTCAATGTTTTGCGCTTGCCACGACAAATCGTTCTGAGGGAGCCAAAGAATATAATCATCGATGAATTGGGTATATACGGTTCCTGAAATCTCCAGGCCAAATCGATCAAACGACTTAATAAAACGCTGCGATATTTCCGATTGCTGATTGTTCTCGGGCTGAATTGTCTCATTCTCTTCA
>CBFHRK010000086.1:0-2940 GCA_965658225.1 Flavobacteriales bacterium | reverse complement strand
TCGGTGTACTCTTCGGCTCGCCCTTCTTCTCGATCTATTTGAACTGTTGTTCTGCACTGCATCAATTCATTCGGTTGATAAACCGTTTTCCATTGATTTTGCCAAGATTGAGCCGTAGTTCGATTCTCGTCGAATTGAATTCTCCACGACGATATTCCCGATCGAAGGACCGATTGAAAGTGTCTTTTTTTATACGACCATTCTAGTTGACCTCGCTGCTGAATATCTTTTTGAACCGATCGGCTTTCAGGATCTGGATCACTAAAAAGCGTGAGCAAAGAGGGCAATTGACGATTTGATTCTTGGATCCAAAGCCGCGCAACTACGGTGTTCCCCGCATTGATTCGATAGCCCACTTCTTGCAACCACATATTCATTCGAACTTCAGCGTGCTCATTTATATAGGTAGGACTCGCTTCATTTCTGGGATCCGTAAATTCAAAATCGTTTAATGAACGGTCCCACAGTAACTTCGTTCGCCATACGAGTCGGCCATTACTGGCCGATAATTGAACTCCCGTGTGACTTGTTTGGTAGCTTCCGAAAAATACATCGGCTCCGTACTTTAAATGCTCTGAAAAATTCAATTCATTTTTCAAATTTAGTGCGCCTCCAAATGAACTTGCTCCGGAAATTAACGACGCGCCACCATAGTGGAAATCAATGGCCTCGAAGGCCGTCGGACTAGCGAGGTTTAAATCGTACAGCCCAAGCATTGGACTGTTCATTGTAAGTCCGTTCCAAAGCACATCCGTATGTTGCGCCCCTGTTCCGCGAACCGAAAAAGTGGCTATTGCAGAGGGTCCGTAGGATTTCACAAAAACGGGTAAATCCAAGTGGATGCTTTGCGATAACTGGAGGTAGCCCGATTGAAAAGCAGAATCGAGCTCAATCGATTTGCTGCCTACGGCAGGATTAAAAGACTCCGATTTCAAATCAACCGTGGGTAATAGTGAAGTATCCATCTGGCCGTAGGCCGACAGAGAAAACAACAATACCCATGGGAGTAATCGATTCAAAATTTATTTGATCACTTTATAAACCTGTTCGCCCGAAGCGAATTCAACAACCACAGAATATAAGCCTTTTGGCCATGAAAGTGCATCCATTTCAACGAGTCCTGAAGCACGGTGCTCAGCAACCAATTGACCTAAGGCATTATATACGCGCACATTCGCCGGTGAATCCAATTGTACATTCAGCAAATTGGAGAAAGGAACCGGGTAAATAGACACGGCGAGCCATTCATTTTCAACCGTACCGATTGAGTTTTCCGCCGCCACGGCTGGGCCCGGCTCAATGGATGGATTGAAATCCATGTAGCTGAATCCGAACCAAGTTCCGGCAGGAACGGAAGTGGTTAAACCTAAGTTTGAAACCCAAGCAGACGGATTACCCGACCAGGTACCCCAGTAATCTGGGCTACCTCCTATTCCAGCTAAGCTTTTAGTTGAATAAACAAGATCGTTCAAAAAACCATTTGTAACCGAAAAGCTTAATGCGGGATCAGCACTAAGGGCATCAATCACCCCTTGACCATCGATGGAGTCATTAAACAATACGCCCCAAGCAAAGGACGATTGCTGGGTACTGTCCAAAAAATCGATGACGACTCCAACCGTATCGGAACCGGAACCAACGAAAATAGATAAATCTGAAAATTGAGAAACTTGTGCAAAGGTCGTTAATCCCAGGCCGCACAATAGCCCGGCTAAGGTCTGTTTCAATAGCATACTTTCTTCCCGAAGTATTAAATTAATAATCCATAAAGCAGCGGGCAGGTCTTCTGACTCATCCTCACGGGCAGTGCGCCTTCCCATCGGACCGCTAGGTCCGAAAGTGACATATCGACTGCCTGATTACAGGAATTACAGCTGCGGGTACAGTTCCAGAATTACGCTGGATTCCCTTTTCATTTACTGTGCCTAACGGCACGATAAAACCCAAAGCAGGGCAAAGCTAGACAAACAAATCGAATACACATTAGAACGCCCTACCTTTGTACCCAAGAGGAAACATAAATCGGAATGAAGAACACGCAGCGATTGATTAAAAAATTGGGTATTGAAAAACTCAATGAAATGCAGGGAGAAGCACACCTTGCCATTACCGAATGTTCGGAAGTAGTGCTCCTTTCCCCCACTGGAACAGGAAAAACCCTGGCTTTTGTTCTTCCTCTTCTCGAGCTTATCGATCCAAATCAAGAAGATGTTCAAGCACTCATTCTTGCCCCATCGAGAGAACTAGCGCTCCAAATTGAACAAGTATTGCGCGATTTAGGAACGGGTTTAAAAGTGAATGCCGTTTATGGCGGTCGGCCAATGACTAAGGACAAGGTCGAAATAAAGCACAGACCCCATATATTGATTGGCACTCCTGGTCGCGTTGCCGATCACCTGAGAAGACAAACGTTCTCTGCACGATCCGTGAAATATTTAGTTTTGGACGAATTCGATAAGTCGTTGGAAGTCGGCTTTGAAGACGAAATGAGTGAAATCGTGGGATCCCTGAAAAGACTTCAACGCAAAGTCCTTACTTCCGCCACGCAACACGCCCCAATTCCTACTTTTGTCGGCCTCAATGAACCTATGGTCGTTAACTTTACCCGTGACGAACCAACAAAATTAAAGGTGGTTACGGTTGCATCCAAAGCCAAGGACAAGTTACCTACTCTGCTCTCCTTGTTAAAGCATCTTGATGGCCAACCGGGCATTGTTTTCTGTAATTTCAAAGCAAGTATCGACCGTGTCAGTGAATTCTTGCACGAGAATGAAATCGATCACGGAATCTTTTACGGCGGTATGGAGCAAATCGATCGGGAACGATCATTGATTAAATTCAGAAACGGAACCTATCAAGTACTTCTCGCTACGGATTTGGCTGCACGTGGACTCGATATCCCGGAAATAAAATTCATTATTCACTATCACCTTCCAATGA
>CBFHRK010000085.1:0-7283 GCA_965658225.1 Flavobacteriales bacterium | reverse complement strand
ATATCCTTTTTTGCCCAGCTTAGTAGGCCTAGAATGGTTCTTATGTTGGCCGCAACTTCTTGGAATCCCATGAAGCTTATGTCGCGATGATGTTTTACCAATTCACCGCCAACTTCGCTCATATTATCGCCTCCGAAATACCTGAATTCAGCCGATTCATCTCGTTTGAGAAGTGCTTTCATCAGGTTCGATGCGTGCAAATCGCCCGAAGCTTCGCCGGCTATTAGATAGTACTTCATTTAGACTTCCAGAAAGAAAAAGAAAAATACAAAAGCATATACGAAGGTAGCGAATAACATGCCCTTCCCAGATTCTTCCATATCCCACTGCATCATGTACTGTCGAAAGAGTACCACATTAGCCGTAATGCTAATTACCATGAGCGTATTTTTATTGAATGAAGCTTCTGGGCTAAAGGTAGTGAGCCAAATCATAAACCCGTACATCAATGCAGGAATCGCCAGACCTAATACCAAACCGAACCACAAGGCATCTTTTTTTAAAATTTTCATGCTTTAAAGTCCCATTGGTTAATACTGCCAATAGCATGATGCGCCGTTACATCGTATTGAACGGGTACAATGGATACATACCCGTTCGCCAATGCCCATTCGTCGGTATCTTCTCCGTTATCGTAGTTTTCAAATTTACCCGTGAGCCAGTAATATTTCCGGCCACGCGGGTCGGTGCGTGAGTCAAACTCTTCAACCCAATTCGCTTCTGCTTGGCGGCATACGCGAACACCTTTTATAGGGCCATTCTTAGGCCTGGGGAAGTTTACATTCAAACAAGTTCCCCGTGGAATCCCTTTTTCAAGTGCCTGAGTCGCAATCAAGTGAACGTATTCGCGAACCGGGCTGAAATCAGCATCCCAACTATAATCGAGCAATGAAAAACCTATGGACGGTATACCCTCCAGCGCACCTTCAACCGCTGCGGACATCGTACCGCTGTAAATAACATTGATAGAACTGTTACTCCCGTGATTAATACCGGACACAATGAGATCCGGTTTTCGATCTAATACCACATTCACTGCCAGTTTGACACAGTCAACAGGTGTTCCCGAACACGAGAATTCTTTTTGAGGACCGTCATCAACGTGTATTTGATCGCAGCGCAAAGTGCTTTCAATGGTAATAGCATGTCCCTTTCCGCTCTGGGGTCCGTCCGGTGCAACTACCACAACTTCACCTATTTGGGTCATCACGGAGATTAGGTTTCGGATTCCCGGTGCTGTTATACCATCGTCGTTTGTAACTAAAATCAGGGGGGTATTTTTATCTGTCATGATGCAAAGCTACTTTCTTTTTAACTGGGTTAGGTACGGAATTTGTTAAATTCGTTACGTTAGAACTTCAATACAAAAGCACGAGTCCAGATACTCTAATATATATACAAAATGAACGTACAGAAATCGTCGAATCCGGCAATGAATGAGAAAATTCTTCAAGGCTGGAATAGTCCCAATGCCATTACTTCCGAAGATACGATGACCGTATCGGGCGCGGTGAATAAGAGTTTTATTCTTTTAGCCTTAGCCTTGGCCTCCGCATCGTACACATGGTCGCAAACCTTAACTGCCGGCACCATGAATTCCGCGTGGGTTTGGGGCGGTGCCATTGGCGGATTCATTGTTGCATTGATTACTATTTTCCGGCCTCAATCGGCCGGAATAACGGCGCCAATTTACGCCATTCTAGAAGGCCTTTTTCTAGGTGCTATTTCCGCCATGTACGCAAGTTTGTACGATGGCATTGTTTTGCAGGCGGTCGGACTCACATTCGGGACGTTCTTAACGTTGCTCCTGGCCTATCGCAGTGGTTGGATCCAAGTGACCGATAAAATGCGTTGGGGCATTGTGGCCGCTACGGGTGGAATTGTATTCCTCTATTTCCTCAGTTGGATCATGAGTTTTTTCAGCGTAGGCATTCCCGTACTGCACGGAAACGGATGGGTTGGAATTGGTTTTAGTCTTTTCGTGGTCGTTATCGCAGCGCTAAATCTTATTTTGGATTTTGATTTTATCGATCGTGCCGCGCAGGCACGAGCACCAAAATATATGGAGTGGTACGGGGCCTTCGGCCTGATGGTTACTTTAGTTTGGCTCTACCTCGAATTCCTTAGATTGCTTTCCAAATTGAACAGCAGATAATAATGGATTGGTTTCTGGCAATTTTCGGAGGTTTATTGATGGTTGTCGGACTTATCGGCGCCGTTGTTCCCATTTTGCCTGGCCCTCCAATAAGCTATATCGGCCTGTTGTTGCTCCACTTTACGAAATGGGCCGATTTTTCGAGTAACTTCTTAATTATAATGGCTTTAGTTGCCGCCGTTGTCACTGCCATCGATTATTTCGTTCCCATTTGGGGTACCAAAAAATTTGGAGGAAGTAAAGCAGGAGTTCGGGGTTCTACGATCGGACTCATCATTGGGGTGTTCTTATTCCCTCCGTTTGGTATTATCATTGGACCTTTTCTTGGAGCATTGATTGCGGAACTGATGTTGAATTCCGACGACTTCAACAAAGCCTTAAGATCGGGCATTGGCTCGTTAGTGGGTTTCTTGATGGGCACCGGACTCAAACTGGGAGCGAGTCTTTTAATGAGCGTTTATTTTGTTCGGGCCCTGTGGTGAAAATGGAGCGTTAATTGTCGCACTGCCGATTGAGCCTGTACATGTATCTTATGGGTTCCTAAAACTATATTCATGCAACAACGACTGGCCCATATCGCGTTGGTAGTTAATGACTACGACGAAGCCATTGAGTTTTATACCGAGAAACTCGGTTTCCAGCTTTTGGAGGATACAGTTTTAACACCTGAAAAACGCTGGGTAGTCATCGCTCCGAGAGGAGCGAAAGAATGTTCTTTGTTACTTGCTAAGGCCGCCAATGAAGAACAGCGTGCCTCTGTTGGAAATCAAACCGGCGGTCGTGTATTTCTTTTCTTGTTCACAGATGACTTCTGGCGCGATTACAATAACATGGTTATCAAGGGCATTGAGTTTGTTCGTGAACCCGTTGTAGAAGCGCACGGTACTGTGGCTGTATTTAAAGATTTGTACGGGAATCTGTGGGATTTTATCGAACCCAGCGATAACAATTCGGGATTGAAAATTGCGGAGCGCTAACGTTCATTTTCTATTACATTAATCAGCGAACAGACTTCCCTGAGGTTTCAATACGAAAGGCCGTAGTTAATCCTCTTTAGCCTGCAGTTCAATCCCTCTTTTGAATAATTGAGCAATAATGTACACCAATCCGGCTACAAAAAGGTATTCCCCAGGAATTACGTCCCCTTTGAGCGCCAGTGTTTCACTCGACAATATGGCCAAATGCACGTATTGTACAACCGAAAGAACCCATATTCCCATAAGCACATAACTTATTCTCTTCAATCTTTTCGCGGTTTCTAATACAAACGGATTAGAGAGGCTCACTTTTGAAAGAATTTGTATCACCAAATAACAAACAAAGGCTTGGAAAGCAGAAATTAGGGTCAACACAATGACCGCTGTGGTATAATGACCAAAGCCAAATTGGTTCGATTCGAAAATACCTAGTCCGGGATAAAGTACACGAGGTGCATCTGAATTCACGATGCTTACTCCGTAAGAGAAAAGAATGGCACCCGCTTCAATCATAAGACCTATGAAAGCGATCCATGATACTACAAGCATGGTATTCAGAATCCGTGTTGTTTTTGATTTGCTCGGCATATAATCAATTTAGTCGGTGCCTTCGGCTTTGCTTAAAACGAAAAAGAAAAAAAAACGGTCACCTCAAAGATGACCGTTTTTATGCTGGTGGTGTAATTCGGACTCCTCCTAGCTACACAGAAAAACATAACTTTTACTCCTAACGTTTCGCTTTCCTAATTTGCACCAGACAGAAACACTAACATTTAAAGGCAGGCCAAACTTAATCTTTTCTTGTATGTACATCAAGTCTATGTTAACTAAAAAATTCAATTTAGACTTTTCACACTAGGCCTTGAATTCAATTACTCACCTGATTAACAAAACCTTAAGGGAATATTTTTCCCGGATTTAAAATTGCATTTGGATCGAATAAGTCCTTAATGTTACGCTGTAAAGTCAAATTTGCTTCATCAAACACAATATCCATGTACTCTTTCTGAACCAAGCCTATCCCGTGCTCTCCGCTAATAGTGCCTCCTAAACTGAAGCAGAGCATAAAAATTTCGGATATGGCCAAAGGGATTTCTTGCAACCACTGCTTATCTGTTAAATCTCCCCTTAGAATATTTACGTGTAGGTTCCCATCTCCTGCATGCGTGACCATAGCAGACCGATTTAAAGCCATAATGTTTACCTATATCCTTGACTCCCTTTAACAACTTCGGTAGCTCAGCTCGGGGCACAACCGTATCTTCTTCCTTATAAACCGAATAGGCTTTCACGGCCTCACCTACTTTTCGGCGTATATGCCATAAACGTTCTTTCTCGGCACTCGTTTCTGCAAAACGAATTTCACCAGAGCCAAATTCTTCGACCACGGAAACAATTTGTTCGAGCTCGTTAAATAGCACATCGGGGTCGTTCCCGTCAACTTCAATCAGTAAATGCGCCTCCTCTCCATCCTTTAATAAGTTCGGTGCGTCGTCAAGTACATCGAGGGTAAATTGAATAGCGTCCCGTTCCATAAACTCCATGGCGCTAGGCACAACTCCGGCCCGAAACACAGCGCTCACGGCTGCACAGGCATCTTCGGCCGAATTAAAAGGCACCAAAATGAGTTTCGTCTCTTTCGGTAAGGGCCTCAATTTTACCACTCCTTTGGTAATAATGCCGAGTGTTCCCTCGCTTCCGGCAATCAGCTGAGTAAGATTATATCCCGTTGCATTTTTAAGTACGTTGGCACCCGTCCAGATTACCGATCCGTCCGGGAGGACGACCTCCATATTGAGTAAATATTCATTGGTAACTCCGTACTTCACGGCCTTAGGTCCGCCCGCATTCTCAGCCCAGTTTCCTCCTAATGAGCAGGAACCCTTACTTGCCGGATCTGGCGGGTAAAACAAGTTTTCTTCTTGAACCGCCTCCTGGAAAACCTGATTAATGACACCGGGCTCGACCGTGGCTTGTAAGTTTCTTGTGTCAATTTCAATGATCTTATTGAATCGCTTCATGCTGAGGCATACGCCTTTTTCAATGGGTAAAGCGCCTCCTGAAAGGCCTGTTCCCGCGCCTCGCGGCACGATGGGTATGTGATGCGCATTGCACCACTTCATCAAAAGGCTCACCTCTTCGGTGGTACCTGGAGTCACCACCACATCAGGAGTAAACTGAAAATCTTCGGTATAATCGCGTCCGTGCTCCTCTCTGATTTCTACGTTTGTATGTACATTTTCGGATCCCAAAAGCTGCACTAGCTCTGCTACTCGATCGACATTAATGGGGCTATATGGCATAGAATATGTGTTACATTCCAAAATTACTAAATTAGTCCGCCTTAAATATCGGGCCGTGAGGCCCAAGCCTAAAAATCTAATCAGTACCCTCAAGATGAGAATATTTTACACAGCGATTGCGCTATTCGCGGTCGGATTCCTTTCGGCTCAAGAAATTACCGTTGAAGACATATGGCGTAACGGAACTTTCCGGTCTTCGGGGGTTTACGGATTAAGATCTATGAATGACGGCGTTCATTACAGCGCTATGAAATATGGATCAAATGGGGTTCGCATTGATCAGTTCAGCTATAAAACCGGAGAAAAAGTGGCAACACTGGTAAGCGATTCCTTGATCGAAGGAGCTTCCATTCAGGGGTATAGCTTCAGTGCAGACGAATCGAAAATGATGATTTCAACAGAGTCGGAATCGGTTTACCGCTACTCTACCCGAGACGTGAATTATATTTTCGATCGTGAATCGGGCACTTCTACTCTTTTGAGTGAAGGAAAACAAATGTTCGCAACCTTTAGTCCGAACGGATCTAAAGTGGCTTTTGTACGCAACAACAACCTCTTTGTAAAAGACCTCGAATCAAATGTTGAAACCCAAATCACGTTTGATGGAGAATGGAATAATATTTTAAACGGAGGTACCGACTGGGTATACGAAGAGGAATTCGCCTTCGACAAAGCTTTTGAGTGGTCACCAGACGGATCAAAAATTGCTTTTTACCGAATGGATGAATCGGAAGTGCCGATGATGGGCATGGATATGTTTAGTCAGGAGTTGTATCCAGAGAACTACACATTCAAATACCCGAAAGCTGGAGAGGCTAATTCGGTGGTAGAGATTAAAATTGTCGATGTATCGGATCCGAAGAACATCATTAATGCCGATTTAGGTCGTACCGGAGACTTTTATGTTCCGCGAATTAAGTGGACAAACGACGCCAATTCCTTGTGCATAACGGTTATGAATCGCTTGCAAAACGAGTTAGAGTTACGATTGGTAAATGGAACAGATGGCTCTTCTAAGGTTTTGATGACGGAAAAAGCTGAATCGTACATCGAAATCAACGACAATCTCACCTTCTTAGAAGACAACAGTTTTATTTGGACCAGCGAGCAAGATGGCTTCAATCACATTTACCACTACGATTCAAAAGGAAGTTTAAAAAACCAAGTGACTTCAGGGGAATGGGACGTCACTAATTTCTACGGTTTCGATGAAAAAAATGGCTGGCTCTACTTTCAGGCGGCAAAATCGGCACCGATCAACAAAGAAATCTACCGCGTAAAATTAAACGGTAAAAAACTTGAATTGGTCACAAAAGAAGAGGGCGTGAACAGCGCTCAATTCAGCACCGGATTTAAATACCTCGTCAACAATTACAGTAATGCGAATACGCCCGCGCAGTACACCTTGCTCGAAGCTTCTGGAAAGCTCATTCGCGAAATGGAAATGAACGAAGGATTGGACTCTGTTTTAAAGAGTTACTCATTGGGGCAAAAAGAGTTCTTCTCTTTTAATACTTCTGAAGATATCAGCCTCAACGGCTGGATGATGAAGCCGGCCGATTTTAATCCTGCAAAGAAATATCCAGTACTCATGTACGTATATGGTGGTCCTGGATCCCAAACCGTTACCAATAGCTACGGCGGGGCCAATCAGATGTGGTATCATATGCTGAACCAAAAAGGGTATATCGTGGTGAGTATCGACAATAGAGGAACCGGTAGTCGCGGTCGCGATTTCAGAACGGTGACCTACCAAGAACTCGGGAAATACGAAATCGCTGATCAAATCGAAGGTGCTAAATATCTGGGTTCCTTGGATTATGTCGATAGCGACCGAATTGGTATTTG
>CBFHRK010000084.1:0-7461 GCA_965658225.1 Flavobacteriales bacterium | reverse complement strand
ATCCATCGGCGTAATAATACCAGGAAAAAATTGCGCCCATCATTAGGGCATATCCCAGCCAAATAACGCCTCGATCTTTAAAAAGAGCTCGGTTCTTGAGCGTTTTGATGCCCAGAGTTTCAAGGAAGAGCACACCGAGCAGAAATAGGGGTGCCATCAACGCCGATACTTTGAGTCCGCCCGCTAGGGCGAAGAAAAAGAACACGCCAAAAAGCGCCTTTTTATTCGAATGAACGGCATAAAGGGTAAGGAAATAAAGCCCAATAAAAACGCTTGAAATGGCCGGCCCGTCCGTTAAAAAACTAACGCTGTAATACACGTAAGCCGGCGAAGAATAGAGCAACAACGTAAAGAATTCGGGAATCAATGATTTCGGAAAGAGCAAGCGCATAGATCCGTAAGCGCTCAAAACTCCGAGCAATAAAATGAGCAGACCGATAAAACGATAAACGAAATAGGACGGTCCCGTTAATTTCCAAAGCTGGCCTACCGCGTAATATAGTATTGGCAATTCACCAGCGGATTTTCCATTGGTGTAGTCGTCGCCAAATTGGAGGTGCATTTCGGGTTCTAGAAAACTGTTTCCTTCGTAATACAAATAGGTAAGCGATACACAATCGGACTGACGCCAAGTGTGCATATTTCGTGGGCCAAGGTTTAAAAAGCCCGCGAAATCGGAAAGAGTAATAATAAGGAGCAGCGCCAGGGTTAAAACCGTTCGATGCTTATAAATAAAGTTCATGCTTTATGTGTCGACGCTATTAATCTAATCGATTGCTTTAGGTTCAAATAGCCATTTCAGGAATGTCGCCCTCAATTATAAGAGTTCCTTCCGTAGCCGCTTTAATATCTTCAACGGACACCCCAGGGGCCCGCTCGCGCAGCACGAAGCCCCGCTCATCGATATCTAAAACCGCCATATTCGTTACCACGCGTTTTACACACGCAACACCCGTGATTGGCAGCGAGCATTTCTTTAGCAATTTGCTTTCTCCGGCTCTATTAGTATGCATCATGGCCACAATAATGTTCTCGGCGCTCGCTACTAAATCCATCGCGCCGCCCATTCCCTTCACCATTTTTCCGGGTATTTTCCAGTTAGCTATATCACCTTGGTCCGATACTTCCATGGCCCCGAGCACCGTTAATTGAACGTGCTGACCGCGGATCATAGCAAAACTCGTTGCCGAGTCAAAAAACACCGCCCCGGCAAGAGCCGTAATCGTTTGTTTTCCTGCATTGATTAAATCGGGATCTTCATCACCTTCCAATGGAAAAGGCCCCATACCTAAAATTCCGTTCTCCGATTGAAACTCTACGTTGATTCCGTCCGCAACATAATTCGCTACGAGTGTAGGGATTCCTATTCCAAGGTTTACGTAGTAGCCATCTTCTAACTCTTGTGCAATGCGCTTGGCAATTCCGTGTTTATCCAACATATCCAAATCGGTATTTAGTTGCGCGGGCGCACAGTGCGCTGCTCAATTCGTTTTTCATAGTCTACCCCTTGGAAAATTCGCTGAACAAAAATTCCCGGAGTGTGGATTTCGTTAGGATCTAATGCCCCTGCCGGAACCAATTCCTCCACCTCAGCAACGGTTATTTTTCCTGCCATAGCCATGTTCGGGTTGAAGTTGCGGGCGGTTCCCTTGTAAATCAAGTTACCTGCTTCGTCGCCTTTCCAGGCTTTCACAAAAGCAAAGTCGGCCGTTAAAGCGGTTTCTAAAATATGCGGCTTGCCGTTAAACTCACGGACTTCTTTTCCTTCGCCTACCTCTGTCCCGTAGCCGGCCGGGGTAAAAAATGCGGGGATTCCCGCGCCGCCCGCTCTACATCTCTCGGCCAAACTTCCTTGGGGTATTAAATCGACTTCCAGCTCACCGCTGAGCATCAGTTGTTCAAACAAGGCGTTTTCTCCAACGTAGGAAGAAATCATCTTTTTAATCTGCCTTTTCTGAAGCAACAAACCCAAACCGAAATCGTCGACTCCAGCATTATTCGAGATACAGGTAAGCCCTGTTACTCCCGAATCGCGCAAAGCTGAAATGGCATTTTCGGGAATCCCGCTCAGTCCGAATCCGCCCAGCATCAATGTCATGTTGTTTTCAATCCCTTGAATACCTTCTTGCGCATTGGCAACTACTTTCCTTATCATGGGGGTTCCTTTTAAAGTTTGTCCTGCTTATAACGCCGGTTCCGAATTCCAATCACCATTTTCAAGTCGGTGTTGTTAGAATTCAATTTCATCAAAATTAACATTATTCGCCTTCTGCTGCTGATCGTACAAATCGCAGTCGAGCTGAATAGTTACACCGCCTTCAGGTTCATTGAACTCCTCTTTCGAAATTTGAAGTCCCGGGTCGGCATAGCATTTATTCATATACATCGCCCAAATAGGTAAGGCCATGGTAGCTCCTTGACCATATGCTATCGATCTAAAGTGCGCTGCACGGTCTTCAGCACCTACCCATACTCCGGTTACCAAGTTCGGAACCATTCCCATAAACCAACCATCACTGTGGTTTTGAGTGGTTCCCGTTTTTCCGGCGATTGGGTTGGTGAATTTATAGGGGTAACCAGTAACCACATCATTCAAGTAACTGTAATTCCCATACTGAGTGCGCAAGCGAACCCCAGTACCATACTGAGTAACTCCCTCGAGCAAATTTACTGCTGTATAGGCTGTTTCTGCGCTCATTACTTCACGGGTCATTGGAGTAAAATCAGCGAGTACAACTCCGTATTTATCTTCAATTCTTAGTACTGCAGTGGGTTCTGTATAAATGCCTTGATTCACAAAAGTTCCGTAAGCGCCTACCATTTCGGCCAGACTCAAATCTGGGGTTCCCAAGCAAATGGCGGGTTGTTCGGGTATTTCGCCCTCAACACCGAGGTTTCGCGCCATTTCAATGACCGGTCCCGGACGAACTTGCTTCATCAAAAAGGCGGTAATGGTATTTACGGATTCGGCCAGGCCTTGCTTGAGGGAGAGCTCTCCGCCGTATTCGTCATCAGAGTTACTCGGTTGCCAGTCTTTTAAAAGGCCCCATTGTTCCTTTTCGAATCGAACGGGAACGTTTGGCACTTTATAGCAGGGTGAATACTTCTTTTGATCGATCGCAGTAACGTACACAAATGGTTTGAAAGTAGATCCCACTTGCCTTTTTGCTTGGTCTACGTGATCGTATTTAAAGTGTTTGTGATTTATACCTCCTACCCACGCTTTTATAAATCCCGTTTGCGGATCCATACTTAACACGCCTGCCTGAAGAAAGAACTTGTAATAGGCGATGGAATCCATCGGGGTCATTACCGTATCTATTTCTCCTTTCCAAGAGAAAACCGTCATTTCTCGGGGCGTATTGAACATGAGTTCAATACTATCGGTTGGCAGTTCCTTTTTCTTGGCAATTCGATAACGATCGGTTCTACGCATGGCTTGGCGCATCAATCGATCAATTCCCTTCGTGTCTAAGTCCTCAAAAGGCGCATTCTTGCGTCCTTTCCAGTGAATTCGGAAAACGCGCTGCAAATTGCTCATATGAGCCCTCATAGACTCTTCCGCATACTGCTGCATGCGCGAATCAATGGTTGTATAGATTTTGAGTCCGTCCGTATATAAATTATAGTTGCTTCCGTCGGGTTTCGGGTTTTTCGAAATCCAATCGCTCATGAAGGAGCGCAAGTGTGCTCGGAAATAGGGTGCGAGTCCGTCGTTGTGTCCGGCTCGTTGATAGTCGAGCTCTAAGGGTATTTCCATCAAGCTATCTGCATCGTCGCGAGACAAAAACTCGTTTCGAACCATTTGGCTCAAAACTACATTGCGGCGTTGCTCTACACGTTCGGGGAATCGACGCGGGTTGTAGTAGGAAGAGTTTTTGAGCATCCCAACGAGGGTAGCGGATTCAAGAACGCTAAGGCTGTCGACAGACGTATTGAAATAGATTTGAGCGGCCGATTCAATTCCAACCGCTAGGTTGAGGAAATCATAGCGATTCAGGTACATCACCATAATCTCATCTTTTGTGTATCGTTTCTCTAGTTCCACGGCAATAACCCATTCTTTGAACTTTTGAAAAACACGCTGCACTTGGCTCGACGCCACCTGCTCCGTAAAAAGCATTTTGGCCAGCTGTTGCGAAATCGTACTGGCACCACCTGCCGTTCCTAATTTAGCTACAGCGCGGGCCAATCCTTTGAAATCGATACCACTGTGCGATAAAAATCGTTCGTCTTCCGTGGCAATTAAAGCCTGCGGTAAATACGGCGATAGCTCTTCGTAGCGAGCGTGGGTGCGGTTTTCTAGAAAGTACTTCCCTATTTGTTTTCCATCGGAGGAAATGATTTCGCTCGCCAAATAGTTCTTTGGATTCTCGAGCTCCTCTACGGTAGGCAACGGCCCGAACCAGCCCCAGCTCGCCATAAACATAAGTAAGGTGAGGCCCACAATTGGAGCCAAAAGAAGGATCCACAACCATTTTATGAATCGCTTAAAGGAAGGAGCATTTTCGGGCATAGTTCTACTTATCTCGATGCAAAGCTAGTCTAAATCCAACGTCTTCAACGCCTACCAATTGTGTATCGCGCATGGCTTGAGTAATGAAAATGGTGTACTCACCCGATCCGGGAAAGGTTCCGTCGAGCCAAAGCGGAAGCTGATACTCTTTAATAGCGCCGATACCATCTCCTAGCAACTCCCCTCGACTTCCGGCCACTCGGTAATTCACTGTATCGAATCGCGAATCCCCGTTCGGATATACTTGTTCAATAAAAACGAATAGGTTCTGGTAGGGGTAAGATTCGTTGAGCCGGAGCCCTAAGTATCCGTCATAGGACTGAATGCTGTCTTCACTTGATACGGAAAAGACTTGCACACTATCCATGTGCCAGCCTTTAGTACCTACCGAATGATAGTCTTCGTAAACGCGGGCTGAATCGCAACTCGCTAAACCAGCAAAAAGAGCAAAGAGGGCCAGTGCCTTATTTCTTATTCGGTGCACGATTAGGTCTTTTTTTACGTCTGTTTCCTTTATTTCTATTCCCTTTGGGTTTCTTCTTGTCAAATCTTTTTAGATCGTCTTGACCCACTACATTTTTGAAATCTAAACGTTTCGTTTCTTCTTTTTCTTCGCAGAAATCTTCCAAACATTTGGGTCGCTCACCCGCTTTATTCAACCTTAGAATTTCCGAAACGGAATTCCTATTCAATTCAACGAAGGCAGAGAACTCTCCAGTATAACAATACCACATTACTCCTCTGAAAATATCCATTTTAACAAAGCGCGCTTCTCCTTTCTCGGTTTTCAACCGGATGTTCGTGTCGGGGAACGACTTAAACTCTTCCAGGTAGGCATCGAGTTCGTAGTTTAAACAGCATTTAAGCTTACCGCATTGCCCCGCTAATTTTTGTGGGTTTAAAGCCAACTGCTGATAGCGCGCTGCGGCCGTATTTACCGATCGGAAATCGCTGAGCCAGGTAGTACAACAAAGCTCGCGACCACACGATCCAATACCTCCTAGACGCGCCGCTTCTTGGCGGGCACCGATTTGGCGCATTTCGATTCGAACTCCGAATTCGCGTGCCAAATCTTTAATGAGCATCCGGAAATCTACACGCCCATCGGCCGTGTAAAAGAAAGTTGCCTTGTTATTATCGCCTTGAAATTCAACGTCTGAAATTTTCATTTTCAGCTTTTCTTTCAACGCCAATTCCCTTGCTTTATACATCGTGGGCACTTCGCGCTCCTGAGCGCGTTGCCATTTTTCTATATCTGCTTGAGAGGCCTTGCGGTAAATCTTTTTGACTTCGTGCGATTCGTGATCGATCTTGCGCTTGCGCATTTGTAACCGAACTAATTCGCCTGTAAGTGATACCGTTCCGATATCGTGTCCAGGACTTCCTTCTACCGCAACCACATCGCCCATGACAATGGGCAATTCATTTCCGTTCCGATAGTATTCTTTTCGCCCGTTTTTAAAACGAACTTCTACACAGTCAAATTTCTTTTGACCTGCCGGCGTTTCCATATTCGCCAGCCAGTCGTAAACAGCGAGCTTGTCGCATCCTCCGGATGAACAAGTACCGTTGTTTTTACATCCCGCAGGAAGGCCCCCACCACTCGAACAACTACTGCATGCCATGGTGCTTTCCTCTTTTAAATCGTAAGGAGTAAAGCTACTTTAAATTGACTAATGAACAAAAAGAAGAAGGGAGGTCTATTTCTGATGCAGGTATCGGTTCATCAAAATACCGAGGTCGAGCAGTACTATTTTCGGGTTTCCGTTACGCTCTATGTGGTAGTCGGCTCTATTGAGCTCCTCCATTATGTTCGCGATATTACCTCCATGAATGAATTGTGCAAAATTTTCGAGCTGAAATTCAGGTCTATTGAGCTCAATTCTCTTGAGTCGTTTTAAATCGTAATTCACCATTAAGGCATCGCGCAAAACTCCGCTCGTAAATTGAATGAACTGGCGAATTCGTTCGCGTCCCATTTTGCTTAGTTCTTCTGTGAGCGCCACTAAATCGCCAGGCTTGCGGTGAGCTACATAACTTTTCCGGATGAACTCGACAAAGGCTTGAGTATGTACTTCATGATCGCCGCTTGAGCGAAGTAAGGAGCGTGCTTTCGGGTAGTTCCCGTCGGCCATAGTAAGCACAGAATTCGCTTCTTGATCGCTGAAGCCATCGCGCCGTAAGGCGCTAATTAATTCGGCATCGGAAATTCTGTGTAGGCCAATGGTTTGTGTACGCGAGCGAATGGTTCCCAAAAGCGATTCTTCGTCGTCGGTCACCAAAAGGAACACTGTTTTCGGCGGCGGCTCCTCAATAATTTTAAGCAGTTTATTCGCCGTGGGTACGTTCATTCGTTCGGCCATCCAAATAATCATCACTTTGAATTCGCTCTCGTAAGGCTTCAATTGTAAGCGAACCAAAATATGTAGCGCCTCATCTTTGTTGATGATGGCTTGTTTGTTCTCGACACCCAAATATTCGAGCCATTCGAACAGTGTGCCGTAGGGTTTCTCTGTTAAAAATGCTCGCCATTCTTCGAGGAACTTCGAACTGATTGGGTCCTTCTTAACCTTCGGAGTTGTTGTAATCGGAAACGAAAAATGCAAATCGGGATGCTCGAGGCGTTGGTATTTTTTGCACGATGGACAGGTTCCACACGAATCGTGCTCCCCTTTTTGCGTACAACTCAAATATTGAGCGTACGCCAAAGCCATGGCTAATTTACCGGAGCCTTTAGGGCCTGTAAATAATTGAGCATGTGGCACGCGCCCTTTTCGGGCGGATGAAACAAGGCGTTCCTTTACTTCGGCCTGACCTATGACATCTTGAAATAACACAAAGCGAAATTAAGGATTACAATAAGTATATGCGTAACTCGGGCAGAATCTTAATTTTGGAGCAAAATATTGAACGATGGCAACCATAGACAGCTTAAATTTTGACGG
>CBFHRK010000083.1:0-7474 GCA_965658225.1 Flavobacteriales bacterium | reverse complement strand
GCGACCAGTGTGAACAGGTAACTGATATACAGCGAACCTACATACGCACTCACATTTGTGATGTGGAGTACTTCGAAAAAGAACCAAAGCGACGCCAAAAGGAAGAAAGTTTGTCCGAAGCTTATCCAATTGTACTCCTTGATCTTCTCTTCACCTAACAACAGTTGCATGTGAATTTTACCAATGGAGTCTATAGCTCCAATAAATATCAGATCGTATAGATATTCACTTGGCTGTAGTCCGAATAAATAGAGTAAAAAAGGAACCGTAAGCGCCGAGATGAAGGTCCATCCGTAGGATGGAATCAACAAACGTTCAATTCCGAGTCGGGGTAAAAGATAAACAAGTGCAGGTCCGCCAATGAAACTACTCACGAGTTGAACCAGCGTAACGTTCAGTAGAAAAAGACTCGTAAAACCCTTTCCTTCAGGACCTAGTACTTGGTTCGTGCTGATAAGCACACCGAAACTGATGAGGATAACCCCGAAACGACTGAATGTAGTAGCGGCAATAGTGCGAATCATAAGGCTAAACTACAACAAACCGATTGTTTGATAGATGTTTTTCATCGTTCTGCGAAACATTCTAGGGGATAGAAGTCGGAGGTCTGAATCTGAAAGTAACTTCTCATCGAATGCTTTTTCATCTTTCAAAAACTGAAGCACTTTTTCCGGAATTTCTTCGGCAGATTCAATCAGGTAACCGTTTCGCCCATCTCGTACAAATTCTCCACTGACCCCAGTTTTTCGCGAAATAACAGGAACACCAGAGGCAAGAGCTTCTACAACCACAAGTCCAAAGGTTTCGTAGGCTGAGTTACTGATCATTAGATCAAATTCAGGCAGCATCTGCTGAACCTCTTTCTGTTTCTTTCTGCCGTAAAAAGTGATGTTCTGGTCCGATTCGCTATCATACAGCTCCTTTGCCAGCAACTGAAGCTGATCTCGATCTTTTCCGTCGCCGACGATGCTGTATTCGAAGGGGACCTTTAAATTCTTGAGCGATCGCAGTACCTGATCAAACTGTTTTACTTCATTCACTAAATCGCCCACAGATATGATTTTTAGGGGGGTAGAGCGATCCGATCGTGAGATCGACCGATTGATGTTCACGATATTCGGAACCACCTGGTAGGTGCCTACTAAGCCGTGATCTTGCATTTTAGTCATTAGCCCGTTACTTACAGGCAGAACGAAACTAGCTCGCTTGATCAATCGTTTCCGCGAAAGATGCCAAACCGTATTTTTTTGATAACCGTCCAAATAAAAGGACGAATGCTCGTGAATCACAAAGGGGATCTTCTTTTTTTGCAGCCATAAATCCCACAGTGCACAATCTCTGTTGAGAATATTTAAGTGAACCACATCCACTTGGTTTATTTCCTTAAAAGCATAGTTCCAGGCCTCGATTTTACCCAGTGCTTTTCTTTTCGACGGATAGCGAAAGGTCCATTCTATAAGTTGACCTTTTTTCTTTTCGGTCTTACGACCGGATATTCCCTGCGCCTGTGGATCGCTAACTACATTGAATACTTGAACGAAATGCTTCTTCGACAAGGCTTTGGCATGCTTCTGAATAAACACGCCGTTCTGAGGATCTTCGGAATGGGGATACCATTCGGTAAAGAAAACAATATGAAGAGGCTGGTTCCGATTCACAGCTTCTTAATCCTTAGTCGCAAACTGTTACCAATGACGATGACATCGGAAAAAGCCATGGAAAGTGCGGCGATGGCCGGACTCAAAAATCCGGCAGCAGCAATGGGAATGGCGAGTACGTTGTAAAAGAAGGCCCAGAATAAATTCTGTTGCACAGTTAACAACGTGTGTTTACTTATTTCAAATGCTTTTTGAACGATTTGTAAATCGTTGTCATGAAGTAAGACAACGTCGGCGCTGTTAATCGATATATCAGAGGCGTTACCCATCGAAATCCCAACATCCGCCCGAGTAAGGGCGGGAGCGTCGTTAATGCCATCGCCAATCATGACCACCTTATTCACTTTGGCCAGCATCTCAATTTTATTGATTTTATCTTCCGGACTTTGACGTCCTGAATACTCGCTAATTCCCAATCGCTGGGCCAATCGCTGGCATTTCTTTTCGCTATCGCCGCTCAGCAAAATGGTTCGGATGTTTTGTTGATTGAGCCAATGAATCAATTTGTCGGCACCCTTTTTGAAGTCGTCTTCGATATCTAATCCGCCAATAAAAGAACCATTTTTTAATACCGTTAAGTCGTACTCACTCTGGTCGCGGCCAACGAAGAAAGTATCTCCGTGCTCATCGAAACCGCGAATTCCCTTTCCTTTTAATTCTTGCACTTCTTGAAAGTTGTACGGCTTAATATCATCACCCCAAAGGCGTTCAATACTTTTCGCTATTGGGTGGTTCGAATGCTGCTCAAGCCCTAAGAGGATGCTTTTTAAGTCGCGATCGCTCAAACCGTTCGCAATTAAACGATTCACTCGAAAAGCTCCGGTAGTAAGCGTACCCGTTTTATCGAGCACTACAATTTTGGTTCTAGCCAATTCTTCTAAGGTGCTGCCTCCCTTAATTAGAATACCGTTTTTAGCGGCGCGACCTATGCCTACCATTACGGCGGTGGGTGTAGCCAAGCCCATTGCACAGGGGCATGAAATTACAAGCACGGCAATAGAACGAAGCATACTCGCTTCAAATCCAATTCCGAGAATACGGAACGAAACGGCAAAAGTTAATAAGCTAATAGCGATTACAATAGGAACAAAAAAAGCGCTCACTCGATCGCCGAGCTTCTGAATTTTGGGCTGATCGCGCTGAGCATTTTGCACTAATTCAATAATCTTTGCCAAGGCAGTATTATCGATAGCCGTAGTCATTTCGACCTCCGCATTGCCATCCAAGAGAATACTACCCGAAAAAACAGGGTCGCCTTCTGATTTGTGAATGGGTTCACTTTCACCTGTAAGCATTGATTCATCTACAGAGAAAGAACCTTTTTGCACACGTCCGTCCACCGGTATTTGTTCTCCCGATTTAACCAGTACGAGATCTCCGACCGTGAGATTCGTAATTTTAACCGATTCCCAGCCCGATGATCCCATTACAGTGGCTGAACTTTTTTGTAAACCTTGCAGCTGCCGAATTGAATTCGTTGTTTTTTTAACTGAGCGCTTTTCTAAGAAATTGCCCAGTAGCACCAAGGTGATAATCATAGCAGCCGTTTCGTAGAACAAGAATTGATGTCCTTCATGAGAATCACCAAACTTTAAAGTCCCGTAGAGCGAATAGGCATAGGCTGCGGTGGCTCCGATGAATATGAGCACGTCCATATTGGGTACTCCCACTTGTAAAGAGCGAAAAGCACTTCTTCCAAAATACCATGCACCGATTGCGTAAACGGGAGTAGCAAAGGCTAATTGCCAGTAGGAACTGTGCAGAAAACCGACTTGCGGCAGAAACATATGGGCGAATAAGGGCGTGGTTAAGATCGCGCAAATCAATAGAAGGCTCGAGAGCAAATCGAACCGTGATTTACTTGCTTTTTCTGGATTCGTTACGGTATAGCCAAGTCGAGTGATTCCTTCTATAATTTTGTCCGAATCGATGTTCTTGGGATTGACAAATCGAGCTTCGCCGTTGACAAAATTCACCTCTACATTTTCAAGTCCATTTTTCTCCAATTGCTTCTTAACCCCCAGCGCACAATTGGTGCAGGTCATTCCTTCAATGGATAAAACTTGATTTTTCTTTCGATCCATAAGTCAAAAATAGACAACGTTTGTTTAGTTAACGTTCATTTTCATGGAAAGGTCTGTAAAACAAAAAAGAGCCCGATTTTCATCGAGCTCTTTTGTAGGGTGGCTAATGGGGTTTGAACCCACGACCTCCGGAACCACAATCCGGCGCTCTAACCAACTGAGCTATAGCCACCATTTTTCAGGAGGGCAAATATACAAATTTGACTAATCTCAAGAAGTTGTAGAAGAAAAAATATGGGTTAAAAATCCCAAACGAGTCGGAATTGGTTCCAACCGGCGTTCCAACGGATTCCGAGGTAGCGCGCTTCCCTGTGAAGAGCGGGGATTCCCCAGCCAATTAAAGTACCTAAAGCAGCTCCTGCAATCACATCTGTTGGGAAGTGTTGTCCGCTTTCAACCCGCATATAACCAACGGTGCTTGCCAACCCAAAACTACCTGCTAAAACGACCCAACGCATAGGGTCATCCGGATGAAGATCCGCGTAAGTAGTGCTAACAAAACTAGCGGCACCAAAAGCCAGTGCTGTATGACCGCTCACAAAGGACCTCATGGAATTCTGAGAAATACGCTCATCTAAATCAACGGCGTTGTTATAAACATAAGGTCTTGCTCTTTCGCTCCAGCCTTTAATGGCCGCCGTAGCAATTCCTGTGGTGGCAAGCACTTCGGCATACATAAACATAATCACACCACCTTGTTCGCGCGTATCTTTATCGAATAGCGAAATAGCGGGCAACAACATGAGACCTCCAAGTAGGTAATCACTGTTTTTTGCTATTTCCGGATTCCAGTTATTTACGGCTTGCCGATCGATCACGAAAAGGGGAGGAGGACTTAGTTCAAAAACTTCGTACCACTCATACGGCTGTACTTCCTGATAAGCGGGTAAGCCCGTCGCCACAAGTAAAAGGTTCGCCGAGGCAAGTATGGCTTCGCGTTGCCAGTTGAGCTTATAATTAATCTGCCCGATGGCATTGAAGCAAAAGGCAAGGCCAACGGACAGACTAATAATCCTTTTAAAATTCATTATTCTATGACCAAGCGCTGGGCATAATGGAGTCCATTTTGTTGAATATTCAAAAGGTAAACTCCTGATGGCCAATTGCTTACTGGTATGGTTAGGGTGCCAAAAGGTACATTTTCTTCTTGAAACACCAAGCGTCCGGCCATATCAAATACGTGAAAATCAGCATTTTCACTTGATTGCAAGTCAATATTGACCACGTCACTTGCAGGTTGTGGATAGGTTTTAACTCCTTTCAGGGTACTTCTTTCCTCTAAACCAATAGTAGCGTATTGATCAAAAAACAGGAGCACGGCGATCGTTGCAATCGGCGCACACCCCCCGTGCGACTGATTCGAGTCGGCCCGAACAGCAAGCACGTCTAAAGCATTATTCGCGTTCATGGCGCTATCCGCGTACAAACTATTGATGTAGGACACTTGCTCATCGGCATCGCAGTAATACATGCGTGTGGGCGTGGTCGCCGTAAAATTCCATACATCATTATCTTCTAGCGCCACGTTCACGGGGTGATTTGGATTCGCCAAAACATTCGCAACCACGGAATCTTGAATCATTCCGTACGGGTACAAATTCCCTTCGTTTATACTGAGCTGAATAGAAATCTGCACATTCATGGTAGATAATGGAAGGGTACCGTCGTAGAATTGTTGAATAAAGGATACATATGGAGCTTTAAAGAAGGCGTCTAATGAGGTGTAGATGTTTCCATATACCTCTTGGTATCCAAGCACGGTATACGGAAGAAAGGCAGGAACCGTAAAGTCAACGTCACTAAAAATAACGTCCTTCATTACCTTTGAAATGGAGTAGGGGCCCGACATGTGGCCACAAGCGACCAAGTTAAAGTCGTTGGCATATTGCGCTTCAATAAGTTTTTGTGCGGCCATTCCCGCGTGTCCACCTTGAGAGTACCCAGAAATAAAGAGTTGATCTTCAAACTGAATGCCCTGATTCGTTAAGTAGGTTTCGGCCGCAAAAACCAAGTCAACTGCTGCCTGACCCTCCGTTTGTGCGTGCACGTACGGGTGAAAGCCACGCGACTCCCCCATACCAATATAATCAGCCGATGTAACAATGTATCCCTGACTTGCAAAGGCCAAGGAAAGAGCTAATCCTCCTTGTAAATTCGACGGCACATCTTGTTTTCCATCCGTAGTTCCGTGCTGATAGGCTAACATAGGATAGGAAAGAGAGGCATCGTCGGGAACACTCAAAAGCCCAGAAGCGGTATCTAATGAACCATCACTTCCCATAGAAGTGTAGAGAATTTTATAGGCAGTAACTCCGTAAGGCACGGGCATGCCAATTTGAGCGGAAAGATCAGCGGCTGAAAAAGAAGCTATTTGATTTCCTGAGATTAAGGTTTGGCCCATTAAAAATGAAGTGAAGCCAATTGTCAAAGCGAGCGCGAGCAGTACTCTTTTCATAAAAGATAATGTTTAGCGCCTAACGGCGCGATAAAGGATTCGTGGAAATTACAAATTATTCGGGATCATTGTTCCGCTCACTGCGTATTAATGCCTCTTCATTTGAGATGGGTAAAACGAAATCGATCGGAAATTATAAGTCAATACCGGTCAAGATGAAATAAAGAGCTGACATCGTTTGATCTAGCGGTAAAGTAAAAAGCCTTCCCACTCAGTGCGGGAAGGCTTTGTTTTATTCGGCTACCTCAGGAACAAAGGTGGCCTTGTAGGAATTAAAATCTGGATTCTCAACATAGGCGTCGGTTCCGAACCATTTTAAAACAGGCTCTAAATCCTTCGCGCCGTAGGCCCCTTGAACGCCCGTTAGGTAATTTAATTCTTCGTCAAAATAAACAATGGTAGGGTAGGCGACTCTTCCGTTTACCGGAGCAATGGCCATGGTAAACTCGTGTGTACCATTCCTAGTATTTGTTTTGGCAGGATTAAATTGCTTATTCACGTATACCTTGCCTTTGAACTGAATCGTATCATTTCCTTCGGCATTGAACTTCACTGCGTAATAGTTCTCGTTTACGTAATCAACAATAAACGGATGAACGAACGTAGTGCTATTCATTCGCTTACACGGTCCACACCAATTGGTGTAAACATCAATAAGCATTTTCCTAGGTTTCTTCTCATTCATGGCAAGCGCTTCTTCCATAGAAAGCCAATTGATTTTTCCATCTTTTGGTGCGAAACCAGAAAAGGAGAAAGAGGCGATCACAATAAAGGAAAGAGCAAATAGGTATTTCTTCATAACAACGTACTTCAATTAGTTTACAAATATCGGGTGTTTTGAAAACAATAATTGTACCGACCCCGACATTCTTTAAACGACTCCGTGCATGAGTTTATTTAGTGGCTTGCTTCCGATAATAATCAAGATCGCAAATCCAACCAGTACAAAGCCAATATTCCCAAAGATACTCGTGTATTGGTTTAATTGAGCTCCCAGGTCAATAGCCTCGCCAGCTGCGCCACCTTCTGCTCCAGTTAATGCGGCAATTTTACCTGCTACAAAATTTGCGATGGCAAAACTCAAAAACCATCCACCCATAGCAGTACCAGCCATTGATTTTGGCGCCAATTTCGTAACCATTGATAATCCAATCGGCGACAAGAAAAGTTCACCCGTTGTGTGCAACATGTACAATAGAACAAGCGTAATTAAAGGCACTTTAAAGTCTTCAGCGAAGTTAACAGCGATCAGCGTCACAAGGAATCCAGCTCCAAGC
>CBFHRK010000082.1:4475-7717 GCA_965658225.1 Flavobacteriales bacterium | reverse complement strand
GTAAGGCATTGAAGGAAAGCGACTTCGAAGGCGGATTCATGATATGCGTCACCGGATGAATATGGGCCGACTGATAACTAGCCACAAGACCACCAAAACCGGGTACGATTACGCAATCGTATCGGTATAAAAGGCGCCCTACATATTCCTCTAACTTCATAATCATCTAAATTACAGTTTTCCTTTAAACTGATCAACAACGGCTTTAAGGTCTTGCGGGGTATCGATGGCCCACGTTTCTTGTTTTGTTTCAGCACAATGGATTCTGAATCCGCCGGCCAACCAGCGAAGCTGTTCAAGTTGTTCCACTTGCTCTAAATGAGCGGGCGGCAAACTTACTAGTTTTTTTAAAACTCCCCATCGATAGGCGTAGAGTCCAATGTGCTGCCAATATTTGGGGGTAATAGATTGGTTGCGGTGGTAAGGGATTGCGGAGCGACTAAAATAGAGCGCTTCACCATTTTCGGCCCGGGCAACCTTGGGAGTGTTTGGGTTGTCGAGGACATTTAAGTCGGTAATTCTCCGAACTAAGGTTCCAATTTGCACCGAGGTATCCTCAAAGAGCGCCGTAACAGAATTAATTTGCTCGGGATCAATAAAGGGTTCGTCGCCTTGCACGTTCACGACTACATCCTCATCCTTTAAGTTAAATTGAGCGGCAGCTTCTCCAATTCTATCGGTTCCACTTTCATGATCGGAGCGTGTCCGAATGGCCATCCCGCCGGAGGCGGAAACAACATCATAAATACGCGAATCATCCGTGGCTACGGCCACTTCGGAAATTGCTTTCTGAGTTTGTTGCCATACGCGAATGATCATTGGGGTTCCCAAGATATCAACAAGGGGTTTGCCCGGAAATCTGGAGCTCTGATAACGAGCAGGTATGATAGCCACAACGCGCATGGCTCAAAGGTACTTATTTAGAGACGATAGCTCATACCTGCCTGAACACCGATGGAATACGGCGTAAAATTGGCCGTTTGGCTGAGCGATTCAAGTCCGTAGCGAATTTGAGGGGTAATGGAAAAGGCGATTGGACTCTTTAAATGGTAGTTCAGTCTTAATCCGCCTAAAGCCGTAAATAAAAAGCTTTCCGTATTTGAAGTCGTTCCTACGGTCGTTTCCGTATTTCCTTCTGCGAAGATCACGGTATTTCCAAATTGAAAATTGCCTGCAATTCCAGCTTCGATCCCTACTTGAAAAGGCCCACGACCAACGAGGTAGGTAGCTGTAAGAGGAACTTCAATGAAGTCGAAGTATTGGTTCGTTGAAATTTGGCCAAAGGATCCGGATGTACTTATGCTTGCCTCTTCAATGAGCGCATTGGCTCCTTCGTCCGTAACTTCAATGGTTCCGGCAGAGGATTGACCAGAAACTACATTTCCAGTTGCGGGATTCGGCGTTGAATAAGCGAATTGAGAACCCGCTTCTTGTCCGTAGCGGACATATCCTATTCCAGAAGAAAAAATCCAGTGTCTATTCATTTGATAGTGCGCACCGAGATTGGCGGCCCAGCTTTGTATAGGGCGATCTTCTTCGGTTGAGAAATTGAACGATCCGTTGGGGTTTCCGGGCTGATAAAAAACATCTTCCGTAACGCGAAACGAAGATGTAGGTCCGGCCGTGAGGCCGATAGACCAAGGAGCCGGTTTAACTAGAATTTCATCGGGAACCGAATAGTCATAGTTTGAAATGGCCGTGGTTGTTTCGGATTCTTGCAAAAAGGGAGAAGTGTTTTCTATTGATGGATCTTCTTGCTGTGTTGAAGGTGCGTCGTTCTGGTCGGAATTCAATGCTATAGCATCGGTATTCGATTGATCAGCGTCTATCGACGCGATGGTTTCGGTTGGCTCTGACGCTATTTCTGGGGAAAAGGGCGCTCTTGTTTCGGATTCTTCTGTTGTGGCAAAAGTTGCGTTTACGGCCGCTTTTTCATTGGCTGTTTCTCGATTTTGACTGCTAGAAGGTGAAGCAGAAGATTGGGTTTCAGCGGTGTTGCTGGATTCTATTCTAGATTGGTTTTTGGATGCTTGGCCTTCTCGGGTGCTTCCTGCATTTCTGGGTTTTATACCGGAATCAACAGGGTCAGAAGCACTGGATTCGGGCTCCGAAGTAATGCTGGGGTTGTTAGACTGTATGTTGCTCTTGGTTTCAACTGGAGTTACGGGAAGAATAGGGATATTGAGATGGGTGTTTTCGGGTTGTTGGCCAAGGTAATAGCCTCCGCCAAAGGCGGTAATAAGCAAGGCGAAAGCGGCGGCCATTTGAAGCCAAAAGAATTTCTTTCTCTTTTGCCGACGGTCTAATCCGGCCGCTAGGCCGTCCCAACCTGTACTTGGCGGAGCCGCTTCGAAATTTGTGGCGCCCTCTTTAAAGAGCCGGTCTATGTTGTGATCAAATGGATCCATGCTGCTTATTTAATCCGTAGCGCGCAATCACTTTCTGCTGTAAAATGCTTCGAGCACGCGCTAAATTCGATTTACTAGTTCCGGAAGAAATGCCGAGTTTTTCGGCGATCTCGCGGTGTTTGAATCCTTCAATGGCGTAGAGGTTAAAAACCAATCGGTATTGCGGTGGCAGTTCGTGTACGAGTTGCAATAATTCAGCCTCTTCAATTTTTCCGCTGATATCTTCGTAACTCAATCGCTCGTCGTAAGCATGCGATTCGTTGACGTCGTACGTCCACCTTTTTTGACGGTGTTTTTCAATGGCGCAGTGAACAAAAATTTGACGAAGCCAACCGTTAAACGCTTTTGGCTCGCGCAGTTGATTAATCTTCTGAAATGCGCGCATGAATCCCTCGTGCAATACATCTTCCGCTTCGTGCCGATCAGAGGCATAATACAAACAGACTCCCATCATTTTGGGAGCGAACTGTTCGTACAATTCCTTTTGGGCCTTTCTTTGACCCTTTTGGCAATTGCGAATGATGTTTTCAATGTCAGACACTGTACAAGGATGTAAATAGAGTTAAAAGGGTTGCGTTTGGTTTAAAAGTAAGCTTATATTTTTCCAGTACCTTTTAAACTGAACGCAACCCTTTCTATTGTTGTGTCGTCTTAGCAAGTATAAAATCTACTTTGTCATGAAAAGAAATTACGCACTACTCCTTGGTCTAACGGCTTTCTTCTTTGTTTCCGGACAAAACTCCTATTTCGATCAGTTAGCTGATGTCAATAAAGAATGGATTTCTAAATCGAGTCAGTTTATAGGTTATCAAAACGAGCCTTCGAAAGAATTAA
>CBFHRK010000082.1:0-4376 GCA_965658225.1 Flavobacteriales bacterium | reverse complement strand
ATGATCGATCGGCTATAGCGGCTCATTTAGCGGAAGTTCAAAAATATTTACTCTCTAAAACACCGGCCGATTTAACGCCTGTTCAAAAGAGTCGGAGGCACGAGCTTCTTTGCGGACTAACACCTTATTATACGAACGATTGGTTTCCGGTGAATACCGTTCTCGACTATCGCAATCCAATTTTTATTGATGAAGGCGATCGTTTTTGTGCGGTAGGTTATTTGATGAAGACATCGGGCCGGGAGGACCTTGCCCGTGAAATTTCGGAACAACAAAATTACGCTTACGTAGGGGAAATTACTCATCCCGAATTGGCATCTTGGGCGTCTTGGGCGGGCTTTACACAAGAGGAATTGGCTTGGATTCAACCGGGTTATCCACCACAGCCTTTTATAGGAAGTCTGCAAAGTGGTGTAGATGGAAACGTTTATGCATTTGCCGATGATTTTGGCGGTGGACTTATTGTTGCTGGGGCTTTTTCAAATGTGAACGACACGGTGCCATCGCCCTATTTAGCTCATTGGATTTCAGGTATTGCTGGCTATAGCTGGTTACCTATTCCGAATAACTTGCCGAGTCCTGTGCATGCCTTACATGCCTATAATAATGGCTACGTTGTCGGCGGTGACTTCATTTATCACGGCGATACAACTTCCGTTTATTTTCTAAGTTCCCAAGGAAACATTCAGCCAATGGGCGTTTTAGGCGGAGAAGTACGACGCTTTATTGAATACAACGACTCGTTATACGCTGTGGGCCGATTCAATGCGAATCCGCCCGGAGGTAATCAATATGGAATGGCAGTTTGGGATGGATCAGATTGGCAAGTGCGCATGGGTGGTTGTAATGGTCGCGTTGAAGCGGTCATAGAATATATGGGCGATCTCGTTCTTGGAGGATCTTTTACCGAGAACCAAAGTCATTTGGTAAAATTCGATGGGCAGCAATTCTCGGCGATGGGGTCGACCCCGATTAAGGCAACCATTTACGATTTTGAATTTTCTGGCGGGACTCTTTTTGCAGCCGGAGATTTAATCAGCACGTTTAATCCACTCGATACTTTTGGTTTGGCAGCCTATTTGGGCGGTGAATGGCAAACGTTGCCGATTGCGCAAAACTTTGACACCTCCGTTACGACGCGGTTTTATGAGTTACAAACATTCCAGAACACGCTCATTTTAGGGGGGCAATTCAAGTATTTCCCGTTCGTAGGATTTTTCAGTGAAAACCTTCTTCGGTTCGATCCAATGAATTGGTACTTCGAAGGAATTGCCATGACGAGCGGCCCCGTCTATTCCATGCATAACTCCTACAACAATTCGGTGTTTTTTGGTGGTGATTTTGCTCTTGCCAATACGACTACGGTCAATAATGTGGCCTACAGTGACTTCAATTTATTCAGTTTGAATGAACGAGATGTTCCAACAATTAAAGTGTATCCGAATCCGACCGTAGACATGCTTCGCGTCGATTGGCCCGACGGAATTGAGCAAGCGAAGATTGAAATTCTCGATATGCAAGGCAAGGTGGTATTTGAGGCGCATTTAAATAGAGGAGAGTCCATTTCGGTATCCGCCCTACCGGCCGGAAATTACCTCCTTCATTTTATCACCTCCCAGGCAACTAATATTGCCAAATTTAACAAAGCATAATCATGACCAAGAGATCACTAATATTCGCATTAATAGTGCTGGGTACTGTTTCTGCTTCCGCTCAAATTAAATTTTCATTGGCTGCTCAAACAAAGGCTTCATTCTCGAAATCGCTTGGTTATTTCGAAGAGCAAAAAGTCCGTCACGAAGGTTTGGAACAGTGGTTATATGGAGAAGCTCAAATTAACCAATGGCTCGTTCGCTTAGGACCCACCGTTGGCAAGCACGATATGGGGGAATCCATGTACGGTTTTTGTGGTACGCCACCGGTTCCTACCTACCGAGCTTTGGAGAACAGGGTAGGGTTTAATTTTGCTATTGGCTACGATTTCTTGAAGCACTCAAAACACGATTTAATAGCGACGGTCGGATTTCAACAAGCTTGGACTACGCAAAGATATTCGGACAATACTAACGATTTCTTCATTTTACCCGTATTCCCTAATGAGGCGTCATTTTACGCGGGCTCATCTTTGAACATTGAATATCGGTATACCCTAGGTAATCACTGGCAAATCGGCGCTCAAATTGGCGGAGCTTATGTTTTCGGTGAAGGAGAATATCCGCGAGTGAGTCCGTGGAAGATGACAAGCTCATTTACTATTGGTTATCGTTTTTAATGTACTTTTGAAATTAAATTAAGGTCATGAAAAAAGCTTATTCATTATTTGTTGGAGCGCTGTTGATATCACTTTCAAGCCTAGCACAAGACGTGTTGGTCATGAAAGACGGCTCGCGAATAAACGCGATAATTGAAGCGGTTGGAGAGCGTGAAGTGAGGTATCATTTGTTCGATAGTCCGCAAGGAATTCTTTACACCCGCGACATAAAGAATATTGTTCGTATTGAGTTTGAGAATGGAACAGTGGAAGATCTAAGTGAAGAAAAGAAGCGAATGGCGATCCAAGCCAAGAATTTAGTGGGGTATAATTACTTCGATTTAGCTACACTAAATTTTTCCTTTTATTATGAGCGGTTATTAAATGATGAGGGGTCTTTATCTTTGTATTTGCCTATACGAATTGGATTTGCCAGCGAAGCTTCCTACGTAGAGGACCCCAATATATTTGGATCGGGAATTGGTGTTATGGTTTATCCGTTTGGACAGCGTAAATTCTCTTATTACACCGGTCCTATGGTTAATTATTCGTTGAGAGAGTCGTACTATGCCTACGAGCTGTACAACGATGTAAGTCAGCAGTACGAGTATTACAGTGGTCGTGAGAACCATAATTATTTAGGAGGTTATGTTGTGAACGGATTGAAAATGAACTTCAACGAAAACCTAGGGATAAACTTCAACTTGGCACTCGGGTTCTTACTTGATTTGGATTATGAAGAGAATCGGCCAAACGGGCTATCTAGCTACTATTACTACGGCAGTTACCAATCGCGCTTTCACGGTATGGGCGACATCAGTCTGTTTTATAGATTCTAAAGAAGTTCGAACGGATAAAAAGGCGATTTGAGCGTCAGACGATTGTACGACACTTAAATGTTTAATTTCGGAGCATGATCGATGCGACATCTTCGGAACAATGGAAACGGATTCAAAAGGGCGATGAGCGTGCTTTTGAATCCGTTTTTAGGTTGCATTATGCGGAGCTGTGTGGATTTGCCAACCGGTTTACCCGAGACCCGGATCAAAGTGAAGACCTTGTTCAATAGGTCTTTTTCAAAGTTTGGAAAACGGCTAAATCACTCGAGTTAAAGCAGGGTTTGAAACTTTATTTGTATCAATCGGTACGCAATGCCTCGCTCAACTTTATTAAGCACGAAGGAGTAAAAGCGGCACACGCGCGACTTCATCTTTTTAAACTCGACCTAGCGGTCGGAATTAGAAGAAGTCGTGCCCGATGGTCTTCGGAACTGAAAATAGATATTCAAAATGTATTGAATTCTCAAGCGGATACGGATGAGTGGTTTAACGAGGAAACGCAGAGCATTGAATACGGGTATCAATTCCCGATTTTACCCGTTTTATCTTACAAAGTTAGTTGGTAATGGAAGAGAGAGATTTAAGAGAGGAAGTACTCATTGAAGGGGAGCGGTGGGTGCGGATAAATGAAAACCGAGCGCCCTTATCCCAAGGGGCTCGGTTTATATGGGGAGTTCCAGAAACGGAAGAGTAAAGAAAAAGCCCGGCTACTACTACCGGGCTTTTAACAGAAGCTCTACACGTAATGATATTACTACTCCTGAATAACGAGTTTTTTAACGCTGTACATTGAATTGGACTGAAGCGATACGGTATACCATCCAGCCGTTAGGCTGCTTACATCCATATCTACCTCATTCTGATTCGCAGGTACCACAAGAGTTGAAACAATTCTTCCCTGTGCGTCAATAATTCGGATTGTTTGTTCTTCGCCAGAATTCCATTGCAACGTAACGTTGTCGTTGGCAGGGTTCGGGAAAAGACGCAAGTCGAATGCAGTTTCTTCTTCAAGACCAATGGTACATGCAGAACAACTGTTCCAGCAAACTACGGGAATTGTTTCGTCCATCGCGGTTAAAACGTGCATACGATTCACGAACGTATTGGTTCCATCAATGGTGGTCATTGTACAAGGATCTCCATCCGTTAATGATTCCTGATCGTTCCAACCGTCGGTGGTATACTTCCATTCGATGGTATCACCCGGAGTGATGTTTGTAAACGGAACAGTAAGTTCGTAAATGTTATCCCCGTCCAGGTCAGTCATAACAGCACATCCGCCACAC
>CBFHRK010000081.1:1633-8007 GCA_965658225.1 Flavobacteriales bacterium | reverse complement strand
CTTCGGGGCTTACGATCAAAAAAGAGGCTATCAATCGGAGGGTGCGCGCCTGCACCCTAAAACGGAATTAGTGGGCGGACTCATGGCCGATGAATGCGGTACACTGATGACCCAGTTTTTTCAATCGAAACGGATTTAGGTTCCACCGGTTTCAAGTGTTTCAAGTGTGTCACCAGTGTTAAGTGTTGCAAGTGTTACAAGTGTTACAAGTGTTACAAGTGTTACAAGTGTGTCAAGTGTTTCACCAGTGTCTAGTGTTGCAAGTGTTTCACGAATCTTCCACTATTAAGCAGTCCGGGTCAAACTACGAACTCTGAACTCTGAACTCATTAATAAACCTTTTCCCCTTATCTTTGTACTCTTATTTTCAAACTCGACTTAAAAGACAAACATATGTATCCAGAAGATTTAATTGCGCCGATGCGGCACGACCTCTCAGGAAACGGATTTACTGAATTAAAATCTGCCGAAGAAGTAGATGCTGCAGTGAAGCAAGACGGTACTACTTTGGTGGTGATTAATTCCGTTTGCGGATGTGCTGCCGCGAATGCCCGCCCAGCTGCGAAAATGGCCGCGAGCTATGCAAAACGTCCAGATCGTTTAACAACAGCCTTTGCCGGCAACGACGTAGAAGCGGTGAATCGCGCTCGCGCTTTAATGGCGCCGTACCCACCAAGTTCGCCAAGCATCGCCCTGTTTAAGGATGGTAACTTAGTTCATATGGTAGAGCGTCATCACATTGAAGGTCGCCCAGCGGAAATGATTGCTGAGAACCTCACAATGGCTTTCGACGAATATTGCTAAAACAGACTTTACCGTTTTCAAAGTCCTGTTCGCGGAGCGAGCAGGGCTTTTTTTCGTTAATTAGCGCCCTATGAAAAGATTCACGTTCCTTTTTTCGATCCTTTTTAGCTCCATGGCCTTCGGCCAGATTACGGATTCGCTCTTCCTCGGTTCAATTTATCAAGAAGCACTGGTTCGCGGTGAAGCCTATGAAAACCTCCGTTCTCTTTGTAAAGATGTAGGTGCCCGACTCACAGGTTCTGCCGAAGCCGAAATGGCGGTCTATTGGGGAGAACGCGTATTGAATACCTATGGTCTCGATAGCGTATACCTGCAGCCGATTGAAGTGCCCCATTGGGAACGAGGAACGAAAGAAGCCGGCTGGATTGTCGACGATGAAGGCGCTATTTATCCCATTCACCTTTCCGCATTAGGAGGTTCGGTGGGTACGGACGGACTCCTAAGTGGGGACCTAGTGATTGCCCGCGATATGGATCATTTAAAGTCGATGAGCAAAGCCGAGGTTGAAGGCAAAACGGTTTTTGTTAATCAAGCCTTCAATCAAGGATTATTAAATACATTCTCTGCGTACAGCGCTTGCTGGTCGATGCGCGGATACGGAGCGGTTGAAGCGTCTAAATTAGGTGCCAAGGCGATTATAATTCGTTCATTGGCGAGCCATATCGATCCTTATCCACATACTGGATCCATGTACTACGTCGATTCTGTACAGCGAATTCCAGCTGCTGCTATTTCTACGGAGGATGCGGAGCATATAGTGGCTTTAGCCGAGAATGGTTCTTTGAGCCTACGGCTCGAAATGGACTGCCGGTTTTATGGAAATGTACCTTCGTACAATGTGATCGGTGAACTGCACGGACGGCAAAAAAATAAAGTCGTCACTTTTGGAGGTCATCTCGATTCGTGGGATTTAGGTGAAGGTGCGCATGATGATGGAGCCGGAATTGCCCATTCTATGGAGGCTATTCGCATTTTGAAAGATTTAGAATACGAACCCGAATACACCTTGCGCGTAGTGCTTTTCATGAATGAAGAAAACGGAAATATGGGCGGGAAAACCTATGCGTCGTGGGTCGAAGAAAAAGGGGAAGAACACATTGCTGCGTTGGAAAGCGACGCGGGTGGTGGCATTCCGATGGGCTTCGGAATTGTGGGCGATAAGAAGCAAGTGAAATTTGTTCGTCAGTTCAAAGAACTTTACTACCCCTTTGGTATTTATACCCTCGACCCAGGTTACGGCGGGGTCGATATTGGCCCACTTAAAGATTATTTCCCCGGGATGCTTCAAATGGGAATGCGACCCAATTCACAAGAGTATTTCAAATACCATCACAGCGATAACGATGTTTTCGAGAACGTCGATAAGCGAGAACTTGAAATGGGTTGCGCGGCCTTTTGTAGTATGATCTACTTAGTGGATAAGCACTATCGTCCTTGATAGGATAAGTGTGGATTTATTTCCTGAGGACCACCTGGTTCCCATTTGAATACTCTTTTTCAAATTCAGTTGCGGGCTCAGTTTGCGGCGGGCAAAGCGAGTACCATGTCGCGACCGAGTGTGAGTCCGTCTACGTGACCCGAGAGTTCGCCATTGCTGGTTCGCACGTGCAAGTGCATATTCGTGGTGTGGTGAGTAAAAATGGCGTGGTGATGTTTTGAGTAGAACCCGAGTATTTCGACTTCTTGATCACGCATCTGGCCGTTGAGGCCAGAATTAATATGCTTTTCATGCGAATGAACGGAATCGTTTTCTGGCCAGTTGATCACATGCCAGTCGAAGGATTCGGCCACGCCAGTCAGTAAAAATGGAAAAGGTTCTTCCACGTTTATGCTTTGCGATATTGCCGCAGTTTCAATGTAGGCTTCCAGTTCAGAATAACTCAAAACAGAGTCGGGGATAATCTGGGAATCCCATTTTTCTACGGTAGCGGACACAAGCAAGGTGGCATTTCGATCGAACGTGGCCTTTATTTCCAGCGCTTCATTGTCAACGGAGGAGATATATGGTTTGCTGTTCAGAATTAGAATTTCACCTTTTAAGCTTTCTAGTGCGCCCAATGCATAGATGTTTTCAGTGTCCTTAAAAAGGTTCAAGTCCGCCTTTGCAGAAAGGTCTCCCTTGTGCATCATATTTCTCAGCGCTCCTGCATGCTCTACTTCAAAGGAGAAGGTAGGCCCACTGTTTGTACATGCACTCAGGCATATTAGAGAAATTAAAATGGCCGCTAATTTCATTTTTTGGAAATTTAATTACTTGATTCTCATCAAGTGCACCTCGCAAAATTTTCAGGATTTACCTCGTTTCACCTTCTTTTGTGACCTTGTGAGTACATGTTGGTACGGATTCTCAACTGCATTCAATCATATTCAGTCACCCTCAACTAAAAACTCTGAACTAATAATCACTTCTCTCCGCGCTTCAACACCTTCGGGACTTTTATGTAGTCTGTGTCTTTTTGCGGGGCGTTTTTTAGCGCTTGTTCTTGGGTGTAGTTGTCTCGCACTTCATCCTTTCGGAGTACGTTGGTGTCTTCGTTCACGTACTTCAAAGGTTTCACATCACTCACATCGAGTTCGCTCAGCTTATCGACGAACGACAAAATCTTATCCATGTCGTCGGTCATTTTTTCCACGGCCGAATCGTTTAATTCGAGTCGCGATAAATGCGCCAAATGAAGTACTTCTTCTTTACTTATTCTCTTCTTTTCCATCGACATCGTTTTCGCGTAAGGTTTGAGCCATTATTTGATATGCATCGCGCTGCAAGCGGTCAATATCTTTTTCGCTATTTACATACATAGGCGGATGAACCACACATCGCAAAGTTCCTGGGCGACCCGCCGACCATTTTTCCGGGAATTTCTCTTTGTTGTCCACAAAGGTAATGGGAATGATTGGATATCCCGATTCCGCAGCAATTCGAAATGCGCCCGGTTTAAACGGAGCCAAACGCCAAGATGGATCGGGAATACCGCCTTCCGGATAAATACAGATTCCAAAGCCTTCATCCATCTTTTTCTTTGCCCGCAAATACACCTCGCGGCGCGATCTTGGGCTCGATCGATCGACGAGGATATTGGTACGTTTATAAAAGTACCCGAACAGGGGGAATTTTGCCAGTTCTTTTTTCCCAATAAACAGCCAAGTGCCTTTAGCAATAGCCAAGGTGGTCATGATGTCTATTTCCGAAGCGTGATTCGCAATGATGATCGACGGCTGCTTCCAGTTAATTCGATCTTGATATTTAACTTTTAAACGAAAACCCATCAACACTAAAACCATTTTGCCCCAGAAACGGGCGAAATAAAAGAAGGGCTTGTGCCACTCCTCACGGAGCGATAACACCAGTATGAATGGGAAAATGACCAGTATTGCCAGCGCAATAACGACGTAATACCAAACCCTCCAAATGATCCGTATAATTTTCACGCGGCTAAATTAGGGCGAATTTATGAGGCAGTGCTCCATTTCCCTTTTGGCTTTACTATTTTTACGGCCACAAATAATTGATATGGCGCGCATTTTAACAGGAGTTCAGGCAACAGGAATTCCGCACCTCGGAAATATTTTAGGAGCTATTGAGCCGGCAGTTACGCTTTCAAAAGACGAAAAGAACGACACTTTTCTTTTTATCGCGAATATGCATTCACTTACCGCTATTCGCGATGCGGCGCTTGTACGTGAAAATACCTACAGCGTTGCGGCAGCCTATTTGGCCTTTGGTTACGATACCAATCGCAATACCTTTTATCGCCAAAGCGATGTGCCCGAAGTAACCGAATTGATGTG
Source organism: Flavobacteriales bacterium (assembly GCA_965658225.1). Lineage (GTDB taxonomy): Bacteria > Bacteroidota > Bacteroidia > Flavobacteriales > ECT2AJA-044 > ECT2AJA-044. The sequence goes on along the minus strand of CBFHRK010000081.1, from coordinate 3,414 downwards.
GTATTTGAACTGCTGGACTCCTTTTCCGATGTTGCAAAACGCTCATTCGTTTAAGGATAAATCGGCCCGATTAAATCAAGTGAATGCCGGACTTTTTACCTATCCCGTTTTGATGGCCGCGGATATATTGCTCTATGATGCCCATTACGTGCCTGTGGGAAAGGATCAGCAACAGCACCTCGAAATGACGCGTGATATGGCGGGAAGTTTCAATCACGAATATGGCGAAATTCTTGTCTTGCCGGAGGCAAAAATTAGCGAGGAAGTAATGGTAGTGCCCGGTACGGATGGCCAGAAAATGAGCAAGTCCTACAACAACTACATCAACCTATTTCAAGCGGATAAGCCACTCCGCAAACAAGTGATGGGCATTGTTACCGATAGTTTGGCACTCGAAGAGCCGAAAGACCCCGATACCTGTAATGTAGTCGCGCTGTACAGATTGGTTGCTACCCCAGCGCAGGTTTCGGAAATGGAGGCCAATTATCGAGCGGGCGGATTCGGATACGGTCATGCCAAGCAAGCCTTATTCGAAGTCTTGGTCGAAAAGTACAAAGAGCCAAGAGCCGTGTATACGGAACTCATGAGTAACAAGGAGGAACTTGACCGTCAATTAGCCGTGGGAGCGGAAAAGGCCAGAACAGTTGCTCAAGCTACCTTAAGTCGAGTGCGCCAAGCGGTGGGGATGGATTAAAACCGTGCGCCGACTCCTAAACGAATCTGCAGAACACCCGCGTTTAAGCTGCGCACGGTTTCATTTTCAAATTCGGTTTGCGGAAGAGGAACTGGCAACTCGCCGTCATCAACGTTTACGATAAACGATTCGGTATAATCTAAATTAGTAAGGAGGTAGCTCGTTTCGGCCCTGAAGGAGATAAACTCATTTAAGGTGAATACCAAAGCCAAATTTCCGCCATAAGTAAAGGCCGTTGTTGAAACAGGATCGTTTACGGCAGTGTAGGGTAAAGAATAGGGGAAATCAATAGGCAATGGAGCTAAATCAACGGACCCATTTATATTGCCGCTTCCATCGAGACTAGGCTCGGTAATTTGAAGCATCCCTCCTTGAATACCAATATGGATATCCACAAAGTCCAGCGGAATTCGAGCCGTCGGGCCTAGAACGAAATAAAAGGCGTTAAACGATGAAGGATCTGTACCGAAGGTTATTTCGTCAAGTCCAGGAATATCTTCTAATTCATCAAAGCTAAACCCTTGAAATCTTTGGTCGAAATCGGCCCTCAAGAAATTCACTCCGACGCGGGCGTCAATTCCCCAGTTCGGATGAGGATAAAAGCCGTACATAAGTTCGCCATTATACCCGTTGCTCGCTTGCGTTCCTTCCGATTCATTTTTATTGCTTAGATCGGATTGCGCAAAACCCAACCCTGTACCCAGCGTTATAAAATGTTGCGCTTTAAAACTCCTTTTCTTTGGAGACTTTGTTCGGCTCGATTTTGCACTTTCAATCTTCTGCTTTTCGAAGTATTCGATGCGACCATTTTCATATTCAATGCGCAAAATTTGGCTCTTTGCCAGTCGTACCTTTGGCCCGTCGGGCTGAGTTTGACGGAAGAATACCACTTCGTCGGAAGTAATCTCAAGCACCTCGCCGAATATTTTTTCGTTGTTGTTGAGCAGAATTAAATCCTGCGCTGAAAGGCTCATTCCGAAGAGGAATAAAAGCAGGGCAAATACATTTTTCATAGGTTCGGTTTTATGCTTACAGTTTTGTTCTAAAGTTTTTAACTCACGGTGCTTCCTGGCTTTACTTGGCCCTC
>CBFHRK010000081.1:0-1533 GCA_965658225.1 Flavobacteriales bacterium | reverse complement strand
CATAGGTTCGGTTTTATGCTTACAGTTTTGTTCTAAAGTTTTTAACTCACGGTGCTTCCTGGCTTTACTTGGCCCTCCGGGCCGATAGCCACCAAGGCGCCATTCGCATCTTCGGCCATTAAAATCATTCCTTGCGATTCAACACCTCGAATCTTTCTCGGAGCTAAATTCAATACCACTACCACTTGCTTGCCAATTAAATCAGCAGGCTCAAAGAATTCGGCAATACCGGATACAACGGTGCGCTGATCCACTCCGGTATCTACTTTCAATTTCAAAAGCTTCGATGTCTTCGGTACTTTTTCCGCTTCCAAAACGGTTGCCACGCGCAAATCGAGTTTGGTAAAATCATCAAATTCAATATTCTCTTTGGCCGGCATTGCCGTTGCGGTTTCAAGGGCATTCGCTTCCTTCGTAGCAGCTAACTTATCCATTTGCGCTTGAATTACGTCGTCTTCAATTTTGTCGAATAGCAACTCGGCTTTTCCAATTTGGTGTCCTTTTGGAAGCATCGGAGCGGCTTTCACATCGGTCCATTTGATATCGCCCATATTCAACATCTTCCGCAGTTTGGCGGCGGTAAAAGGTAAAAAAGGTTCCGCCACTACGGCCAAAGCTCCGGCCACTTGAAGAGCCACATGCATCACCACTTCCGTTCTTTTCGCGTCTGTTTTGATTAATTTCCACGGCTCTTGATCGGCCAAGTATTTATTTCCCGCACGAGCCAAGCTCATCATTTCATTGAGCGCATCGCGGAATTTGAATTTGTCGAGCGAGGCACCAATTACCTCCGGACGCTCCATTAAGAAGCGAACCATTTCATTATCCTCGTCGGTTAAGTCGCTTATTTCACAAGGAGGTAAATTGCCATCATAGTACTTGTTCGTCAATACCACTACTCGGTTAATGAAGTTCCCGAAAATAGCAACGAGCTCTGAGTTGTTGCGCGTTTGAAAATCTTTCCAGGTAAAATCATTGTCCTTTGCTTCCGGCGCATTCGCAGCTAAAGCGTAGCGCAACACATCTTGTTTGTCCGGAAACTCTTCTAAATATTCGTGCAGCCAAACCGCCCAATTCCGTGAAGTTGAAATTTTGTTCCCTTCCAAGTTCAAGAACTCATTGGACGGAACCTGTGTAGGTAAAATATAATCGCCGTGCGCTTTTAAAATCGCAGGGAATATGATGCAGTGAAAAACAATGTTGTCTTTTCCGATGAAATGAATCAATTCCGATTCTTCGTTTTGCCAGTAGTTCTTCCAACCGTCTGGATTCCCGTTTTGCTCAAAATATTCTTTGGTTGCCGAAATGTAGCCAATAGGTGCATCGAACCAAACGTAGAGTACTTTTCCTTCTCCGCCTGCGGCGGGAACTGGAATTCCCCAATCTAAATCTCTCGTGATGGCACGTGGCGCTAACCCTTGATCCAACCAACTCTTACACTGCCCGAATACATTCGGACGCCAAATTCCTTTCTTGGTTTCGATCCATTGATTTAAGAAGGTCTCTTGATATTTATCGAGGGGCAAGTACCAG
>CBFHRK010000080.1:0-8177 GCA_965658225.1 Flavobacteriales bacterium | reverse complement strand
TTCTTCGAAATTAGCATTGGCCCGCATAACTACGCGACCACGACCTGTTTCAAAAGCGTCTTTTACTCCTTCATAGCCATAAATGACTCCACCCGTAGGGAAATCAGGTGCTTTCACATGCTGAATTAGCTCGTCGATTTCAATGTCGTTGTTATCGATATAAGCACAAACTCCGTCTACAACTTCCGATAAATTGTGCGGCGGCATATTGGTTGCCATACCCACAGCAATACCAGAAGCACCATTCACTAACAGGTTCGGGATCTTAGATGGAAGTACGGTGGGTTCTTGAAGAGAATCATCGAAATTCAATTGATGATCTACGGTCTCTTTGTCGATATCCGAAAGCATTTCTTCCGCAATCTTTTGAAGGCGGGCTTCGGTATACCGCATTGCTGCGGGACTATCACCATCGACAGATCCAAAGTTTCCTTGACCGTCGACCATCATATATCGGAGCGACCAAGGCTGGGCCATACGAACCATGGCATCGTATACAGCCGTATCACCATGCGGGTGGAACTTACCGAGTACCTCCCCAACGATACGCGCAGACTTCTTATATGATCTGTTCGATAAAACCCCAAGTTCATACATTCCGAATAGGATTCTTCGGTGAACGGGCTTCAATCCATCACGGACATCTGGAAGGGCTCTGGAAACAATTACCGACATCGAATAATCGATGTAGGCAGATTTCATTTCTTCCTCGATGTTGATGGGCACAATTCTTTCTTCACTCATGCTAAAAAGGGACGATTACGTATATAATTCTAATAACGTACGAATATACCAAAATGGCATCCTGTCAGGGTCTTGAAATGGCATGAATATTGGTCCTTTTTTACACAGATTCGTGTTGATAAAATGATTTTGGCTTTACAAACGTTTTATTAGCGCAATGGCTACATTTGATTATAAACCCTTTGGGTGACAAACGTGTTATCCGATACAAACACCAAGCACATGGACGAAAATTTTTCACCCCGGGTCAAGGATGTAATTGGCTACAGCAAAGAGGAAGCTCTACGACTAGGCCACGATTACATTGGCACGGAACATTTAATGCTTGGTTTGATTCGCGAAGGAGAGGGAATTGCTATTGAGATTTTGGAATCTCTTGGAGTAGATTTACCTGCCTTTCGCAAGAAAATTGAGTCAATAAGTAAGAGCGACCTAACGACTAAAGTGAGTAAGCGCACGAACCTACCACTTACTCGTCAGGCCGAGAAGGCCTTAAAGACGACCTTCTTGGAAGCCAAATTATTTAAAAGCAGTGTGATCGGCACTTCACACCTTCTCCTTTGTATTTTGCGCAATGAAGACGATCCTGTTTCTCGTATTCTTCGCCAGAGTGGAGTGGATTACGATAAAGTGAAAGAAGAGTATCAAGCACATTACAGTGAAGATTCAAATTTGGGAACCAAACCGAGCGCTGACCTCCCCTTTTCAGATAAAGATGACGATGAGTTTGAAGATGAAGGAAAAGGCGATCCATTCGGATCTTCCGGAGGTAGCAGCAGTAAAAAGAAATCAGACAGCAAATCGAGTACACCTGTTTTAGACAATTTCGGACGCGACCTTACAAAACTTGCGGAAGAAGATAAACTCGACCCCGTAGTTGGTCGTGAAAAGGAAATCGAAAGAGTTTCTCAGATCTTGAGTCGAAGAAAAAAGAACAACCCCTTACTCATTGGAGAGCCAGGGGTTGGAAAATCGGCCATTGCGGAAGGACTCGCATTGCGAATAATTAAAAGACAGGTTTCTCGTGTGCTTTTTGGGAAAAGAGTTATCACACTGGATCTTGCTTCGCTCGTAGCGGGTACAAAGTACCGAGGCCAGTTCGAGGAAAGAATGAAAGCCGTGATGAATGAGCTCGAAAAGAATGAAGATATCATTCTCTTTATCGATGAAATTCACACCATCGTCGGAGCCGGTGGCGCAGCGGGCTCCTTAGATGCGAGTAATATGTTTAAGCCGGCACTTGCTCGTGGCGAAATACAATGCATTGGAGCTACAACGCTTGATGAGTACCGCCAATCGATTGAGAAGGACGGCGCCCTCGAACGTCGTTTTCAAAAAGTAATGGTAGAACCTACCAGTACCGAAGAAACGCTTGAGATTCTCAAGAATATTAAAGAGCGTTATGAAGAACATCATAATGTTGAATATACCGATGATGCGCTCGAGGCGTGCGTGGCTCTTACGAGCCGATATATTAGCGACCGCTTTTTACCAGATAAAGCCATTGACGCTCTGGATGAAGCTGGAAGCCGTGTTCACATAATGAATATAGAAGTTCCTGAGACTGTTGTGAAACTTGAAAAGGATCTCGAGTCGATTCGCGCCGAGAAAATTCAGGTGGTAAAACGACAGAAATACGAGGAGGCCGCTCGCTTGCGCGACGATGAAAAAAGAATCGAAAATGAACTCGAGTCTGCCAAAAAGTCGTGGGAAGATGATCTAAAGAATCATCGAGAAGTAGTTTCAGAAGACAATGTTGCGGAAGTGGTAGCCATGATGAGCGGGATTCCTGTTCAACGCATAGCTCAAAATGAAAGCAATAAGCTGAAAAATATGGCGGCCGAATTGAAAGACAAGGTCATTGGTCAATCGGACGCCGTGGATAAAGTTGTAAAGGCCATCCAAAGAAATCGAGCGGGATTGAAAGACCCTAGCAAGCCAATTGGATCCTTTATTTTTCTGGGTCCGACCGGAGTCGGAAAAACCGAATTGGCCAAAGCTTTAAGCCTTAAGCTATTCGATACGGACGACGCGCTGATTCGAATTGACATGAGCGAATACATGGAGAAATTTGCTCTTTCTCGTTTGATTGGAGCACCTCCGGGGTATGTGGGTTATGAAGAAGGCGGTCAGTTAACTGAAAAGGTTAGGAGAAAGCCCTACAGCGTAATTTTGCTCGATGAAATTGAGAAAGCGCACCCAGATGTATTCAATTTACTCTTGCAAGCGCTGGATGATGGAATGATGACCGATAGTTTAGGTCGGAAAATCGACTTTAAGAATACGATCATCATCATGACCTCAAACATTGGATCAAGACAATTGAAAGATTTCGGACAGGGTGTTGGTTTCTCAACTACTGCCAAATCCGATGGTATTGATGCCCATACGAAAAGCGTGATTGAAGGTGCCTTAAAAAAGGCTTTTGCGCCTGAGTTCTTAAACAGAATCGACGATGTTGTTTTGTTCAACAGCTTAACGAAGGAGCATATTCACGAAATCATTGATTTGGAGTTGACTAAGCTTTACAAGCGGATCCTCGAATTGGGTTATAAAGTGAATTTAACGGACAAGGCGAAGTCTTTTATTGCCGAAAAAGGCTTTGATCGAGACTTTGGTGCTCGGCCGTTAAAACGCGCCATTCAACGATATATGGAAGATCCTTTAGCTGAAGAGATCATCAATTCTAATCTCGCCGAAGGCGATAGCGTAAAAGTAGACTACGATGAAAAGAAAAAAGACATTGTAGTCACCGTGAAGAAGAAGCCCAAATCTTCTGCTAAAAAGAGCAAAGAAGATCCGGCGGAGTCGAATCCAAAGGATTGATTTACCCTAAATGCAAAATGCCCCTTGAAATAAATCAAGGGGCATTTTTTTATTCTTGACGATAGGTCTTATTCATCACCCTTCTGGAACATGTCCATCACTTCTTGACTAATACCCGTAGTGCTAAAGCCACCATCGTGATAAAGGTTTTGCATGGTTACCATCCTGGTAAGATCGGAGAATAAACTGATACAGTAATTCGCACAGTCGAGCGCAGAAGCGTTTCCGAGCGGACTAATTTGATCCGCGTATTTAAAGAAGCCTCCAAACCCTTTCACGCCGCTTCCTGCCGTGGTCATGGTCGGACTTTGACTAATGGTATTAACGCGTACATTTTTCTCTTTTCCGAAATAGTATCCAAAGCTGCGTGCAATACTTTCGAGGTACGACTTATTGTCGGCCATATCGTTATAATCTGGAAATACTCTTTGTGCGGCGATATAAGTTAAACCGAGAATACTCCCCCACTCCGACATTGCGTCTTGTTTGTGCAACGTTTGCATCATTTTATGAAAACTAACAGCCGATACATCCCAGCCTTTTTGCAGCCAGTCGTAATTGAGATCTGTATAGCTACGTCCCTTACGAACGTTTACAGACATTCCAATACTGTGTAAAACGAAGTCGAGTTTCCCGCCTAAAATCTCTTGCGATTTAGAAATCAAATTCTCCAAGTCTTCCAAAGAGGTTGCGTCAGCTGGTATGATTTCCGCTTCGCAGGCTTCGGCTAGATTGTTGATTTCGCCCATTCGCATGGCAATAGGCGCGTTTGTAAGTACAAATCGAGCCCCTTCTGCATAGGCCACCTCGGCCACCTTCCATGCAATAGAGTCGGCATTCAGAGCGCCGAAGATAATTCCTTTCTTTCCTTTGAGTAATCCTGTAGCCATTTCGTATAGTTTGGTTGACAAATATAACAATTGCGTTTTCTGTAACGCTATTTAGGAACCGATCAATTCTTTTGCCGTCTGTCGGGCGGCTTCACTTTTGGACTGGCCACTGAGCATTCCGGCTATTTCTTCCACTCGATCTAATGAATTCAAGGGGGTAATCTGAGTGGTCGTTCGACCTTCAGATTCTTCTTTAAATACTTTAAAATGGAGTTTTCCTTTGGCAGCCACCTGCGGAAGATGCGTGATACAAATTACCTGCATTCGATTTCCCATTTCAGCCATGAGGGTACCCATTCGGTCCGCTATTTCCCCAGAAACCCCTGTATCAATTTCGTCAAAGAGAATTGTAGGAAGTTTTCGGTACTGCGCAACCATACTCTTGATTCCGAGCATGAATCGACTCATTTCGCCACCTGAGGCAACCTTCCGGAGCGATTCCAGCGGTTCTCCTTTATTTGCTGAGAATAGAAACTCAATTTCCTCTAATCCTTGTGGACCCGGGTTATTGAGCGGCTTCCATTCGATTCCGAGTTGTGCCGAAGGCATGCCCAGTTTAGCGAGCAGGGCTTCAATTTGTGTTTTTAGTGGCTTTTGCGCCTCACGGCGCGATAAACTCAATGCCGCACCCGCCTCGTCTAAGGCTGCTCTTAGTCTTTCGAGCTCCTTCAATCCGTCCGCAATTTGATCTGCCAAACTTTCGGAATGTTGCACAAGTGAGGCAAGTTGCTCTCGGCGCTCAATTAATGAATCAACACTGTCTACCAAGTGCTTTTTCTGAAGGTTGTTCAGTAAATCTAAACGTGCATTCAGTTGATCAATACGGTGGGGGTCCACCTCCAACGCGCTGAGCTCTCGATTTAGTTCAAAAGACAAATCTTCCAACTCGATTTGTATGCTTTGAACCCTATCGTACCAGGTAGTGTATTTATCGTTCCAGCGAGATGCTTGTGCTAAAAAACTTTTTAACTGACTCATTAACTGAGATATACCCGCCTCCCCTTCATCAATTACTTGAACTGATCCGTCGAGATTCTTTTGAATATCCTCTGCGTGTTCTAATGAGGAAAGCTCTGATTGAACGGACTCTTCTTCATTTGCTTGAAGCAGTGCTTCTTCGAGCTCGGAAAGTAGAAATTGATGATAATCGAGTTCAGCCCTTCCCTTCGTCTCTTGCTCTTGCCAGGCTTTGATGGTTCGGTCTAGCTCTTTCCACTCTTTATAAATACGAGCATATTCAGTACGTATTGAACGGTTTTCTGCCAAACCGTCCACTAAGCTCAGTTGAAAATATGGATCGTTGAGCCATTGCGTCTGGTTTTGGCCGTGAATGTCAATAAGTTGCTCGGACAGCTCGCGCAAAACATTCAGCTTTACCGGAGTATCATTAATAAAGGCTCGTGATTTGCCCGAAGGAATTATTTCACGACGGAGGATTGTCGTCGGCTCCCAATCAAGATCGTTTTCATGGAAGAAATTCTTTAAGGTAAGCTCCTGGATGTCAAAATCAGCTTCAATAATACATTTTGCATCCTTGTTTCGAAGCACGGTTAGGTCGGCCCGATTTCCCAGAATAAGGGATAATGCACCCAGCATAATGGACTTACCCGCACCCGTTTCTCCGGTGATGGTATTGAGCGATTGATCCGGCTTAAAATCAAGCGAATCAATAAGTGCATAATTTGAAATACGAAGGCCTTTTAACATAGGCTGAAGATAGAAAACTTAGTTGTTGTTCCCGAGCTTATCCCACGTGTCGGTTTCGTTTGGGGCCAAGTCTTGCAGCATTTGAACTACTCTCGCTTTATCTTCTACTAAATCAGTACTATAAATGTTCTTAACCTCTCCCGCTTTAGCATCAAAAAACACGTTCATGAGAAAGCTATTCGGTCGATTTCGGTGCACTTGATGGAGGTCTTCTAGGGCGGCAGTTATGTTTCTTCTCGCTTCCGCATCGTCTTTCACCATTTGGTCGAGTCCGAGGCGATGATACTTGTAATTAGCTGTGCGCAACGGCTCAAAATTTTGATCGAAGAAACTCTCCGTTAACCAATATCTATTTCTGTTACTTTCAAAAGGCTGCCATCCTGAAGCTTCGCGATCACCCTGAGCATTTCCCACAATTTTTTGCGCCGTAAGGAAATAGGGTTCTCCACCCTTGAGAGAAAAGGTTTCCATGTCCATAGCAATTATCAGATAGGCATAGTAAGCTAAAATGGAAGTCAGATTACTCAGATGGGTATTTTCATTGAAATCGAGTGGTTCAAATTCCAGATAACGAAACCAAAGGTTTTGGTCTTTCCAGTTCAGAACGGTGGTGTTATAGCTCGCTCCATAAACGGGACGCGAACTCTGAACACTGATAGAGCCCTGAAATTCGTCCGAGGAAATTTGGTCCGTGATATTAATCTGAATAGAGCACTCAATCCGCTCTTCCATTTGGTACACCTGATCGGTCCATCGGCGGTTGTTCATGAATTCATAAATTGCCTGCTGAAGCGTTTGATAAACTTGCTTATTTGTGTTCTGCACGTTTGGGCTCAATACCTGAACGCGGCAATTCAGTTCCTGTGCCGTTAAGGAAGACATAAAAAGTATTCCTGCTAGAATTAAGGTGTATTTCTTTAAAGCCATTCTCGATCAATAAATTCCGCAATATCCTGCGCGATTTCCATCTTACTCTTTAACCCTGTTTCTAGGCGCTTATTGTTTCGATCGAACAGAGTTACTTGATTTGTATCGTGTCCGAAACCGGCACCATCATTCCGCAAGGAATTTAATACAATTAGATCTAGATTCTTTTTGGCCAGTTTAACTTTCGCATTGGCCTCTTCATTGGTTGTTTCAAGCGCAAATCCCACCAATATTTGCTTTTCTTTTCTTCTTCCCCATTCGGCAAGGATATCCGGATTCTCGACTAATTCAATAGTTGGAGCCGAACCGTCCTTTTTTATTTTTTCAGAAACCATTTCTTTTGGCCTGTAATCGGCTACCGCAGCGGAGGCGATGGCGATATCAACCTTTGGGAACAGCGCCTGAGCGGCGCGATTCATATCCTCTGCGCTCTTTACGCGTTCCAGCTTAATGTTTGCGTGATCCGCGGTTAATGCGGTCGGACCGGAGATCAAATGAACGTAGGCTCCCCTATCAGCACATACCCGCGCTAAAGAGAATCCCATTTTTCCTGAACTATAGTTGCCAATAAAACGAACCGGATCAATGGCCTCGTAGGTAGGTCCAGCAGTAATTAAAACGATTTTTCCCGCCCAAGGTAACTGTTCGGCCAAATCCTTTTGGATAATTTGAACAATGTCTTGCGGTTCTGCCAGCCTTCCCTCACCATGGAGTCCACTTGCGAGTTCACCGGAAGTAGCCGCAATTATTTTATTACCGTACGATTTAAGTGTTTCTAAATTGGCTTTTGTTGAACCGTGTTGATACATGTCTAAATCCATAGCCGGAGCTACGTAAACAGGACATTTTGCGGATAAATAGGTAGCAACTAATAGGTTGTCAGCTTCGCCACTCGCCATTTTGGCGAGGGTATTGGCCGTGGCGGGTGCGATCAAAAAGAGGTCGGCCCAAAGTCCTAAATCAACGTGGTTATTCCACACTTCGTTTTCGTCGTCTTCATGCGTAAACGATGAAAGAACCGGGTTTTTACTCAGGGTAGAAAGCGTGAGGGGGGTAACAAAATCGCGCGCTGCAGGAGTTAAA
>CBFHRK010000079.1:0-8367 GCA_965658225.1 Flavobacteriales bacterium | reverse complement strand
TTTGTTTTAAAAACACCAAAAGCCTCCACCGCCTGGATAGGCGTATTCCCATCCAATCTGTTCGGAGGCACAGGTACTGCCGGCTGATTATTGTTATCTATACTTACAACAGGATTAAAATTGACAGTATTCGTATTGTAGGATACTGTACCCACTTTGGTAAACGTGTTTGTTCCCGTCTGATCTGTCCAGCCGGTGAGGTTATTTCCGCTGTTGGTAGCTCCATCATTTGCTTTAAGCCAGAGATTAGAACCCACCACACCTCCCGGGGCAGGGCTTACATTCAGCGTTGCTGTACTAGACGTCACCGGATTAGGCCCGGCCTGTGACTGAGGGAACACAGGACCAGTGGTAAAGGGAATATGGCTACCTGTCTCAAAGGAAGGGTTTACAATGATTCTATTCTGAGCAATGGAAATTGATGTCGACACAAGGAAGATTGCCAATAACAAAGGGTAACTCTTTTGCATAATATGACTTTGAAGTGTTCGATTCAGGAATTTTATTAAAACATAGCGGCCTGAAGGTCTTCAATAATTAGAATCAAATATAAAAAAGATTCACCTCCCATGAAGGCGAGGTGAATCTTTAACCATTGATTCTTTATTAATACCCAAAGGAAAGTCTCACCCCAAGATTCGCGTAGAACGAATTAGCTTTCGCTTGGTCACCGCCCGTATATACAGGACTAATTCCTAACTGATAACCCGATTCGATAAAAAAGAACAGAACGTCAATTCCCAGACCAAAATCTGCATTCACGATCAAGTTACTGTAATCACCATCATCGATATCACCAGTATTCGGATTATTCACACTGTGATCCACCGAAGTTACATGGTGACCATCGAAACCGCCCCACACTCGAATGTTAAATATATTCTCAACTTCCGGATCAATTAAACGAAATCCGACTCTCAAGGGCACCGAAATCATACTGATAGTAGTTTCGTCTGTTAGTTCGGCACCTGTCACATCATTCTCATTAACTACTTTCGTAGATACAGTCGTCCATTGAAAGCCCGGCTGAATGTAAAATCTTTCACCGAATAAAACGGCCACACCGAACTGATATCCCGGGCGACTGCTTACCGACCGATTGTGAAGAACCCCGTCGATTAGGGAAGTTCCCTGATCTGTGCTCAATTGCACAACGTTGACACCTCCATAACCTCGAACATCAAACTGAGCAGACGCTGAGAATGCTGCCGACAATAAAACGACAAATAGTACTCTTGCTTTCATAATAAAGTATTGTTTTAAAATTTATAAGCAAAGATACCCTGAAGCACAGCGTACATGCCACGAACATCACGACTAGTTTCTTTCAATTAATGTTTAGTAAATTATTATGTGTAATTTTCACGACAATTTTTGTTATGAACAAGGCGTTTTTGTTTTTTGCACTACTTATATGTAGTTTTTCAACAGTAGCTATCGACACAACCTTCGTTGGTGCTTATCCTGTTCAGGACCTAGTAAATGTAGATTCTTATAACAACGATCTATATGTTCGAACCGCAACAGCACTCTTTATTTTCTCAGAGGGAGAATTATTGCCAACCGAAAACATCGTAGAAAAAAGGTATACCTGGATTCTGAATGATGGGCAGTTCGGTACCTATGGAATTTACCACACGGATTTCCTACCAATGGATAAAGCTGTTGGAAATTATATTGAGCGCATACTTCCAGGAAAAATTTATCCGACCATTAGCGCGGCACAAGTACATGATCGTTTGTTTGTCACCTATGGAGATCAAATACTTGAATACCGCATTGATACGCATTATTCCCGATCATTACCTGAATTCTCTATACGATCGGTTTGGTCTTCGGACGACACACGTTATATAGCCGCCTACGGCGGGATTTTCAAAGGTCCGGAAACAGCATTTCAAACGAATGAATTGGTCGACACTTTCATCAGATATTCAAATGGCGAAATCAATTTCGCTCACGGTCATTTATATTTGTGCTACGACGACATCGGTGTGATAACAGACACCGGCATAACAAGAGTTGGAAGAGGCAGTAACCAATACAAATACAGAAGTCTCCACGAATATGGAACAGATATTATAGCACTCCGCACTTTCGGAATCGAGTTATTCGACCAAAACCTAGTTTCAAAAGGTGTATACTTCAAAAACAGCGAATTCGGTGATCTTGAAATTTGGGACAATCAAATAATCGCCGGATCCACCGCAGGGTATATAATTAGATTCACCCCAGGGAGGAAGATAACAGATTCAGTATTTACAGGAGAAGTAACCGACCTATTTCTCTGGCGCGACACCCTGAATGCGAGCACTCCAAATGGAATTATACGACTCGACTCGAGTTTGAAAATTATTGATCGAATTGAACACCCCGACGTATTGCAAACGGTACAGATTGGCAATTACCTTGTTTTTTCAACCTTAAGCGGATTGTTTGCCTACAATAGAAACCGCATCGTTGCTCTGATTCCAAAAGTCGAATTCAATAAAAAGGCACTCTACCTTTATGGTCACAACCTCTTCGCGGGCTCGGTTCAGGGACTCTATCAAATGAAGCGCTACTATCTAGAAGATGTTATACTGCCGAACGCTAATCGCAACATCATTGAAACCAAACCCACCTCATCCTATTGGGCAATTAGTATTGGGCTTCTTTTCGCATTATTACTAACCATAGCCATTCGAATGCCCCGCTTCCGAAAAAATGAAGATCTCATAATTCCCTACGAAACGCATAACATGGCGTCCCTTGAAATCCTTATTCGTGAAAGTCCCGAAATTCAAAGTGTGAATGATTTAGCGGAGCGACTCCAAACATCTACGGTTCAACTTAACCGAAAACTAAAAAAAGAAGGTACAACACCAGGAAAGCTAATCAACAGAGTTAAAGGAGATATTGCCCGACAACTTTACCAAGAAGGATTGAATACAAAGGAAATAGCAAAACGCGTTGGCTATTCAGAACGCTATGTAAAAGAAAAATTTCTCAAAGAAAACCCTTAGTCCAGAAAATCTCTATCCATTTCACTCGAGCTGTTTGCAAACCCCGGCATTCTGCACATGTATTTTACCTGGAAGCCTCAACACTTCTGGTTAGTGGCAGATTAAATTACCTATTCTTTCCCTTCTTGCTTTTTGCGCTGCACAAATGCATTCACCACATTTTCATCGTTTATTTCCTTTACGGCCTGATTCAATGTGTCCAAAGGCAATTCCAATAAGTCTAGAAGCATGAGTCCGTCCAAGGCATTATTGAATTTCGGATCTACATTAAACCCTACAATTCGAGCATTCTGCTTGATGTATTTCTTGAGCAAAATGGGAAAGCGCAGATTACCCGGTTCCATTTCATCGACCAAGCGATCAATTTTATTTACGTCGTCCTCGCTCAAGTCTACCAGCAACCTGTCTTCCTTTTTCAACTTCACTCGGAACCGTTTCCTAGGATGGATGTACTGGGCAATTTTATGATCGTAGTAGTTCTTTTTTACGAATTCAATAATGAGCGACTTACTAAATTTACTGAAGTTGTTACTGATACTTACGCAGCCGATGAAGTATCGGTATTCTGGATTTTTTAAGGCCGTCATTATCAATCCTTTCCAAAGGAGAAACAACGGATATGGTTTCATTTGGTACTCTTTCACAACGAAAGCCCGCCCCAATTCCATAGTTTCTCTGAGCAGGGGTAATAATGGATGATCAATTCTGAAAAGCGACTGAAAATAAAAACCTCTTTTACCGTACAAATTCATGATGTCTGCGCCCATACCCAACCGGTAAGCGCCTGCTAAGCATTGTTTTTCTTTATCCCATAAAATGAGATGTCGGTAGTACAAATCGAATTCGTCGACGTCTAGTTCATTATTAGTTCCCTCCCCGACTTCGCGGAAGGTAATTTCGCGAAGTCGGCCAATTTCGGAGAGCAGTCGTGGTATCCTGCCGCCAGGCAGTAAAAACAGCTCGAACTGACGAAATTCAAATTCAAAAAACTCGTCGCGCAGCCCATCTAACTCCGCCTGCAACTCTTCTTTAGGAATGGACGCAATGATTTCTTTTGGCGCCTGCTCAATCTTTTTGGGAACCAAGCCTTTCGGGAAAAACCGATTCACCTTCATCGCATTCCCGAGCGAAAAGGTTTTCATCCGCAAAAACCGACCGTATTGATCAAGACTCTGAAATTGCTCTTGCTGCTCCACCGAAATAGCGTGCCCAATCCGCACGACCACTTGCTTATTCCGTTTTGACATTACCTCGGAAGGCAACTTCGCCGTTCGAAGCACGGGATGCAGCATTCCGAGCAAATGAAATAAGAAGGAGTTACTTCCTTTGAAATAAATGGGAATCACGGGAACCTTGGCATGCTTGATCACCTTAATGGCCGAATCTTGCCAACGCCGATCCGTTACATTACCCGTTTGAAGCTTGTAACTACTCACTTCACCCGCCGGAAAAACACCCATGGGCTTGCCTTCAGCCAAATGACTCATAGCGGCCCGAAGTCCGCTCACATTGCTTTTGACTTGCTTTGCGTTCTCGAACGGATTAACACTGATAAAGTGCTCGCGAAAAGGCTTAATGCGCTCCAATAAAAAATTGGCCATGACCTTGAAATCCGACCGTCGCTCCGCTAGGAGCTTAATCAATATAACCCCGTCAATACCTCCAAACGGATGATTCGAAACAGTGATAAAAGGCCCCGTAGCCGGAATTCGTTTTAAATCTTCGGGAGACACCTCTACCTCTATTCCCAACTTATTTAATACCGCGTCTGCAAAATCAATTGCGGAAGGTGCGTCGGAAAATTCGTCGTAAATGGCATTTAACTCGTCGAGTTTTAGCAATTCCATAATAAGCTCGGCCACTCGTGGCAAACCCAACTGCTTGAGTCGAGTAAAATGAGCAAATTCCTCGGGGTCAACTAAACTCATTGGTCAGCTAATAGTAATTGTATGGTTTCGGCGGTACGCTGCTCAAGTAATGGAGCACGACCCTTTAAGAGTTTTTCCCATTGATCGGCGTAATGCCGCACCGTATAAAGGCTTAAATGCTCCGTCATTTCAACATCGAACTCATTTTCGAGCGCTTGAACGAAGTTAGCCAATTTGCGCTGATCTTGATCGAGTACTACCGAAAAGGAAACGGCACTATTTTGCATCATATTCACCCGAAATCCGTGCTTGGCCATCGAACCAAATATAAAACTCAAGTGATGCTCCGCAATAAAGCTTAAATCGCGGGCCGATATATTCAAAAGTACCTGATCGTGCTTTACTATATAGCTCGGAGTCACACTTTTTTCAATAACGTCAGAAGTAATGAGCGATCCAGCAGCTGAAGGGTCTAGAAACGATTTTACCCGCAAAGCAATACCCTTTTTCTTCAGCGGTTGAATGGTTTTTGGGTGAATTACTTTCGCTCCAAAAAAGGCTAACTCAATGGCCTCTTCAAAAGAAACCCTTTCTAGTAATTTCGAATCGGAAAACTCATTTGGATCCGCATTCATTAATCCGGGTACATCTTTCCAAATACACACCTCATCCGCTTCCATCAAATAGGCAAAAATAGCAGCCGTATAATCGGATCCTTCCCGACCCAAGGTAGTATTGAAATTCTCGCTCGTACAGCCGATATAACCTTGCGTTAAATAGGCTCCATCTTTTTTGACATAGCGACGACATTGCTCTCCGCACAACTGCCAATCGATCCGAGCGTCTCGGTGTCGATTGTCGGTTTTTACAATATCGCGCGCATCGAGCCAATCGTGTTTGAATCCGGAATTAGTCAAATAGGCGCTCACGATTCTGCTGCTAATTAGCTCTCCGTACCCCACAATTTGATCGTAATTGTAATCGTAATCTTCCCTTGCCGGATCCTCTACAGTCCATTCAAGCTCAACAAACAAGTTGTTCACCTCATCGCGTACCACGTGATCTTGAGAAAATAGCTCATCAATAATGGCGAAGTGCTGGTTCTTGCATTCATTCATTAATTCAAAAGCCCGATCCACATTTTCATTGTAATGTGCTCGCACCACTTCCTCGAGTAAATTGGTGGTTTTGCCCATCGCCGAAACAACCACAACCACACCCGATTCAGGGAAGGTTTTAATTATTTCTGCAACTCGCTTTACGCCTTCCGCATCTTTAATCGATGCGCCTCCAAACTTATGTATCCTCATTAATCGCTTTTATTTGCTCTGGATTTAATTTCCACAATTCCCACTCCGAATCTCCTGAACCTCGGAGCATTTTATAAAATTCTTTCGCCGGCTCATTCCATTCGAGCACTTCCCATTCCATTCGGCCTACACCGCGCTCCTGCGCAGTTTTAGTGACCTCTTTAAACAGTGCCTTTCCAATACCCATGCCGCGTACTGACGCACTGACTACAAGGTCTTCCAAGTGAAGGGTCGCCCCTTTCCAGGTTGAATAGCGCGCATAAAACAAAGCCATTCCCACTACACGCCCATCTACCTCAGCCACAAAAGTTTCAAATTTTTTCGGATCCTCGAATCCGTCCACCTCCATTTGCTCTTGCGTTAAGAGCACTTCGTGTTCCGCTTTCTCATATTGAGCCAATTCACGAATGAGTGCATGCATAGCAGGCACATCGTTTCGCCCTCCCGGGCGGATAATAAAGTTCACCCTGTTCATTTGTCACAAAGGTAATGATTGGATTAACCCAAATTTCTCGATATTTGCGACAAAGGCACTACACAAATGGCGGTACAAACGCTTTCCGAGTTCATTATTGAACGCCAAACAGACTTTCCACATGCTACCGGTGAATTTACACGACTCTTTGGCGATTTAACCATCGCCGCGAAACTGGTTAACCGAGAGGTTAACAAGGCCGGACTCGTTGACATCCTGGGCGAGGCAGGCAGCGGTAATGTTCAAGGAGAAGATCAACAAAAACTCGATGTTTACGCAAACAACATGTTCATGGAGCTTCTCCGCAGTGGCGGCGAATGCCGAGCCATTGCGTCCGAAGAAGATGAAGATATCGTGGTTCTCGACGGCATTGCCGAAGACGGAAAATACCTCGTGGCCATCGATCCACTCGACGGAAGTTCGAATATCGACGTAAACGTTTCTATCGGAACCATTTTCAGTGTTTTTCGAAGAAAAAAATTCTCGGGTCCCGTGACCATCGACGAATTTCTTCGTCCAGGAAAAGAGCAAATTGCAGCGGGCTACGTGATCTACGGATCTTCCACCATGCTCGTGTACACCACTGGTAACGGAGTCAACGGATTTACCCTCGACCCTTCCATTGGCGAATTCTGCCTCTCGCACCCGAACATGAAAATTCCCGAAGACGGAAGTATTTATTCCATCAATCAAGGAAACATTTATTCCGCTCCACAAGGGGTGCAAGACTATGTAAACGTTTGTCAAGAACGCAGCTACAGCGCGCGGTATATTGGTTCATTAGTGGCCGATTTTCACCGAAACTTACTCAAAGGAGGTATCTACATTTATCCATCAACCGAAAAAGCCCCTAACGGAAAGCTTCGCCTTTTGTACGAATGCTCGCCTTTAGCTTTTATTGCCGAACAAGCCGGTGGATATGCCTCCGACGGTATTCAGCGTATTCAAGAAATTGTTCCAACGGAACTGCACCAAAGAGTGCCCTATTTCATTGGATCTCCAAAAATGGTTGCCGAAGCTGAACAATTTATGGCCGGCTGACTTAGTAAAGGCCGATGAATCCAAAAGAATTTGTTCAACTCTACCGAAACGACCTGCAAGACAAACGTGTTGCAGAATGGCTTCAAGCACCCGGTGCTCAGCGCATTCACTTAAAAGGTCTGGCCGGATCACTACCGGCGCTCATAGCGGCATCTGTTTATGAAAACATGTCCGTTCCACACCTTTTCGTTCTGAACGATAAAGAAGAAGCCGCCTACTTTTTAAACGATATACAAGCTATTCTCGGCGAAGCCAATGTGCTTTTTTTCCCGGGGAGTTACCGACGACCCTATCAAATTGAGGAAACGGAAAACGCAAATGTGCTTTTGCGCGCAGAGGTTTTAAATCGTTTGGCATCGCGCCGCAAGGCGGCTGCGGTAGTAACGTATCCGGACGGACTCTTCGAAAAAGTAATTACCCGAAAGGAGCTTTCCAAAAACACGCTTAAAGTGCATGTCGGCGATGCACTTTCTCCCGACTTTTTGAACGAAACACTGCACGAATATCATTTCGAGCGGGTCGATTTTGTTACCGATCCAGGGCAGTTCAGTATTCGCGGAGGTATTGTAGATGTGTTTAGCTTTAGTAATGACACTCCATACCGAATTGAATTCTTCGGCGATGAAATTGAAAGTATCCGATCTTTTGATATTGAAACACAGGTTTCG
>CBFHRK010000078.1:0-8379 GCA_965658225.1 Flavobacteriales bacterium | reverse complement strand
TCTGGAAACAGTATAACCCTTCTTAAAGATTGGCGGCTCGTTGTCTGTCTCGATTAGCTTCGTCGATTCTACCCGAAAGCTGATAGGCCAGCGCCCGGTTCGAATAAAAGCTTTTCAACGAAGGGTGATTGCCTCTACTCATATCAATCGCCATTGTCAGCGCTTGGATAGCTTTTTCGTACTCTCCTAAATTTATAAGAGCCACCCCTTTCTGATTCCGCATATCGAGCTCTTCAGGCTTTAATTGAAGATAAAGATCAACATCCGATACGGTGTTTCGATAGTCTCCGATTTTAAAGTAGGCAACACTGCGCGCTTTAAGAGATTGCGCTCCGTATTCCCGGTGATCGATTGTATTATTCAAATCTGGAAAAGCTTCCGTATAACGTCCTAATCGTACCAATGCTACTCCCCTATTCGAAATAGCTTGCCAATTTTCAGCATCGTATTCAACGGCCGAATTGTATTCTACTACTGCTTCTTCATCGCGACCAAGAGCGAAAAGGGCGTATCCTTTAATAGTATGTAGCTCCGTTAGTTGATCACTTTTGGTGGCTCGTGGAATCGCTTGGTCATAATCGGCAATGGCCGCGCTAAAAAGACTGTTATTCCCCAAGTCAACAGCTAATATACTTTGATAATAACCGCGGCTTTTATAGCCGAGATAAGCGTTTGGGTATTCTTCCACAACCTGACTCCACAAAGCGTTACTGTCTTTCCACACCTGCATTTGCCCTTTGGCTTGAAATGCCAGAAAAAGAATAAACAATCCTAAAATAGCGGATGCGGAAATTCGCTGTGTTTTCCTTTGAACAGAGGCGAAATCGACCCATTTGTGTATTGCCACGAGTAGAACCAGTGCCAAACCGATGTACGGAACGTAGGTATAGCGCTCAGCAATTATTGCCGAGCCCACTCCGAGAATCTGGAGAACTAATAAAATGGTGATGAAATAAAAGGCCAAGCCAAAGGCAAGTAGTTTTCTGCCCGATAGGGCAAGAAAAGCGGTAATAGCGAAGAACGCTCCCGTAACCAACCATCCAACGTAAAATATTGGGCGTATACTTCCTGGGATTGGATGCATGGTTGCATATGACCCAGGAGCGATAAATTTTAATAAATAGAGCGAGTTGGCCCAGAAACCAATGGTGAGTCGATCGAAAAAGGTAAAACTATCGCTGTCATTAATGGCTTCGGCCTGTGCTCCTAAGGTTATCAATCCGAAGAATACCGATAGAACGAGGAAAGGAGTGAGCTGTATCAACACCTTCACAAAACCACCGTTTCTTCTGTAAAATGCCAATGCAAATGCCGCAACCGGGAATACAACAGCTGCGGGCTTCGACAAGCAAGAAAGAACAAACAAGGCGAAGGCTCCTGCATAGAATCCGATGTTCTTTTTGTCCAAAAATCGATCATACGCTATTAATCCAGAAAGGAAGAAGAAGGTGTAAAGCACATCTTTGCGTTCCGAGATCCAAGCCACACTTTCAACGTGCATAGGATGAAGCGCGAATATAAGAGCGGAGAAAAAAGCCACCCATCGACTTGGATACAAACGGAGTACAAACAAATAAACCAACAGAGCATTCAATAGGTGCAGCCATTTGTTCGTTTGAAAAAAAGGTGAGAATTCGCCGGTACCCGATTGCCAATTCCACCATAAAGACACCATTGTTATTGGGTGGTAATTCGCGACCACAATACCCGAATCATCAATTTCACTTCGATCTTTTGATCTGGTGGCCACGGCAAGTAAATCGGGAAAATCCGCTTTGAAGAAATCAGTCGCTTTCGTTTGATCGGACATAACTGATTCGTTTTCGAAGACGTATTCGTTATCATCCCAATGAACAAATTCATGCTTTGAACCCCCACTATAGACAAATAGAGTGGCCAATACGAGCACAAATAAAGCAATTACATCCGTTTTACCGAGTGATTGGAATGAATCCCATGTGGTGGACGCGGTCTTCTTTTTATTTCTGACCTTTTTCGCCATTTCCTTCTGATTTTAGCTTAATTAAGTATTTCTCAATATACGCATCCATACTTTTCGCCTTGTATTGAATGACGTAACGCGGATGGTCCAAAGAGACTATTTCACCGAATATTTTGTGTTCACGATTCCACGAATTTAGAAACTTTAAATTCTTTCCCGACCCCAAACAAAACACGCGATTTAAGTCGAGCCGCCAGGTCGATAATTCCTTTAACCACTCAGTGATATAGGGCAACACAGATGTCTCTAATTCTTTATCGTCGTAGTAGTTATAATTGACTTCGTTCCCATTCGGCTTTCTTTTTACAAAACCTAAGGGGCAAACGGAATGAATAAAAACGTCCTTGTAAAAGTCATTAGCGCCTCCATAGGCTTCAATCATGCGGTACATGAATACAGAAGAAGGCTCATGACTCTTTAAAATTCCAGACGAGATACCGCAATACTCTTCCATATTCTTTGTGTCGGTAAAGGGAACCCCCGTAGCTCCGGCTCCAAGGCGGCCCGGATTGATTCCCAAAATCAATTTCCGAGGATCCGAGTCGTTATAAAACTTTTGATAAAAAGATCGGTTAATTTCACGTACCAAATGGGCTTGTTCCCCTTCGAACGGATTTAATGCGCGAATTCCCTCTGGGAGTTTCCATTGATCTGCATTAAATTGTTCGTTCGCCTGAAGTATCCGCTCTGAAAAGGTCATAAGCAAACTTAATTTTTCTCTACGAAAACCGCATGCATTCTATTCAAAAGAAAATTCGCGAAGGAGAGCATCAGCAGCAAGACTTTAAATTTCGGATTGACGACTCCAAAAAAATTGCGATTTCGTTGGCAGCGTTTGCAAACACAGATGGTGGCCGATTGCTTATTGGCGTCAAGGATAATGGTCGTATTGCCGGGTGCCGTTCAGACGAAGAATGGCATATGATTCAGGGGGCCGCCGATTTGTATTGCGATCCGCCCGTGGCTTTAGAGCCTTATCGTTGGGAGGTAGATGGCAAAGAAGTATTGGAGGTTTTTGTTCGACCTAGCGGCCGGAAACCACATAAGGCTCAAGACGATCAAGGACGCTGGTGGGCCTATTTCCGCTCGGACGATCGGAACCTCAAAGCGCACATTGTTCATATGGCACTTTGGAGAGAGCACATCGAGCCGCGAGGCTCGTTAATTGAATTGTCGGAGGAAGAAGAGGCCGTATTGAATTGCCTTCAGGAACGACCTCATCGATTGAATGAAATACAACGCGCCGTGGGGATGCCACGGCGCGCTTTAGTCATTTATTTGGCCCACCTCATTCGGTGGGATCTGATCGAGTTGCTTTTAATCGGCGATCAACCCAATGAATGGGCCTTCGCAGTAAAACAATCTTGATTTTACATGTTTGAACGTATTCCAATTCGAAGCATCAACGAACTGAATGGATCACCCAACCCGTCAATATCATCTTGCTTATTTTGGAATGCGTAGAAGTAACGCGCGCTCGCAAATACACGCATTCTCGAATGCACCCAGTATTCCCCTCCTATTTCAGGGGTTCCTGAAAAACGAAAACGATCGGATGTTACACTGTAAATTCCCATATCAATTCGCTCAGAAATAAAGGTCGTACCCACCGCAAGTCCAATAAACGGGCGTACATCCCCATCTCCCAAAAAGTAGCGGTAATTCGCCTGCATAGGGAATATGTTGTAGTACGTCAACTTCGTTCCTTGTAATATACCTGTCCCGTTATCTCCCACTGGAATTCGAGCATTGGTTTCTCTTCCGCTATACACGTGCCAGCCTAATTCGAATCCGATCGAACGATCTTCTTCTAAATGCTGCCCCCATTCGAAACCAAAACTTCTCCAGCTCGCGTCTCCGTCAATTTTATCAGCCGTTGCTCCCATTGGGATACCTACTGTGTAATACAAATCTGTGTATGTCTGTGCCTGAACTGAATTCCCTAAGAAACCCAAAACGGCAATCGCCAAAATGATTTTTGCTGCTTTCATAATTCTTAGTTTGAAGGGAATTCGTTAAACATTTTCTCCATCGCAATGGAAATTCTATTGCGAAGTGTCTGATTGCTCGTTTTATTAAGTAAACCGTTGGCAATTCCTACCCATCGCACGGGTACTACTTCTGTATCACCGTCGTATTCCTTTGGATCATACATGTTAATAATCACAGAACCTGTCTCATAAGTAGTGTACGAAGGATATCCCCACCCCGGATAATAACCCGGATACCATCCCCAGAACCCATACCAATAGTTGTACCAGTACACCACCGTGGTTTGAGAGCTTTTTGATGCTAAAAAGGCAACATCAAAATTGAGACCAGTTGTGTCCGTTACACGAACCAAACCAAGGTCATTCAATTGGCTTGCGATCTGACCAATAATAAAAGCGTCGTTTTGAGTATTCCCATCAATAGGATCACCATTTTCATCAATCTCCGGCATTACCGAATCCGGTAAGAAATAGGTGGTTATTCCGTCGAAATCATAACCATCGTCGTAGTTTGTAAAGACCAAGTCAAGCTCCGAATAGCTGTTAACTTCTTCCGGATAACAACTGGATAATGCGAATCCTAACCCAATCACCAATAAAAACAGGGGCGATTTGCGAATCCATTGCATAGATGAATACTTGTTCATTGAATTTTCGTTTAGTTAAAATGATCACCAAATATAGCCAAAAGGCCCCAATTAATTGACTTTTAGCAAAACACAACACGCCACTTGTAGTTGGGGTTTGGAGTTAAATCACCCTTCAGAAAATCCAAGTCTATTAACCCGTTTCCACCGTATTGACTGATTTTGAGCCACTTTCAATAAAATGAAGATGAAACGTAACCGAAGTTAATTTTAAAAGCGTGTAGGATTGAAACAGTTTTTTACTAAATTTTCTTCTCGGTAGCGGAACTTATTGCTCCAGAAAAAAATGAATAACCCGCCTGTTGTAGAAGAACGACTTGAAATGCTCGCACATCACTGGTGCGTACACCCGGCATGGGTTCACTCCTGGGATGAGTTCGATTGTTCTATGATACTCGATGGATATAGTCCGGAAGAGGTGATGGATTTACGCCGACTTTATTTTTGAGCATTTTTCCAAGTTTGGAAGATTTCTACTCCACTCCTGGCGCTTTCTGCCGCCCATTCGAGACGAAGTGTGTTTTTCTCCTCTTCTGATAATGCCCAAGGCAGATTCGAAATGTGCAACCTTTTACTCAGATCGTACAGAGTGAGCGCTACGGAAACCGATACGTTAAAACTCTCCGTAAAGCCGCGCATTGGGATTCGGATGTGCTCATCGGCTTCATTCATAACCTCTTCACTTAAGCCCGGCCATTCCGAACCAAAAAATAGTGCAATCGGTTGATCTATATTTAATTGGGCCACTTCTTTGTCTTCTGCATGAGGTGTTGCCGCAACGATACGGTATCCATCGGCCCGTAGGGCCTTAATACATGCGCCCGTATTATTATCGAATTCATTGTAGCGCCTTTGAGTAACCCACTTTTGAGCACCGCGAGCAATCTCTTCGGCCGGATTAAACTTCTTATCGTTCTCGATTATATGTACGTCTTGAATTCCGAAACAATCGCAATTGCGCAATATCGCACTGGCGTTGTGCGGCTGCAACAGATTCTCGAGGGCAATGGTAATATGCCTCGTTCGAAAAGCAAGCACCTCTTCAAAACGCGCCTTTCTCGACTCTGTCAGTTGATCTAAAAGCAGGGTTCTTAGCTCCGCTTCTGTCATTTTCGCAATTGCCTCTAACCCCACCTATTAGGCTTTTACAGGAATGCGCTGTAGTGTTTCTAACAATAGGTTCCAGTACTTCTGTACTGAACTAATTTGTGTCATTTCGTCCGGAGAATGAGGGTTTCTAATATTCGGGCCGAAAGAAATCATTTCCATTTCTGGATAGTGCGTGCCTAACAATCCACATTCTAATCCGGCATGACACGCAAGAATATTGGGCTCTTCATTATTCAATTCACGATACAAATCGCCCATGATATTTAAAATGGCAGAATCCGGATCGGGCGTCCAGCCCGGGTAGGAGCCCTCATGCACTACATTCGCTCCTATCAAGTTAAACGTGGCTCGAATGGCCGCAGCCATGTCCAGCTTAGCTGTATCAACGGAACTGCGTTGTAAGCTCTGCATGTTGAAATGGCCGTCCTTAATGATCACTCGAGCCAAATTGGAACTCGTTTCTACTAGGTCCGGTATATCCGCACTCATTCTATAAACACCATTTGGCATCGCGTAAAGAGCGGCCAATACCTGGTCTTGTACTTTAGGATCCATCGCCTTACTTCCTACGTCGCAAGCATTCCATTCAATTTTCAAATTGGGTTCAGCGCTGTGTAGTTCCGCTACGATCTCCGCACTTACCTTGCTCAAATGCTTTTCAAAACCCAATAGATCGTTCACAGCAACTGTGGCGAAACTTTCACGTGGAATCGCATTTCGCAAACTACCACCATCAATTTCAACAATGTGTACCCCAAAAGCCGCAGTTGTTTCGAACAACAAGCGATTCATAATTTTATTAGCGTTTCCGCGGCCCAAATGAATATCCATTCCGCTATGACCCCCTTTGAGTCCATTTACAGCAATGCGAAGTCCTTTTACTCCCTCCGGGAGGACAATTTCCGGATAGTCCATGTTCACCAAGGTATCAATACCCCCGGCGCACCCAATGCTCAATTCGTCATCATCTTCTGTATCTAAGTTCAAGAGTATTTCGCCGTCTAGGAATCCCGGTTCTAAGCCTTTCGCCCCAGTCATCCCCGTTTCTTCATCGATCGTAAATAGTGCTTCTAACGCTGGGTGAGGGATGTCATCAGAAGCCAACAATGTCATAATCGATGCCACTCCTAAGCCATTGTCTGCTCCAAGTGTGGTCCCTTTTGCTTTTACCCAATCGCCGTCGACGTAGGATTGTATTCCTTGCGTTAGAAAATCAAAATCAGTCGATGCATTCTTTTGATGCACCATGTCTAGGTGACTTTGAAGAGTAACCATTTTCCGATTTTCCATATTCAAAGTGGCCGGCTTGCGAATGCGCACATTGCCAACCTTATCAACAACCGTTTCTAAGTTTAGGGAGTGCCCAAAATCGACGATGAATTGAATCACGCGTTCTTCCTTTTTGGAAGGGCGAGGCACAGCATTCAAATCTTCAAAAAAGTTCCACAATGCTTTTGGCTCTAGACCCCTTACTTCATTACTCATAACGTCGATTTTAATTTGGTGCAAATATAAAAATTGTAGTCCTCACGAACCCTTCATTGAGCATTAATCACCACTGGGGTATTTAGCTTCCCACTCCTCGAGTTTCGATTCGTATTTGCCATCGTTGGTTTGACTTGACAGTCGGAACAACTCCTCGGATAATTCGTTCACTTTTTTCAAATAGGCGGTTTCAATTTTATCCTGATCCAAGCACAGCGCCCGTTTATTTAATTCCAGCTCCCACTCGGCTGCTTTGACCACCGTAATTTGCCAAGCCAAACGAACGTAGCGCAAAGCGGCTGGAGTCCTGGCTTCTCTGAAATATGAGGCTTCTCCTACAAATTCAGGCTCCACCTTCCATATCACGGAATCGTTCCAGCAATATCCATTAACCGAGAGATCGAAAACAAGGGAATTGTCTTGTTCATTTATATAGTTGAAAGAACCTATTTGCTCCGGGTCTTTTTCTGATGAAATTCGCTGCCATACCATGGGTAATTCAGAATCTCTGAAATACGCTTTTTCACCATTCACAGAATCTCCGAAATAATTGCCTCGGAACTCAATCTCCTTAAAAAGCTCCAAGGTTTCTTTTTGTTCTTCAGAGGCAAGTACGGCCGACTCGTTTTCCCAAATTTCCTCGATCATTGGAATCCGATTGTAATAATGATAATCAGTGTGGTACTCTGCCAATGCATAATTAATAGGTTCAATGAAGCGCCCATCTTCATAACCTACCCAGTTCATGGTCGTTTCGAGGTACATATTGGGTTGATCCTTTCGCAAATAGGTGTAGCCAAAATTCAATCTATATTGCTCAACGAAGAAGTTATTCTTAGACGAGCCGAAGTCCACTACACATCCCATAGCCACATCGATCACCTTGTCTTCCGGATCAACTGCCTCAAAAGGTCTCTCTTCAAGCAACCGTTCAGTCATCGTTATCCGAACAGGCCAGGCTGTTTTAGTATCTATCCAATAATAGTATTCTTCATAACCGTCTTTGGCGGCTACTTTGATTTCGGCCAAGGTGCTTGCGCCCTGATAAAGCATTCGCTCTACAGTAAGGTCATAGTCGTTTTCAATTCGCTTTAAAGGAAGGGCCGATGGAAAAACGGGAAGGTTATCCACCTCTCCATATGTT
>CBFHRK010000077.1:0-8458 GCA_965658225.1 Flavobacteriales bacterium | reverse complement strand
CCGTCATTATTGTAATCGGCGGCGGAAGCACCGTTCGATTCATTCACCGTATTCACAATTGGGCCCGTTGTCATAGCCGTAAAAACGCCTGCAATTCTCTCAAAAAACTGATCATTTTGGGCTGGAGTAGCGCCACCTCCATTGGAAATAAAGACATCTACGTCCCCGTCATTGTCAAAGTCGGCCCAGATACTCGACTGGCTATCAAAATTGGTTCCTTGTACCAAAGGATGAACAGGCACATCACTCAAGGTGCCCCCGATGTTTTCCAAAAGACTATTGTTCGAAGTATTGCCCCGACTTACATAAATGTCGGGATCGCCATCGGCGTCATAATCAAAAACGGTTGCGCCTGATCCACCAGAAACCGGTGCCGTTTGAACCAGAAAATTCTGGGCATGTGTTACATGGGCAAATAGAAGATGTGCGGACAGGGTAATGACTATGGAAATAGCTCTTTTCACGGTTCGACTAATTTACAACTCTCAAGTGCTCGAAAAGGCGCATTTGCTTTCTTTATTCCATCTCCTCGAAATATTGACCGAATACCTTTCATGACGAGTTTGACATAGTCGTTCCTCGATTTTGAAATTCTGACGTTTTTATCAGTAGGTAAAATTCTTTGTTCGAAATCGCTTAAATAGCCGAAGTATTCGAGGGCCTCACGCATGGTGACCTCAGGAAGGTCGTAAGCTTCTGCATACTCTTTTGATACTTTCATATGGAGTAGTTCACCCATAAGTGCGCGGCCTCTTTTTGTAAGTTCTTTTTTATTGGCATTCCCGACCTCCCGGTCGGATGTGGTCGTCCAGCTATCCAGGTGCTTTGCGTTATCGACTCGAAAACGGTTCTTTTTGTAGGCTTCCGACAAATCTGAAGGTTCGATTCGCCGACCCTCACAACATAGCTCAATTAAGCGAGACACCTTTTCAAAAGGAGCATCTACAAGATCCTCATATTTCAACGAAATAAACTGAGGATGATCTTTAAACGGCCAAATAATAGCCACATTTATAAGCCAAGTAGCGGCCGCAGTGTACCGACCCCATCCTCGCTTTAATAACGAATCAATTACGAAAGCAGGGTTGCGAACCAAATAGATCATTTTGGATTCTGGAAAAGTCTGGGCAAACCATCTAAAATTATTTACGTTTTGAGGGGTCTTTTCGAATACATAGCCCGAACCGTCTTTTTCGCGAAAGTTTAAAAAGTGTGAAACAAATTCACGACTGAAGTCGGTGATGTTCGAGGCGGATTTAATAGATTCAATCCACGCGTCCCTTGTATAGCCATACGCCTTTAAATGATCCCACCGGGTTTCAATCCGCGTTGACCGCAAAGTCATGGAATAACTCGATTGTGTTGGGTCGACTTGAAATTCACTAAAATTGCACAGATTTCGGTTGCAGAAAAACTCTAACTCGGGACCGCAAGCAGTAAATGGAGCACTGTCAATAATATCGGCGAGTAAAGTGCTCCCGGAACTAGGCGCATTACCAACTAAAATAAGTCGAGCCGAAGGCTTTTCCATAGATGATCAAAAGTAATCAAATTGGCTAAGAGCAAGCAACAAAACCTTTGGAACACATTAATCGGATTCGCCGGGGCCGGACTCGGCTTCGTGAATCAAGTAGTGTTGATGGGACGACTCTTTTCACCGGAGGAACTGGGTCTTACGCGTATTCTCTTTCAAGCGGCAACGCTCTACGCCCAGTTCATTGTTTTCGGCAGCAACAATCTCACCATCCGCTTTTTTCCCGGACTGCGAGATCAGACTCAAGGGAAGGCGCGCTTATTTCAGGTCGGTTTTATCATTCTTTTGGTCGGACTCTTCAGCTCATCGATTCTGCTTTGGCTGTTTCAAGAAAACCTGCTTGGGGTATATGCGGAACGATCCGAATTATTTGTTCAATATGCGGTATGGACCTTGCCCATGGCCCTTGGATTTGCGGCGTTTCAATGGCTCGGTTCGTGGACCCATGTATTGCAAAAATCTGTTTTCGAGTCCAGGTTAAAAGAGGTTTGGCTTCGGTTACTCATTACACTGGCAATATCACTGTATGCGTTTGGGGGTTTAGACTGGGATTCCTTTGTTTCGGTTTATAGCTTGATCCCACTCATTGTATGTATTCCCCTTATTGTATTTGCCTATCGGCACGATTTATTCAAAAAACTCCAGCCAATATCCCTAAAGGAATTTCGGACCTTTTTAAACTTCTCGTTTTATAATGTTTTGTCGCGAACAAGTGGCTTTATTACCCTAACCATAGACGTATTAATCATTGGATCTCTTGTGGGGCTTAACGGAGTGGCGGTTTATTCTATTGGCACCTATATCGTGAGTTTCGTGGTAATTCCGTCGCGGGCCTTACAAAAGGTGGCCTTCCCTAAAATCGCCCATTACTGGGCCGAAACCGATTTATCCTCGATACAGAAATTGTATCGAAATACTTCGGTCGGACTCTTTTTCTGGTCGGGCTCACTTTTCGTGGGAGGATATTTTTTTGCTCCTGTTTTAATAAGCTATCTAGGTAGCGAATATGAACTATTACTCCCTGTTTTTCTTGCTTTTGGACTCGGCAGAATGGTTGAAATGATCACGAGTATCAATAGAGGAATCCTGCGGAATTCCCCCATTTTTAAATACGAGACCTTGTTCACACTCCTTTTTGCCGCTTCAATGATTGTTTGCGACTTATTGTTTATACCACTTTGGGGTAGTGAAGTTCCTCTCGAAGGTATCGTAGGCGCGGCGTGGGGGAGCGCCCTGTCTATTACCTTATTCAACACCTTATTAAGCGGACTTCTTTATAGAAGGTATAAGCTTTCCCCTTTTTCTAAAAAGCACACATACCTATTGGCCTGGTTTATTACGTGGATTATGGTGCTTACACCGGTGGCAATTTTTGATCTCGAATGGAAAAATGCGCTTCTTCGATCTGTCCTTTTCGGTTTTTCAACCCTTGCTTTGTTCGCCGTATTGCATAAAAAAAGCGACAACCGTTCCTGGTTGTCGCTTAGCAATTAAATTATTCTTGTTTTACTTTCCCAACCAAGAACGTAGCATCCAATGGTCTTTTTCCATGTCTTTGGTGTACTCTTGTAAAATAGTTACTGTACCTGTATCACCGTGTCCCGACGCAATGTCTGTAGCTTCGATAAAGTAGCCCAGCATTTCCTCAAAATCTCCTAGAATTTCCTCAGCCATTGCTTTCGATTCTGTATCCGGGTTTCCTTCTTGAATGGTTGCTTCGCGCAAATAGTCGCTGAAATTTGACCACGGCGTACCTCCGAAAATCCGAATGCGCTCTGCTATTTCGTCAATACGTTCAACAGCTTTTGTATAGTATAACTCAAAGTTTTCGTGCAAATCAAAAAAGTCGTCACCCACTACATTCCAGTGAAAGTTGCGCAATTTTTGATAGTGTATTTGATAATTTGCCAAAACAAAATTCAAACTGTCAATTATCTCTTGACCCTCTTCTGAATCGAATCCCAGACTTTTGCTCGTTGTAGTCATCTTTGTTTTTTTAGTTTCAATCATAGCACAAAAGTATACTGATTTCGTCAGAAAAGCCCCAATAACACCAATAACTTACATTGATAGTTTAGATTTAATATAACTAAAATCTATTGTTTTGAAGTTGAATATTATGAACTCAAGGGTATCGAATTAAGGAAGGGTTGCTCCTTTTTCGGCCCACCAGGTATGAAGCTCCATTGTGAGCCTGTTGGCTTGAATCATCGGGTCTTGCTCTTCCAGTTTTCGAGCCTCTTCAATAGTGGCGACATCGAAAATGATAATGCCTTTCAAATCTGAACCTTCATCAATTGGACCCACCATGGCAATTTTACCCATTTCGGCCAGATGATTGAAATGAGCCAAATGCCCCTTCATGAGTTCGGCGTACTCAGTGGAATCTTGATTTCGCTCAGGTCCTTCCTTTAACAAGCACAGCACATAGCTCTTCATATTAAAGGTTTGGTCCCCCTCTTGATAAGAGAATTCTCTGGGGGTTTCTTGTGCCATCGTGCCGAAGGCACATAGAGTAAATAAGCCAAATAGAATAAGCGTTTTCATTGCTTTTAAGTTTTGGGAGAAATTAATCAATTTCAAAGTGTTATTTTCGAGGTCGTACAGATGAAGTCAAATATCGCAATCGAATGAGTGAGCTAATCGCCCAAGTTTTCCCGCAGTTTAATGATGAAGAGTTAATTAAGTCTCTTGATGAGGATTGTACCATTCGCCGAATTCCGGCCGGAACTACGCTGATGGAAATGGGCCAATACGTGAAATCAATTCCGTTGATTACCGAAGGACGCATTAAAGTATTTCGTGAAGATGACGATGGTCACGAGCTTTTTCTTTATTACTTGGAACCCGGAGATGCTTGTGCCGTGAGTTTCGCCTGCACACTTCACGATCAAACAAGTCAGGTGAAGGCAGTAGCGATGGAGGATTCGGAGTTTATTTCCATTCCGGTAATCCTGATGCCCGATTGGATGTCGAAATATAAGTCGTGGTATCGATTCGTCATTGAAACGTATCAAAATCGTTTCGAAGAATTATTGAAAGCGCTTGATAGCATTGCCTTTCACCGCATGGACGAGCGATTGCTCGAATACCTCAGAAAGAATTCAGAGGTGCTCAATACAAAGGTTTTACGATTGAGCCATCAAGAGGTCGCGTATGAATTAAATACTTCGCGCGAGGTAATTTCACGCTTACTAAAGAAAATGGAAAACGATGGTATGGTGAAATTAGGCAGAAACCGGATCGAACTGATTCGACTTGATTGATTTTCGACGTGACCTAAGTTACTTACGAACGGGGGCTTCTTCGCTTATTTTTGCGCCAAACAAATACAGGCTATGAACCTCAAACAATATATTCCTCTTTTAGATTGGCTTCCGAATTATCAGAAATCTGATTTGCGCGGCGACCTATCGGCCGGATTAACGGTTGGAGTAATGCTTATTCCTCAGGGAATGGCCTATTCGATGCTCGCGGGAATGCCACCCATTTACGGCCTTTACGCTTCAACAGTTCCATTAATTCTCTATGCTATTTTCGGAACAAGCCGTCAATTGGCGGTCGGTCCCGTAGCTATGGTGGCTCTATTGATTTCGAGCGGAGTAGGAGCTATAGCGCCAATCGGCAGCGACGAATTCATTGGGCTAGCTATACTTCTGGCCCTCATGGTCGGTATTCTTCAGTTTAGTTTAGGGATATTCCGCTTGGGATTCTTGGTTAATTTTTTATCACACCCCGTTATTTCGGGGTTTACGAGTGCGGCAGCCCTAATTATTGGATTGAGCCAGTTGAAACACTTACTCGGAATCGATATCCCGAGAAGTAATTATATCCATAAAATTATTTTGGACGCCGCACAAAATATTGGATCTACTCATGTTCCGACCCTGATACTTGGAATTTCTGCCATTGCGGTAATTCTTTTTTTGAAAAAGAGGTTTAAAGCGATTCCCGGACCTCTGGTAGTGGTGGTTTTGGGTATTTTGGTGGTCTATTTTCTGAATCTCGCCGAAGGCGGAATGAAAATTGTAAAAACCGTG
Organism: Flavobacteriales bacterium; assembly: GCA_965658225.1. GTDB lineage: Bacteria > Bacteroidota > Bacteroidia > Flavobacteriales > ECT2AJA-044 > ECT2AJA-044. Next base: position 2,884 of record CBFHRK010000077.1, on the reverse strand, counting down.
CCATCGGGTCTTCCAACCCCGGCATTTCCCGCGATTGATTATCAATCGATGAGCGATCTATTTCCGATTGCATTAACCATTGCCTTAGTTGGTTTTATGGAGTCTATAGCCGTTGCAAAAGCAATACAAGCAAAACACAAGGATTATGAGGTGCTGCCGAATCAAGAGCTTATTGGATTGGGTTTAGCCAACATTGGCGGGGCCCTATTCCGGGCATTTCCAACGACCGGTGGGTTTTCAAGAACGGCGGTGAACGATCAAGCGGGGGCTCGTACAGGTTTAGCGAGTATTATCAGTGCTCTTCTCATTATTCTTACCCTATTGTTTTTAACCCCATTGTTTTACTACTTGCCCAAGGCGATTCTGGCGAGTGTGATTATGGTAGCCGTATTTGGTTTAATTGATTTTAAAGAAGCGCGTCACTTATGGCATTCTGATAGGAAAGATTTCCTCATGCTACTCGTTACTTTTATCGCTACCCTTTCTTTGGGGATTGAAGAAGGAATTGGAGTAGGGGTAATACTTAGTTTGGCCATGGTGGTATACCGAGTTACCTATCCGCATATGGCGGTTGAAGGAGCCTTGCCGCAGACGGGTCAATTCCGCAACGTCAGTCGCTTTCCCGATGCGCAAGTCGATGAAGACGTACTTATTGTGCGCATGGACGCTCAGCTCTATTTCGCAAATACTCAGTATTTCCGCGATAAAATCGATCAATGGGTCGGGGAGAAAGGACCTTCTTTGAAGCTCATTGTTTTGAATGCAAAAGCGATAAACGGACTCGATTCATCGGCGGTGCACGTTTTGCACGATATTACGGAGGAATACAGAAACAAGGGCATAGATATTTACGTGTGTGGGCTTAAAGGTCCTATTCGCGATGTGATGTATCGGTCCGGACTCACCCAGTTTATTGGTGAAGCCAATTTCTTTTTTGACATACCCGATGCAATCAATCACTACCGAGAAGGAGCTGCACGCGTTGACGCTAAAATTGTAATGCAAACCAATTCGGCAAACAATCATGGGTAAAAAGGGGAAATCGGTCCGTGAGGACCTCATATTGCGCGACTTTTTAGCAATTGACCGTACGCGCTTGGCAAATCAAAGAACCGTTTTAAGCTTTTTTAGAAGCGGACTCTATTTATTTGTGACTGCAGTCGCGGTAGATCGAGTTCCCGGGCTCGAAGACCTTCAATGGATCAACATCTTCATTTGGTCGGTAGGAGTCTCCGTAATAATTTTAGGATTGGTCAATTATCTGGTAATGAGGAAAAAGATTCTCAGAGCATACCACGTCAGTGAAGAAAAAGCAAACGAGCTTAGAGAGGGTTAAGGCGTTCCGCTGAGTAACATCTGTCACGTTGAGGTGTGTCATTTGTCATTATTTTTGTATCCTCAATCAATGTGATAGAATCAATTACAACAAAATGAAAGTAGAACAGATATATACAGGATGTTTAGCGCAAGGCGCTTATTATATTGAATCGGACGGAGAAGCGGCTATTATTGATCCACTTCGCGAGGTTCAGCCGTACATAGAAAAGGCAAAAGAAGCTGGCTCGAAGATTAAGTACATTTTCGAAACGCACTTCCATGCTGATTTTGTTTCAGGACATATCGATTTGGCCAAAAAGACAGGCGCAACCATCGTTTTTGGTCCTAAAGCCGAAACTACCTACGACATGCATGCAGCTGCCGACGGAGAGGAGTTTTCCATTGGTAAAATTAAGATCAAAACCCTCCATACTCCCGGACATACTCCGGAAAGCACCACTTGGTTACTCATCGATGAAGATGGCAAGAACCATGCGATTTTTTCTGGCGACACCCTCTTTATTGGGGACGTAGGAAGACCCGATTTAGCTGTGAAGAGTGATCTTACAGAGCGCGATTTGGCTGGAATGTTATTCGACAGCCTTCGCACTAAGATCATGACGCTTGAAGATGAGGTGATTGTTTATCCGGCGCACGGAGCGGGTTCTGCCTGCGGAAAGAACATGAGTAAGGAAACTACCGATTTATTGGGGAACCAGAAAAAGGTGAATTACGCCCTTCGGGCGGATATGTCGAAAGAAGAGTTTATTGAGGAACTTTTAGATGGAATTATGCCCCCTCCTCAGTACTTCCCGAAGAATGTTAAAATGAATAAAGAAGGCTATGAGTCGATCGATTCTGTGCTCGAAACGGGCAACGTGCCTCTGAATGTTGAAACCTTCGAAGCAATGGCAAACCATGAAGGAGCTCTTGTTTTAGATGTTCGCAATCAAAGTGAATTCACGAAAGCCCATATTCCCAATTCTATTTTTATTGGTATCGACGGTAGTTTTGCCGGTTGGGTAGGAACCCTAATTGCGGATTTAAAACAACCAATTATTCTCGTTGCACCTGAGGGTCGCGAAGAAGAAACCGTTACTCGTTTGGCCCGTGTAGGTTACGACAATACTCTTGGTTACTTGGAGGGAGGAATAGAATCCTGGATCAAGGCTGGAAAAGATGTGGAATCTATTGAATCGATCCCCGTCGAAGAATTTGAACGTCGTTGGGATGTTGAAAAAACACATGTCCTTGATGTTCGTAAGCCAAGTGAGTTCGAAGCGGAGCATTTAGATAAAGCATTTAACCGCCCGCTCGATTTCATCAACGAATACATGGATGAATTTGATAAAGATCAGACCTATTACGTGCACTGTGCAGGAGGATATCGTTCGGTAATTTACGCTTCGATCCTCAAATCAAGAGGTCTGCATAATTTGGTGGATGTTCAAGGCGGATTTAAAGCTATTGCTGGTGAAACAGAGCTTCCAGTAACCGATTACGTTTGTCCATCAACCCTTCGCAAACAACAAAAAGAAGAACAGTTATGAGTTATGTAAATATAAAT
>CBFHRK010000076.1:0-8462 GCA_965658225.1 Flavobacteriales bacterium | reverse complement strand
CTCCCAAAAGGAGAAGACCCGATGGACGTCACTTACGAGCGGGCAGTTGAACTAATTGAAGCGAAAAAAGAGGCAGACAAGAACAAGTTTATCTCTGTTTTCGATGACGAAGAGCCGGTTGTTCAGGTGTTGAACGGTCGTTACGGGGCCTATATTAAAATAGGTCGCGACAATGTTAAAATACCAAAAGACATCGATCCAAAATCTTTAACAAGAGAGGAGTGCTTGAAAATTCAAGCCGAAGCTCCAAAAACAAAAGGTCGCGGAAGAGCGAAAAAAACGACCAAGAAAAAGTAATTGAAGAATGCGCGAATTTTTCAGACCTCTAACGCAACATTTTTTTGAAGGCTGGACAAATCGACACGCAGCTTCCATTGGATCCAGAATAACGGCCTACGTTGAAGAAGGAGCCTTTCCAGAAGTGTCTGAATTTAGGATTGCACTCATAGGCGTTAAAGAAGACCGGCGAGCCTTTCGCAACAGCGGTTCCTCTGAAGCTCCCGATGTAATAAGGCAACATCTTTACGACCTTTTTGAAGGCCGATGGAACCTTTCTATTGCAGACCTGGGAAATATTGAGCCCGGAAATTCGGTTGACGACACTTATTTCGCTCTTTCAACCGTAATTTCCGAATGTGTCAAGAACAATTGCATTCCTATAATTCTGGGGGGGAGTCAGGATTTAACTTTCGCCAATTATAAAGCCTACGAAAGACTCGAGCAATCGGTTAATATTTGCTCAATCGATAGTCGGTTCGATCTTGGAATCAATAGTGAGGAGCTGTCCAACGAGACCTACCTCTCTCATATTATTCTCCAAAAACCGAATATTCTTTTTAATTACAGTAACCTGGGTTTTCAAACGTATTTTGCTCATCAAGAGGAAATCGATTTAATGGAAAGTCTTCATTTCGAGCGATATCGGGTCGGACTCTTTCACAAGCAAATTGAAGAGGCGGAGCCTATTTTAAGGGATGCGGATATTGTGAGCTTTGATATACGAAGCATCCGTCACAGCGATGCACCCGCGAATAAATTGGGTAGCCCAAACGGATGGTATGGCGAAGAGGCCTGTGCATTGGCGCGTTATGCGGGAATGAGCGATAAACTGACTTCTTTTGGTTTGTTTGAGTACAATCCGCAAAACGATCGTCACGATCAAACCGCCCGCTTAATTGCTCAAATTGTATGGTATTTTATTGAAGGAGTAAGCGTTCGAAAGAATGATTTTCCATTCGGCGATCGATCTACTTATGCCAAATATATTGTGCCGAACCCATCCCTGGGGCTTGATCTTACGTTTTACAAGAGTGATCGCTCGGGTCGTTGGTGGATCGAAATACCGCTAAACGCCGGAGAGGCAAGTGTTTTTCATCAACGACATGCATTGATTTCATGTAGTTATCAGGACTATTTGCAAGCCGTAGAAAATGAAATTCCCGATCGCTGGTTGAGCGCTTTTCGCAAGCTTTCTTAACAAGGAGTTTTGCGGATATGATAATTCTATTATTTTTGGCTTGGCTACTTGTCCTTTGTCAATTAAGAAATAAGGTAGAACAAAATATATTTTCGTTACCTTTAACCGCTTGCAGTACTGCCTAACGGCAAGATATTTGGGCTAAATCGGACCTATGAAAAGAATCTTTACTCTTGGACTTCTCGTTTGCGCTATGACCGCTTGGTCGCAGCAAGATGCGCAGTGGACTCATTACATGTTTAATCAAATCAATTACAATCCGGGCGCAGCGGGTCTTGACGGCGCTATTTGTATAAACGGTCTGTACCGTTCACAATGGATGGGATTTGAAGGTGCTCCAACAACAATAAACTTAAACGCGTCCATGCCCATCGACGCCCTCGCGGGTGGACTTGGTTTGGGTCTTTTGCGCGATGAAGAAGGTTTCTTGACACGTACGAATGTGAAATTGAGTTATTCCTATCATTTGGATGCAGGTGATGGAGTACTCGGTATTGGTGCGTATGTCGGTCTTCTCGATGCCGGAATTACGGATCCACAATGGGTCGATCCGAATGGCGGAAATGGAAGTGGCGACGGTGTCATTCCGCAAGGAGACGGAAATTCAATTGCTCCTGATTTTGGCCTAGGTGCTTTTTATCGTGCGACCAACTGGTGGGCAGGAGTGAGTATTACGCATTTAGCCGGATTAAGTAATCAAATTGCAGCGGAAACGAACCTAACTCAATCACAGCATTTATACTTCACAGGGGGTTATGACATTGAGTTGAGTCCTGAATGGACTTTAATGCCTTCAGCCCTTGTAAAATACGACTTGGCATCGATCAGTTTTGATGCGAGCATGTTGGCCATGTACAATAACAAGTTTTGGATGGGCGTTAGCTATAGGCTCGAAGATGGTATTCCGATCTTGTTTGGTTACCAAATTAATGATCAATTACGCTTTGGCGCCTCCTATGACATAGGTACCAGCGCACTGAGCGGAAGTAATTCAAGTGGGAGTTTCGAAGCCTTTGTAAACTATTGTTTCACGATCGAAATTCCACCAAAAGAACCTACGAAATATCGTAACGTAAGATTTTTGTAAGTTTGTCGGTCTCAGAAATTGAGGAAAATCATCGACTTTAAGCCAGCCGATGATTTTTGTTTTGTAAAAGAATAGGCTAATACGCTCCATCAGGCCGCGAGGCTGCGTGGAACTAATTATAAGCGAAATGAGAAAACTCATTCTTTCATCCTTAGTTGGAATCGTACTCGCCAGTTGCGCGGGTTCTGACCACGGCGAGCTCGTTGGGGTGCAGAATCGTCAGACTTGGTATCCTTCTGATCCTTATGGCATGGTTTACATTCCTATGGGTTCGTTTAATATGGGGGCCAATGACCAAGACGTTCCTTACGGTCTTACCAATACGAGTAGAACAGTTTCTGTTGCTGCCTTTTACATGGACCAAACGGAAATCACAAACAACGAGTACCGTCAGTATGTATTCTGGGTTCGCGATTCAATTGCACGTCTTCTTTTAGGAGATAATGGCGTTGAAGGATACGAGCTTATTGAAGAAGATGAATACGGAAATTTCCTAGACGAACCTCGCTTGAATTGGGAAGAACCACTCCGTTGGGATTCGGATGATGAAGATTTCCGTTATGCATTGGAAGAACTTTACCTTCCGCCGGAAGAGCAGTTTTATGGCCGCCGTCATATTGATCCACGTCAATTAATCTACCGCTATTTCTATATCAACAAACGAAAAGCGGCTGAGAAGAAGAATCGATACGATTGGAGAACAGGAGAATACGGTGGTGGAATTGATTCGCGCGCCGAGTTTATAGAAGAAAAAGAATTACCGGTTTATCCGGATACTCTAGCCTGGATTCACGATTATTCGTACAGTTTCAATGAACCCATGCACGACAAATATTTTTGGCACCCTGCCTTTGACGAGTATCCAGTGGTTGGAGTCACATGGCACCAGGCAAAAGCTTTTGCAAACTGGAGATCTAGATATCGCGACTCTTACTTAGAGAGTGAAGAAACGCCCTACGAACAAGAGTTCCGTTTACCAACGGAGGCAGAATGGGAGTATGCTGCTCGTGGCGGACTGGATAACAATATGTTTCCTTGGGGAGGACCTTACATTAGCAATAGCCGCGGATGTTTCTTGGGTAACTTTAAGCCTCGCCGAGGTAATTACGTAGGCGATGGAGGTTTCCAAACGGTAAAGACTACAAGCTACTGGCCAAATCAATACGGTTTATACTGTATGGCGGGTAACGTTGCAGAATGGACGGCGAATGCATACGATCCATCTGCGTATGAGTTTTCTCACGACATGAATCCTGACTTTCAATACGACGCGGCCGATAGTGACCCGCCTGTAATGAAGCGAAAAGTGATTCGCGGCGGATCGTGGAAAGACATAGGATATTACCTACAAGTAGCGACGCGTGACTTCGAATATCAAGACACAGCGAAATGCTACATTGGATTCCGGACAGTACAATCCTTTATGGGGCGTGACTTAGCCGATTTCCAATAAAAACTTGAACTACTCTTAATTTAATCTAAACAAATCAGTACTTACAAATCATGGCGCTAATTAACGTTACCTCGAGAAGATGGAAGAACAACATGGCCAAGCTATATGGCTGGGGAGCATCGGTTGTTATTCTTGGTGCACTTTTTAAAATTTTGCACTGGCAATTTGCAGATATCATGTTGATCGTAGGGTTGGGAACAGAATCCGTTATCTTTTTCTTTTCGGCATTTGAAAAACCACACGAAGAAGTGGATTGGAGTTTGGTGTATCCTGAGTTAGCCGGAATGGATAGCGAAGGCAAAAAATCAAAAGGTAACTTGTCTCCCACTCAGGAATTAGACAATATGCTCGAAGAAGCCAAGATCGATGGTGCATTAATCGAAAGTTTGGGTCAAGGATTAAGTAACTTCGGTGAAGCAGCTTCCAAATTGAACGAAACTATTGAAGCAGCGGCATCTACGCAACAGTATAATGATGAAATTAACAAAGCAGCAAAGAACATGGAATCTTTGAATGCTTTATATGAAGTGCAACTTCAATCGAGTAACAAACAGTCAGAGGCGTCTCAAATGCTTGTTGAAAGTTTGGCAACGACTGCTGAAGACAGTAAGCGTTTGCAAGCAGAAGTTGCAGCGCTTGCACAAAATTTAGGTGCACTTAACAATGTTTACGGTAACATGTTATCCGCAATGGGCGGAAACAAAGGTTAATTAACTCCGGAAAGTTTATAAATAATGGCAGGAGGAAATTTATCACCTAGACAGAAGATGATCAACATGATGTACCTCGTGTTGACCGCCTTATTGGCCTTGAATGTGTCCAAAGAAATTTTGGATGCCTTTGTACGGGTCGAGCGTTCTATGGCTACAACGAATGTAAAAGTTGAAGAAAAGAACAACTCCGTGTATCGTCAGTTTGACGCTGCTATGGAAGAAAATGCAACAAAATCAAAAGTTTGGCGCGACGCTGCATATGCGGTAAAGCAACAAGCCGATGGAGTTGATACCTATATCGAAGATCTTAAAAACAAGTTGATTGAATTGGCAGATGGTGTCGATGAAGAAACCGGTAAGCCAAAGAAAATGGATAACCGTGAGGTTCCAGCAAATTACCTTTTAGTAAAAGATAAGAAAGCGACGGAATTGAAGGGCAAAGTTGAAGAATTCCGTAACGTTCTCATTTCAAAGTCGGACGGTAATGAGGAGCTTCAAGCAAACTTGGCGGCGATCTTCAATACGGACAAACAAGATATCGGTGGTGACGTGAAGGCAAGCTGGGAACAAGCGAACTTTGAGCACTATCCGTTGATGGCAATTGTGACTTTCCTTACAAAAATGCAGTCCGATGTTCGTGCGGCAGAAAGTGATGTTATTAGTTACTTGCAACGCAACATTGGTGCACAGGATGTTAAAGTGAACAAACTTGATGCAACAGCGATTGTTCCGAATTCGTATGTATTTACGGGGGATACTTTTGTGGCGGAGATCTTCATTGCAGCGTTTGATTCGACCCAACAACCCGTTGTTACGGTATACGAAAGCTATGACGCGGATGGAAATCCACAAGGAGAAGGAAAGCAAGTGCCTGTTGAAGGTGGTAGAGGAATCTATAAAGTTCCCGCTACTTCAGAAGGGGCCTTTACTTGGGGAGGAACCGTTGAAATCATGGGGCCTGATGGCCTTACACCATACCCGGTAGCACCTAGAACCTATCAGGTGGCTCGTTCTGCGGCGGTAATTTCGCCAACTAAAATGAACGTTTTGTATCGTGGAGTGGATAACCCTATCTCTGTTTCTGTGCCTGGAGTTGCTCCGGATAAGCTAACAGTTTCATGTGCAGGTTGCGCAATCTCTGGGTCCAAAGGAGATTACGTTGCTAAAGCAGGAACGGCGAATGAAGCAGTAATTAAAGTTTCAGCGGAAATTAACGGAAAATCTAAATCAATTGGTGACATGACGTTTCGTGTAAAACGAATTCCTCCACCAACGGCGATGATTGCTGGAAAGTCTGAAGGAAAAATTTCTAAGTCAGCTTTAGCTGGAACGCAAGGAGTTGGAGCTTTCTTACAAGATTTCCCGTTCGATATTAATTATCGAGTAACCAGTTTTACCGTACGTGCTCAAAAGGGTGAATACACTCAAACGGTACGTGTAAGTGGAAACTTGTTTAACGGTGAAGTTCGATCCTTAATTCAGGATATGAAGCCTGGATCGGATATTTCGTTTACTAATATCCAAGCGAAAGGTCCCGACGGTACTAAAAACTGTGGAGCCATCGTTTTCACAGTACAGTAATAAGTAATTGTTATGAAGTCAGTAAAAAACATCTTAGCTCTTGTGTTGGTTGCCGCGTCATTTATGGCGAGTGCGCAAACGGTGCTTGACTACAACCGACAGCCAACTGCCGAAGATGATGCCGTTTTTATTAAGCATCATTTTAAAGAAAACAGAGTGGTCCCTTATCATCATTTGCGCGAAGCGGATGTGATGTGGATGAAGCGTTACTGGCAGAAAATCGACTTGAAGCAAAAGTTGAACCATCCGCTGTATTATCCAATTGTACCTATAAAAGATCGTAAGTCGTTATCGGAAGTTCTTTTTCAGGCCGTTGTTAACGAAGGGTCCATTACGGCATATGCCGATGATGAATTCAAGAGAACGTTAACACCTCAAGAAGTTGCCGCGAAGATCTTTTCAGTTGATTCGGTTCAAGATTTTGATATTAATACAGGTGAGCCATTTTGGAGACTTGATACGATCAAAGTAGAAAGTAGCGATGTTCTGGAGTACCTTTTGAAAGAAGACTGGTTCTTTGATAAAGAACGTTCTGTAATGGAAGTACGCATTTTGGGAATTTGCCCAGTGGCGTATAAAGAAAACCAAGCTACCGGGCAAATTGAAAAGGAGCAGCTATTTTGGTTGTGGTTCCCAGAAACGCGCCCAGTTCTAGCGAATCACGAAACATTTAATCGAATGAACGATGCCGAGCGTCGTACGTTTGATGAGATTTTCCACAAACGCATGTTCCATAGCTACATTACGAAAGAGAATAATGTTTATGATCGATTGATTTATGATTATAAGCGCTACTCTCAAATGGAGCAGTTGTTAGAGGCTCAAAAAATTAAAGAAGAGATTCGTAATTTTGAACATGACCTCTGGGAATACTAAGAATATTGAATCTGACGATAAAAGAAACTCCTCCGTTTTGCGGGGGAGTTTTTTGCATTGTGGGCTTGTTATGTTCTTCATTATAATCTCGAGTTTGTCTAGTCAGGCGCAGTACCGATCGTCAATTGGTGTTCGATTAGGCGTTAGCAACGGTATCAGCTACAAGGCGTTCGTAAAACCGAGACAAGCCATCGAAGTTATGGCAACAACGAGCTGGAACGGTGTAAAAGTGGCCGGCTTTTGGTTATGGCACACGGATTTCACAGAACCCCTTCAAATAAACACCGGTGTCTTTGACGGATACTTAAGTCTTGGTGCACATTACGGACAGTATGGTCCAGAATCACCACTTTATGAAGGAAATGGGGGTGGATTGGATGCAGGAATGGGTTTTGAATATCGCTTCGATCATATACCCTTTTCCTTAGGTGTTGATTTTCACTTCATCGGTGACGTTCCCTTTCAAGGTGGATCGCCCATCGTCACCGGGGATTTAGGACTCAACCTTCGTTATTTGTTCCGATGACTACTGTAATTGTTGGACAAGGGCTTGCAGGCTCGACACTGGCGCTCGAGCTATTAAGTCGAGGTGAGAAGGTGTGCATTGTTGATTCTCCTTCTCCAAACACCTCTACCAGCGTAGCCGCTGGATTAATAAATCCGGTGGTTTTAAAAAGAATGAACTTGGTCTGGCGTGCCGATGAATTTATGGAATGTCAATCTTCGTTTTATTCCGGTTGGTCGGAACAATTTAAGGTGACGTGGTTGAAGGATACGCCTGTTTATCGGAGGTTTGCCAGTGTTCACGAGCAAAACCAATGGTCAGAGTATTCAGCAAATCCCAAGTTCAAAAAGTATTTAGATCCGGAAATCGGGTCAATACCTAATCATATTCAAGGTGATTTTGGAATGGGTCGAGTTATCGGAGCTGGGTGGTTCGATACGAGCGCTTTTTTGAGAGATTGCCGTGTGTATTTTAATTCATTGGGTATTTTTCACGAGGCCAATTGGGAATATGATCAAGTAATGCCAAGCCTCCGGCGTATTGGTGTCGAGCTTACAAATGCACGATTAGTATTTTGCGACGGAGCTGGAGCTCGCCACAATTTATATTTCCCTACCGACGCCATAAGACCGAGCAAAGGTGAACTCCTCCGCATTCGAACGGATGAGAAAATAAATTTCGATGGAATAATTAAAGCCGGAGTGTTCGTCTTGCCGATAGGCAATAACGAATACCGCGTGGGTGCGACCTATGATCATCACAACCTTACT
>CBFHRK010000075.1:0-8822 GCA_965658225.1 Flavobacteriales bacterium | reverse complement strand
GAAAAATTGGCCTGGCGATTTAACCTGCACGGACTCAACGATCAAATTGCCAATGTGGGAGAAGCCTTGCAAAATAGTGAGCATTATGAAGGGCCTACTCTATTCATTGCCGGAGGAAATAGCGATTATATTGACGCGGGCACTTTTGCCCATATTCAAGAGCACTTCTCGAATGCCGAGGTAGAAACTATTCAAGGTGCCGGGCATTGGGTTCATGCCGAGAAACCCCAGGAGTTATTGACGGAGGTGCTTCAATTCTTGACAGATTAATGGCTAAAATTCGCCTGTATATTGCCGCTAGTTTAGACGGGTTCATTGCGCGCGAAAACGGATCGCTCGATTGGCTAAACGATTTGCCAAATCCGGATCAATTAGACTACGGTTACGGGACCTTTATTTCGGAAATTGACACGGTGCTCATGGGTCGTAAAACCTATGAAGAAATTCTGGGCTTCGGCGTGGAATGGCCTTATTCAGACTGCACGAGCTATGTTGTAAGTAGCTCCGAAGAGCTAAAAATTTCTACCCCCAATACAAAGCAATTAATGAACATTGACCTTCCCGCGCTTGAAGGCTTAAAAGCACAAAGCCGAGCCGATGTATGGTTGGTGGGCGGCGGGAGTTTGATTTCGACATTTCTGGATCTCAAAGCAATTGACGAAATCATGCTGTGCGTTATTCCTGTGATTCTCGGTTCTGGAATTCCTTTATTCCCCCTGAATTCAAAAGAAACGGCGCTAGAGTTAAAAAGCACAGAGGCTTATTCAAGCGGAGCTGTAATGCTTACTTACACTAAAAAATAAGCCTTGTTAAACGTATTGAAGGTCGAATACGTCGAGAAATGCTTGCTTCACTTGTTTTTTCACAAGAGAGTAATCCAGCGTGTGGCCTACTTCCACATCTAAGGAGGTTACCGCTTTATCCGTAATTCCGCAGGGAACAATGTAATTGAAGTACTCCAAATTCGAATTTACATTGAATGCTAGTCCGTGCATGGTTACCCAGCGAGAGGCTTTAATCCCCATCGCACATATTTTTCGTGCTTTGGGTGTTCCAACATCGAGCCATACACCTGTTTCGCCCGGAGAGCGCTCTCCTTTTAAGTCATACAAACTCAGAACATGAATAATTACGTCTTCGAGATAGCGTAAGTATTTATGAATGTCGGTGAAAAAGTAATCAAGGTCGAAAATGGGGTAGGCCACTATTTGACCGGGGCCGTGATAGGTAATGTCTCCTCCTCGGTTAATTGGGAAGTACGAGGCTCCTATTTCTTTCAGCTTTTCTTCATTCACCAATAGATTCTGAAGGTCGCCGCTTTTACCAAGGGTATATACATGCGGATGCTCACAAAAGAGCAGGTAATTCCGTGTTTCGGGGCGCTCATTTTCGGGAAGCTTTCGATTGTCGAACTTCATTTGGACCGTACCGTCGAACAAACGTTGTTGGTAGTCCCACGCTTTTTTATACTCAATAACCCCTAGGTCTTGAAAATGGGCGGGAACGCTCATGAGTTGAATTTCGACAATTCGCTTTTGAGATAATCAATAACCTCAATTTCCATGATGTCGACTTTATTGATTACCGACAGATCAAAGGAAGCCCAATCGCCTAAATGAATCAAATAAAGCATTTGCTCCATTTTATTTCCTCCTTTCGACCACACTTCCATTACATTCGGGGTAGAGCGACGAATAATTTCTTGATTGATTTCGATGCGCTTTTGAATGCGCGGATCGTCCGTTTCATTTCGCAAGAAAACAACAGCTAATTGATCGTTTCCGCCAGCCCAACCAACCAATTCGTTGTGGTTCATTTCGGGAACTACACCTTGCCAACCCACCATTTTACTGTTTTCATTTAACTGCTGACGAAAACGAACGGCAACGCCTTCATACCCATCTGGAGCGTAAATCACCGGGAATTTCCCTTTCAGAAATTGGGCTATTTCAGATCCTTCTCCGCGAATAATTTCTTGGTTTTCTTCGAGCAATTGCGTCGCTTGGGACACTTCATTCATTAATTCGCCTTCTGCCAATCCGAAATGGCTCATTAACTTCAGCAATTGAACGAAGGAGTAAGCAAGCATAGACCTCGGTGGGTTTCCGCCAGGGACAATAATGTGGTTGCACTCCTTTTCCTTTGCAAATTCCAAAGCTTTTCCTCCCGACGTAATAATGGCTATTTCTGCCTGGGCCTCATCGGCCCGATGGAGGGCCGAAAGCGTTTCTTCCGTATTTCCCGAATACGTAGAAACCAGAACCAACGTATACCGATTCACAAAGGAAGGAAGCCCGTAGCCTTTATTTACAACTACAGGCACCTTGCAGCGTTCGCTCAGAAGCTCGGAAACAATGGTACCTCCAATTCCAGAGCCCCCTAATCCGGTGATCACAACCTGTCTAATTTCACGAGCGGCAGGCTTCAAACGAGCCTGTTGGGCAATATGTAAAGCATCTGCTAAGTGATGCGGAAAGTCTTGAATCAATTTCTTCATGTAACAAATGTAAAAAAAGCGGTGGCATCAGCGTTTCCAGCACGGCGAATCTTCCGTACTTTTGCAAATCTAAATTGAACGCACCATGGCATTAAGCGAACAAGAAGTATACCGTCGCGAGGCATTAGCTGAATTGGAAAAGCTGGGCATCAACCCTTATCCGGCAGAATTGTACGAGGTGAATACCTCTGCTGCCTCCATTCACAAGTACTATGAAGTTAATAAAACCGAGTACAAAGACATCTCGCTTGCGGGCCGAATCATGAGTAAACGCGTGATGGGAAAAGCCTCGTTTGCCGAACTTCAAGACAGTACCGGTCGCATTCAGATTTATGTGAATCGCGATGAAATATGCCCAGGTGAAGACAAGACTTTTTACAATACCGTGTTCAAGAAATTGATGGACCTCGGTGACATTGTAGGTGTCAAAGGATACGTATTCACCACCCAGGTAGGTGAAATTTCGATTCACGTGAAGGAGCTCGTGATGCTGTCGAAATCACTTCGCCCGCTGCCCATGCCCAAAACCGATGCCGACGGAAAAATACACGACGCTTTCACCGATCCCGAAAAACGCTATCGACAGCGCTACGTAGATTTGATCGTGAACCCACATGTGCGCGACGCCTTTATTAAACGCACCAAGCTGACGAATTCAATGCGCTCCTTTTTGAATACGAAGGGCTACCTGGAAGTAGAGACGCCTATTCTTCAGCCTTTGTACGGAGGAGCTGCGGCGCGACCTTTCAAAACGCATCACAACACGCTCGACATGACGCTTTATTTGCGCATCGCCAATGAGTTGTACTTGAAGCGTTTAATTGTAGGTGGATTTGATGGGGTTTATGAATTCAGTAAAGATTTCCGGAACGAAGGAATGAGTCGCTTTCACAACCCCGAGTTCACTCAAATGGAGCTGTATGTGGCCTACAAAGATTACGACTGGATGATGAATTTGGTCGAAGAAATGGTTGAAAAAATCGCGATCGATATTCACGGTACTACCGAAGTTCAATGCGGTGAAAATGTGATTAATTTTCAGCGGCCATGGCAGCGATATACGATGTACGAAGCCATTGAACACTTCACTGGTGTAGACATTTCGGAAATGGACGAGGCCGAAATGCGAAGCGCCGCAACCAAACTAAACGTTGACGTTGATGACAGTATGGGCCGAGGAAAGCTCATTGATGAAATTTTCGGTGAACACTGCGAACCCAAATTAATTCAACCCACTTTCATTACCGATTACCCGGTTGAAATGTCGCCGTTGGCTAAAAAGCACCGCTCTAAAGAGGGCTTGGTAGAGCGTTTTGAAGCTATTTGCAACGGAAAGGAAATCTGCAATGCTTTCTCTGAATTGAACGATCCTATTGATCAAAGAGCGCGTTTCGAAGATCAGTTAGAGTTAGGTAAACGTGGCGACGACGAAGCCATGGTACTCGATGAAGATTTCTTGCGCTCCATTGAATACGGTATGCCGCCTACGGCGGGATTAGGAATTGGGATCGACCGATTGTCGATGATCATGACCAATTCGCCGAGCATACAAGACGTGCTGTTTTTCCCGCAAATGAAGCCCGAAAAACAAGCTCCGGTTAGCAGCGTAAAGGACTTCGAAGCCATTGGAATTCCAGAGGCCTGGTCGCCTTATTTTCTAGATCAATACGGTACAGTCGATGCCATGAAGGAACTCAAGCATACTCAGGTGCATCAGCAAATGAACGGTTTGCGGAAAAAGAAAAAGCTCGACTTACCGGCGCTTCAGCTCGAAGAAGTATTGAGCTGGATGGGATAAAACGAACTTCTTACTAAGCCGAATTCGAAGAAAAGCAGCCCTGTATGTTTTTTGGCTTATGGTATTTTGTACCTTAAGCCATCATTTAGCGTATTCCATAGACTAGAAAGGGTTTTTCCGGCGTGGTATATTCTTTAAAAAACGAATGCCATGTCTTTAAAAAAAACCATGCTCGCCCTGCTGAGCCTTTCTATTCTTCTGTCTTTTTCCTCTTCGAACGCTCAATCGCTTCCCATCGACTTCGAAAGTGGTATTACCACTTCTGATTTCGAAAATTTCGATGGAGGTACCGCTACAGTACTCCCCAACCCACAATCGGGCGGAGTCAATACAAGTGCTACTGTAGCACAAATCGTTCGAAATGGTGGTCAAATTTGGGCCGGCAGTAAGGTTGTTCTTACGAGCAATCTGGACTTCTCTACCAATAGCACCATTGAAATGAAAGTGTACACCGCTGCTCCAGTAGGTACCAACATCTTAATGAAACTCGAAGATTCCGGCGGTGCGTTTGTTGAAAGGTCAAGACCGACTACAGTGACGGGTCAATGGGAAACCATGAGCTGGGATTTTACGGGCGTTCCCGTTCAATTCAATACGCTCGTATTCATGTTTGACTTTGGCAATTTAGGTGACGGATCAGCCAATTCGACCTTTCTATTCGACGATGTTGAACAAGTCTATAGCGGTACGCAGATCGACATGCCTGTTGATTTCGAGGGAACTACAGTGAACTACTCCATGTCGGATTTCGGGGGAAATATTTCACAACACGTAGTGGATCCTACGGATAGTGGCAATATGGTCATTAAGGTGGTTAAACCAGTTACCGCGGCTACTTGGGCCGGAACAACCATTGGAACTCCGGCCGGATTCGCAACCAACATCCCGTTTACCATGACCGAATCTTTTATGACCGTTCGCGTTTGGTCCCCTACTTCTGGAACTCCCATTCGACTCAAAGTAGAAGATTCTGACGATCCAACGCATACCTGCGAAACGCAGAAAAATACCACCGTAGCCGGCGGATGGGAAACCATGGTATTTGACTTTACTAACGAAGCTCCTAATACCGAACTACTCAGTGTAGGATTGGCAATGGGCTGGACGTATAACATGGCATCTCTTTTCTTCAACTTTGACACCGACGGTGCCACAGCCGGAGAAAAAACCTACTATTTTGACGATGTTTCTTTCGGAGGAACGGTAAGTATTGCAGAATCGGAATGGATTAATATCAATGTGTACCCGAACCCAGCCGTCGATAAATGGAACATTGTTTCAGAAACCCAAATAAACCGAATAGATCTTTACGATTTATCGGGTCGGATGGTGCGAAGTGTTGAAGCAAAAGATACGCATGTTTCCGTGAACGCCTCAACGCTGCCCAAAGGAACCTATTTGCTCCAAATTCATGCAGAGCAGGGCGTTCAACAAAGACAAGTGATTAAAAACTAAGAAGAAGGTCTTCAGTGCCCGTTTAATTCGGCACTGAAGACCTTGTTTATTATCCTTCTTTGGTTTTACAAGTACTAATGCCAAAAGGCATATACAATGGACAGGTTCGAATCAAACTCGTGCCGATAAAGACTACCGCTAGTATATAAAGTATTGTGGCAATAATACCTGTAACAATACCGGCATAGGCCAAATAAATCATTATTGCTGCCAAAAGAAGGCGAACAACGCGGTCGGTGGTTCCCATGTTTTTAATCATAGTGCTTTTGTTAGAGGTACCTCTCAATAACCCACGCGATGAGCGAAACTATGCCAATGCACAGAACACAAACGACGGCAAATCGAAGCAACTTGGTTTTCATTACCCTCTAAGGTAAGAAAAGAATAGATTGAGCTTTCTGTTTATTTCTTCATATAAGGAGCTAAATCAGCTATGGGCACCTCAATGATTATAGGTCCGGCCGAATAGGCCGCTATCTCATATGGATTATAATAAAATCGAATTCCCTTAGTGTCCAAGGCGAAATTCTGAGTAACGGGTATCGACGCTACATTCAATCCGCCATCCGACACGAGCGACTGATCATCTGTAAGTCCCTTTTGCTCCCTGAAATGAAAATCGATAAGCGCGTTCAAAGCTTCGTTGGTTCCGGGCTTCAGAATATCCTCAAGCAATAGCGTGTCCCCCGTATTCACTGCGAAATTGTAATAATGGATTTCCTGACGTCCATGTGCTCCACCACTGTACTCTGTGTAGTCCCTTTCCAGCGTTAAAATCTTTTCATCGAGTCGACGAACACTGACCATTTCCATATGCGTCCAAGGATTACCATAAGTCCCGATATCCTTCTTTAATTGCTTGTACTGATCAATGAAGAATTTAATCTGATTTAACCATGTTCGCTGCGCCGTTCGGTTCTGTGCCCAGAGTTTCGATTCAACAAAGCGATTCAATTGAGGCGAAAACTCGGATCCCATAAAAACTGGAAACGTCAACTCTATTCGGACGTAGCCGTCCGATGTATCATCAGCCGTAAATTCTACAACCGTATCGCGCATTTGATACACCAATGCCGCAACTTCCTTACCAGCGGTATCGCCCGCATCTTTTTCTGGTCCGCTGCATGCGCTCACGAGTGCGGTAGCCATTACGAACCCCAATAAACCGATCCACCCGGAATTAAGAATTGCTCTTTTCATCGGACTTTTGCTTTTCGAATTATTCTTGCGAATACGTTGGGGAACAAGCGTTTTACATATATGCCCATCCGCTCCTTTCCACCTATATAGACTTCATTTCTTCCTTTTTCCATTGCAGATACCATCCGGCGTGCGCATTCTTGAGCCGACATACCGTTGGCCTGAGCATCATCCATTTCACCGAGCTTTTCACCTGATCCGGTCAATGCATTAAGTGAAATTTGCGTTCGAATAAACCCCGGGCAAAAAATAGTTACTTGTAACCCTTGATCGTGTAATTCTGCCCGTAAACTGTCATAAAATCCGTGTAACGCGTGCTTTGCAGCTGCATAGGCCGATCGATAAGGGCTTCCGAATTTTCCCACTAAACTCGATGTTACGCCAATTTGTCCACCTCTATTGGCCAACATTTGTGGAAGTACCGCCTTAGTGAGGGCAACGGTCCCAAAAAAATCGATCTCCATAATTCGACGATCCACTTCAATGGGCGTATCCAAAGCCTTACTGCGTTGACTTATTCCTCCGTTATTCATCAATACATCTACTCTACCAGCTTGCTCCAAAACCCGTTCTACAGCGGGTATCAATGTTGCATTATCCGCTAAATCGAGTGTTTGTATCCAAACGTCCGAAGCGCCATTATTTTTTACTTTTTCCGCAACTTCATTGAGCTGAGCCGCTCTTCGCGCACTCAAAACGAGCTTTGCTCCTCTACTCGCAAATTCCATAGCGAGTGCCTCACCAATTCCTGAAGTCGCTCCAGTAATCCAAACCACCTTATCTTTATACGTCATAGCTACGAAAATACGTTTTTGCATGAACCCAATTCCCCGTTCAATGTGTTACTTTTGCAACCTATGAAAAATATGAAAGCACTTTTTACCCTCGGCCTAACGGCCGGATGTCTCCTTGCAACCATCGCTCAAGACTGCAATGAAATCAACAAAAAAGATCAAGCAACCTTTGAAGCGCAAGTAAATTTCTTAGCCTCTGATGCCCTTGAAGGCCGGGAAGCCGGTACTCCAGGTGAACTCGCCGCCCGCGATTTCATAGCAGAAGAAATGAAATCGGCCGGACTCGCACCCAAGGGTTCCGACGGATTCTTTCAAGCTTTTGAATTTCAACGCCCCGTTGAAGTCAACAGAAAGTCTACCTTCATCAGTTGGGGGAAAACGGGTTTTCGGCTAGATAAAGATTTTTATCCGACAAAATTCAGCAGCAACGGTACAACCGCGTCCAGCGCTATTTATGTCGGACATGGTATTGACGCTCCAGATTTAGGTTTTTCAGATTACTCTAAAGAAGTAAATTACAAAAACAAAGTGTTTGTGATGGATATTGGATCCCCCGATGGAACGCATCCACATTCAAAGTTTAAGGCCTATCACGACCTCCAAAAAAGACTTGAATTCGCCGTGAAAAAAGGAGCCGCGGGCGTTGTCCTATACAATACAGATGAGAATGCAGAAGCGCCGTCGAGCTCTTATAAAAATATTATATCAATAGGTGTTCCCGTCGTTTATTGGAGCTCTTATACCGATGAAAAAAGACGCCCCGATTTAGCTAAAATCACCTTGAGCGTCGATCAAACCGAAATTACCGATACAGGATATAACGTCGTAGGTTTCTTAGATCGTGGCTCCGACAAAACAATTGTAATCGGTGCTCATTATGACCACTTAGGATACGGTGGAGAAGGTTCGCGACACACCGGAAAACCAGAAATCCACAATGGCGCTGACGACAATGCAAGTGGAACTGCCGGACTCCTAGCCTTGGCGAAATACTATTCAAAGAAAGGGAAGAAATTCAAGGGGAATAATTACCTCTTCATCGCATTTAGCGCTGAGGAGAAAGGACTGTTGGGATCCA
>CBFHRK010000074.1:7352-8922 GCA_965658225.1 Flavobacteriales bacterium | reverse complement strand
GCGCAACCAACGGTTTGTGTCAATGGTTCCATGGTATTGCTTTCTGGTGGAACACCAGGAGGTGGAACGTACAGCGGAACAGGAGTAACAAACGGAATGTTTGACCCTTCAGTAGCCGGTACAGGTTCTCATACTATTACTTATAACTACACGTCTCCTGAAGGATGCTCAGGTACTGCTACGGGAACTATTACAGTAACTGGTTTACCTATGGTTTCTGTAAGTGGACCAACTCAAGTATGTAAGAATGGAGGTCTTGAGCCATTAGCCGGTTCTCCAGTAGGTGGAGTATTCAGCGGTCCTGGAGTTCAAGGATCGGATTTCAATCCATCCATTGTTGCGCCAGGAACGTACACGGTAACGTATACGTATACTGACGGTAGTGGATGTTCAAATTCATCTACTACAGATGTAATTGTTGATCCACTTCCAGCAGCTCCAATTATTACGCAAAACGGATGTGTGTTGACGGCAACGTCGAGCATAACAAATGCGGTTTATACTTGGTATGATCAGTCTGGAGCTCAGGTGGGAACGGGTACAACTCTTACTACACCGTGTGTTGGATTGAATGTTTATACTGTTGAAGGTCAAGATCCGGCAACGGGTTGTTCAAGCACAAGCTCAGAATTCGTAGCCAGCTATGTTGGACTCGACGAAGAGTTAACGGCTGAATTGATTGAAGTATTCCCGAACCCGAACCGCGGCGAGTTTACTGTGAGCATTGAGCAAATTAGTGCGAGCAATGTAACGGTTGTAATTACCGATGCACGTGGCCGTGTGATTCTTGAAGAAGAAGTAGATCACAATAATGGAGCAAGCTTCGAAAAGAACTTCAGCTTAGAACAAGTTGAAAGCGGAGTGTACTTCATTCGCGTTTCTGCAGACGGACACAGTACTGTTAAGCGAATTGTTATCGAGAAGTAATTCTCAATTATATTGAAATAAAAAAGCCTTCCACATTGCGCGGGAGGCTTTTTTTGTGATTCTTATTATGGTTGGGGACACTTCAAAAAAGGAGCCAACATTTATTGTTTCATACTGCATTTCGTTATTTATCCAGATGAAAACGAAATCGTGTAATCCACTATTTGAATAGGATCCTCACCTTTAGATACCAATTCACCTGGTTTTATTTGATTTAAGCACAGACCAAATCATTACCCAAAGAGATTAATAGTCTAATGCAATACGCAGGAAATATATCGAAAAGGAATAGAGGTGAAAGTCGATTGATTAAAGCAAGGGTGTGGTTAAAGTAGAATGATCAAGGAAAGCGATGAAAACAGATCACTTTCGATCTATGTCAAGTAGAATACCGTCACTTTATTTGATCAACTATATAATCGAATCTATTGAGGTTCTCCGATGCATTCAATGATTCTTCAATTTGAATTTTTTCTGATTGTGTTAAATGCCAACTTAAACTTACCTCTTCGCTTTCTTGAAAAAGATTCAATTCAATAATTTCAAGAGGAACATGGCACCATTCTGAAGCCAATTGCAATAATTGACTTTGATTGAAATCTTGCATATTGTCGAAACTCTTTATGACACCACCCACTGGGTT
>CBFHRK010000074.1:0-7253 GCA_965658225.1 Flavobacteriales bacterium | reverse complement strand
TGAAGCCAATTGCAATAATTGACTTTGATTGAAATCTTGCATATTGTCGAAACTCTTTATGACACCACCCACTGGGTTGACCACATTTTCAAGAATACCTCGGTTTCGTTCATCATTGATTCGCGTGTCTTTTAATCCGTCCGAAAGGAGGCGAATAAATAGTACTCCGCTTGTATGCTCTTCAATCCATTCATTAAATTGGTACACATACCTCAGGCTCAGCTCAAAGCCATTATTATCTCTTGCACCGGCATCAATTAATTCCATGGCCGGGTCGCTCGGTAAGTTAATCAGCGGTGTGATGTACGGAAAGGAGGCGCTCATGCGAATGGCCGAGGTAAACAGGAGGCTGTCGGACCGAAGGTCCTTAAAGAAACGCTGAAATTCAATGCCATCGTGAAATTCAGAAACACTATTGTTTGGCCCCGTAAGTGCCAAGTACGATGATGGGCTGCTCGATATTAAAAGACGGCGACCGTCATTCACAATGATCGGAGAAAAAACCATTTTCGGAATGGTAGCCTCTAGTTCAGGACGTTTATAATGAGCTAAAGGTACATTGAGTAACTCAAAGGTGTTTTTATTGAGTGCCTGCTCGAAGGCATATCCGCGATCTTTATTATAGGCTTGATCCCCAACGTTCCACCGAAGGGGATTGAAGAATAAATCGCTCGTTGCCAGGGTAAACACAATTGGGTTCAACAAGTCGTTACTCAATTGTTGTTTCAATGGCTTTTCGGGGAGAAGTACGCTAGCGTATTGGTGCCTAACGGCACGATAATACGCAGCACCCATCATTCCGCCCGAGGCGCCTGAGATTAAACGGGTGTGACTCATTAGCTTTCCAGCCGTGAGGCTGTCGAGACGCTCCATCACGGCATACGTAAATACCGCCGATCGTAAGCCCCCACCCGAAGTATTAATAATGACCAACTTCGGCTTTTCGCCTCCCGTTCGAGCATGCCATTTCTGCAAGGCTTTTAATTCTAAGTTGCGATCAAAAGTGAGTATACTATCCGTGGTCAAAGCTTGTATCGCAGGAAAATTATACCGAATAGGCGGATTTTGATAGTCTAAACCGAAAGCGTGGTTCACTTTTTCAAATACGGAGAATTGAGAAACAAATTGAAGTCCTATCAATATCACTGCTACCCCGAAAGCGTACCAACTCCTGAACCAAGAGTGTAAAATTGCAGTGAACATGAGGTACAGTGTGAATAGTAAAAAGATGCTCCCCGCAGCGGGGATATTGGCCCAATCGTATTCTCTCAATAGTCCAAACCCCAATATCAATACAAACAGCACCACAATAAAGAAGCCCGCATTTCGGTGGTGCTTGTCGAGAATCCCATTGAGTATTTTGGGCGGATAATGGTCTGTAGGTCGAACCATCCGAAAACTAACGAAATTCCGCATATAGAACCTCGTTTTTCGACTGTCCGAAGATAATTCCGATTCGGAACTCTTCTTTACGAGTAAATCAAGCGGTTTTTCTAACCGTTTCTCTAATCCTTCAAATAAGTTTCGATTGGTGCTGAAGAAATAGGTGAAAACCAGTGAAATAGAAACAATTGCACCCAAAATCCACAACACAATATTGAGAAAGGCTTCCATCTGTAGGATACCTTCTTGATGTGTTTGAAATCGAAAGCTGTAGATCAAATAGATGAGCACGAAGGCAAAGGGGAGCAGCGAGTTGTTAATACTAAAACGGTAGAGCGGTTTTTCCAGCGTCGCCAAAAAGGTAAACTTATGGCTGTAGTAGATGTAGGTACTTACGTGAAAAGCCATAAAAAAAAGACCACCAAAAAAGCCCGTCAGAAAAAAGGACAAGGGCCCTACTTGACCTAAATATTCGGGAGCTAAGAAGAGCAGGGGAATACCGTAGTTTTCGGCAATAGAGTGTGTTACGAAGCCAAAAAGTAACACCCAGAAAAGCAATAGTATTAAACTGCGCTTAAAATGTAACGCGAGTAATTGAATAGGGAAAAAACGACCCCATTGAGTGAATATGTGGGGTTGAGAGGCCATATTATGCGGGAACTCCTTCCCATATTTCGGTTCGTGGATAGATGCCGAATTGACTCAAATGGTGGTAAAAATGCTTGCCCTGAAACTGCCACCACTGATCCTTATTCAGTCGGCCGAATTTAGGATGGTCCTTTCGCCAGTCATCCGAAGCTGATTCCAATTCCGAAACCATTTTTTGATACAGGGCGTCGAGCTCGGCCAGTCTTTTTTGCCAATCCTCAGCAGATACATTAGTAGGTGATAGATCTTCATAAAAGTCGGGCTGAGTAGCGCCCGGGCGAATCATATGTTTACTTGCTAAAAAGGCTTGGGCTTTACCGACCTTATCGGTCAGAATATCTACACGGACCTCCTTATCGTAAAACGTCAAATTTAAACTTCCCATTAAATGACTCGCCATTTCAATAGCAGTCATTTGGCCAAATAATGGCTTGGTGCTTGAATCTATGTTTTTCAGCCGGTTTAATCCTTTCTCGATCAGTTCCTTTCCTTCTTGTGGCGTCATTCTTCAGGGTGTTGATAGAATATTTTAGAAACGATTTTCCAACCGTCCTTGAATTTATATAAACTCAAATAATCGGTATATAATTGCTTATCGCCTCGAAAGTACAGAACCTTTACAACGGCTACATTACCCGTGACATCAATCATTGGGAATTCGAACCGTACAGGTTCTCGTTCTGCTATGGTTCCGTCCGCTGCATTTTCCAATGCCCCTTGCTTCCAGTAGTATATGGGGAATTCCCATAGTCGATCGTTCGATGAATTATATCCCAACATCTTAAATCCGGGATGAAAACCAGCATCTATTTTTTCCCCATTTCCTTCGTTCGTTATTCCTTCGAGGTAGGCGGTGTTAATAACGGCTTTAATGGCGTTTTCGTCTTCCTCTTGAGCAAATAGGCCCATAGGAATCATCAACAGAAATAGGAGGAGCGCTTTCATAAAATGATTGTTTCTCGGAAGGTAGGAAATTACTTGAAACCGAACTTATTCTGGAAAAGAAGAAAAGCGACCTTTTCTATTGAGCCTTGAAGTTTAATCTTTAAGCCTGAACGGCTCGATGCACCGCTTGTGCCACTTTTGCACCATCGAGCGCGGCGGATACAATTCCGCCTGCATAACCGCCACCTTCGCCACAAGGGTAAAGCCCTTTTACTTGAGGATGTTCAAGTGTTTCTGGGTCTCGAGGAATACGCACCGGAGAGCTAGATCGCGATTCTGTGGCATGCACGACGGCCTCAGATGTGAGGTAACCCTTCATTTTCCGGCCGAAGGCCGAGAATCCACCCCGCAAACGAGCCGAAATAAATCCGGGCAATACTTCGTTGATATCGGCGCTGGTAATTCCGGGCTGATAACTCGATGTAGGCAGTGAACTGGATGTTTTCTGATTCACAAAATCAGTTAGCCTTTGAGCGGGAACGGCCTGTGTTTTTCCGCCATATTCCCATGCTTTCCGTTCAACACTTGCCTGAAACTCCATAGCGGCTAAGGGTCCGTGCTTTTCAAACTTCCGGAAATCGCCCGGCTGAAGCTCTACTACAATCCCTGAATTGGCGTACGGATTATTTCGCTTGCTCGGCGACCAGCCATTGGTGACTACTTCTCCAGGAGCCGTGGCACACGGGGCAATAATTCCTCCGGGGCACATGCAAAACGAATATACACCGCGGTCTTTCACTTGCTGTACCAGGCCGTAAGCCGATGGCGGTAAATAGGGTGAGCGCACATCACAGCGGTATTGAATAGAATCAATCAATTCCTGCGGATGCTCAACACGGACGCCGAGTGCGAAGGGCTTCATTTCAATAGCAATATCTTGCTTGTGCAATTGTCTGAAAATATCCCGAGCACTGTGACCCGTTGCCAAAATGCATGCCTCCCCGGCATGATGGGTTCCCGTACCATCTATGACTCCTTTGAACTGATTTCCTCGTACGTCGAACGAATCGACCCGTGTATTAAAACGAATTTCGCCTCCGCACGATTCAATGAAATCGCGCATCTTGGTAATTACCCCCGGTAATTTGTTGGTGCCAATATGGGGGTGTGCTTCAATCAAGATATCTTCTGGCGCACCAAAGGCCACCAATTGCTCCAGTACTTTTTGGATGTTCCCGCGTTTCTTGGATCGGGTGTACAACTTACCATCCGAGTAGGTGCCCGCGCCGCCTTCTCCAAAGCAATAGTTGGAGTCGGGATTGACAATATGCTCTTTGTTGAGCAGGGCTAAATCACGGCGGCGAGCCCGCACATCTTTCCCGCGCTCTAAAATGATCGGTCGCAACCCGAGCTCAATACACTCAAGCGCGGCAAAGAGTCCGGCCGGACCCGACCCTATGATCAGTATCTCTCGTTCACTAGTCACGTTATTTGCACGAGGCTCTTGATAGCGCTTCGGAATAACTTGTCCCGAATCGTATAAAGATACCTTCAGCTGTACCCAGATCTGTTTCCCTCGGGCATCAATACTGCGTCGTTCTATTTGAAAAGGTCGCTGCTCATCGGGCCGAAGGCCTGCAGCTTCTTTAACCGCTTCTTCCAAGCGCTTCGGGTCGGCCGCCACTTCGGGCGGAAGGCGCAATTGGAATTGTTCGGGCATAGTTATTTTATAACGAAAACATTCCCCGTAAGTCGCTCTTGGCGAATCCGATTATCTCCTTGATTTCGAATGGAATAGGTAATCTCGTAATAGTAGACGTTGTCTTGCGCTACCTGATCTTGGAAAAAGCCATCCCATCGATCCGCAATATCTTCTCCAACGAATACCTCTTGACCCCAGCGATTGTAAATGCGCATCTCGTATTCTAGCACAACACATTCTGTGAAGTCTGTAACGGGTCCGAAAAACTCGTTCTTTCCATCTAAATTCGGAGTAAAGGCGCTCGGAACGTACATGTTACAAGAACACGGATCTACTTCAACCGTCACCGTATCACTTTGCACAGTGTCACAAATGTTTCCGATCGTAACGTAATAATCTCCGGGTCCAGTGACCGTATAAACAGGATTCGAACTACCATCTTGCCACAAATAGCTTGAATTGGGGAATACAACCGATAATTGAAAGGATTGCCCATCACATATCGTAGTATCGTTCCCCAGTGAAACGGTGAACCCAGTAAATGGCGCGAAATTGATGTCATCCGTAACACTCTGACAGGCATCGGAAACGGTTACCGAATAGGTACCCACAGCAAGAACTTGATAGGTGGGTAAGGTACTTCCGTCTTGCCAGACATAGGTGTATCCGGGACCTAAATTAGGATCCAGAATGATTATATCGTTGGCGCAGTAGGTCGTGTCATTTCCGAGATCCACTACGAACGGAGCAGGGGTTGAAATTACAATAGTATCCGTTTGAATGGAGCAACTATCACTCACTTCCACATAATAGGTACCCGGGGAATTAATGGTTAGCGTATCTCCAATACTATTGTTGTTCCAGAGATACGTATACCCCGTAGCGCCCAATCCAGGGTCCAGTGTAATCTGGTCGCCATTACATATAATGGTATCTGGACCTAAATCGAGTATGAAAGAAACGGGCTGACTAATAACAATGGTATCGTAAGCGAATTCGCAGTCGTTCGTTGCAGCCACCCAGTAGGTACCTCCGGAATTCACAGTAAAAGTAGTCCCACCGTTGTTCGGATTACCCATCCATTGGTATTGAACGTTGGGCTGATTGGTAGTTGCGGTAATCGTATACGACTGTCCTTGACAAATGAGCGTGTCCGGATCTACAGAAACGGTCAAAGGCGGAGGAATACTCACGACCACGTCGTCCGTTCCAGCACCGCAATCATTTGTGACGGTTACAGCGTAGGTTCCTTGTGTCGTTAACCAAATTTCAGAGCCGGTAGAACCGTCGCTCCATAAATAAGTCACGTTTGGCATCGCAGGAGCTTGCGCAACACTAATGGGAATAGAGTCACCCACACAAATGGAAAAGTCAATCCCCAAATCTACAACGACCGTATCCAGTTGTTGGATAGTGTAGGTTTGAACAGTTGTGCCGCATAAATTGGTTACTGCACAGGTATAGGCTCCTGGACTCGTTACATTCAAAATACTATCGGTCTGGCCAGGAATACTCCAGTTATAAGTGGAAAAGGGATGTGCTGCGCTCAACACTGCCGTGTCTCCCTGGCAATTGGGTATAATCGTGTCAATAAGCGCAGGTGTGGTTACGAGATCAAACGTGCCCGTGATACTATCGATTGCTAGGCCAGCAAGGTAGCCGTTCAATTGTACGGTATAACTCTGTGACGCTGCGTATAAATGACCAACAGCTACTCCAGTATCGTTGTTGTTTACGCCACTCAGTGGATCTCCAAAATCCCAATAAAGCGAATCTACAGTTGTAGCGCCCGTGTAGGCAAAATCAAGAGTGTCATTACCACAAACCGGATTGGCATTTCCGCCATTCCAAGTAAAAGTGAATTGAGCGCCCTTAAATTCTAGGTTTTGTGCTTGAGGAACAAAAATTTGTGCCACCGCAAAAAGCAAGAACAAAGAAGAAAGAAAATTGCGTAAATGTTGTACTGCTATCATACCGCTGATTTCGTAATTCGCAAAGATAATTTAATTGTAGTTAATGCCTCGCGGCATTACTCTGTATAAAATCGATTATAAATTGAGCTAGAGCTTTCCCCACTTTGGCTTCTGATTCAGGTGTTAAGCTCGGCGCCCCTTCGGCCAAATGCATGTAGGGGATTTGCCCGCGAAAATGCTTTAAATCATGAATCATTTGGCGCACCTCATTGATCGTCCACCCGTTGAGGGTGGAAGCACTCGAAGGAAAATCCGAAATGGAGTCTAAATCAATTTCGAGCCCTACTTTCTCCCGATCAAACCGGTTCCAGAGTTCACGCCAATGATCTAAATAGGGGAGTGAGCCAAACAGAATATCTTCATAACTCAGGTACCAAAGCTTGTTCGGGACCTTCATTTTATCGAGAATTGCCTTTGAATTATACCCTTGATGCAAACCAAAAACAGCGTACCGCGCTAAATGCCCCTCATCGTACGCATAACTAAAACCATTGCCGCTGTGTCTCCCTTCCAACGCGCGAAAATCGGCATGCGGATCAATATTAACGCAGGATATCGCTTTGCCTAATCCGAGCGAGGATCCTTTAATACAGCCAAAAGAGTTGTTGTGGCCGCCACCAACAACGATGGCCGTTTTTCCCTTTGCGGTTATCGCTTCAATT
>CBFHRK010000073.1:8192-8965 GCA_965658225.1 Flavobacteriales bacterium | reverse complement strand
CCAGTATAAATTCTTTAGCAAGAATTGACGAATAGCGGGTACTTCAATTCCTTTTGCCAGCTGCTCTTCCGCCTCACGGCGCGATGAAACCGCGTTCAAATCGACTCCCAAAAGAGCGTCGATAATCTCGCGATGGTGAATCGGGTAAAACTGAGGACCAATGTCCACAATGATCAAGCGATCCACATTATCTGGATAGTCTAGGGCAAATCGCATCGCTGTTTTCCCACCCATGGAATGCCCCATAATGTGTGCTTTCGACAAATTGTGCTCATCGAAGTACTCTTTTAAGTCGGTCGCCATGGCTTCGTAGGTATGCTCTGGGTTATGAGGCGAGCGTCCATGATTCCGCTCATCGACTAAATGCACTTGAAAGGATTCGGACAATTGCGTTCCGAGCGATTTCCAATTATCGAGCATTCCAAATAGGCCATGTAAAATAACGAGTGGAGTTCCCTCCCCATGGATTACCGAATGAAGCTTCATGATAAATCGCTTAATTGGAGCAGGTACATTTGAATGGTATTCTCGAGTCCGTAATACAGCGCATCGCTGATGAGCGCATGACCAATAGATACTTCGGCTAATTGGGGAATGTTCTTCGCGAAGTAGTTGAGATTATTTAAATCGAGATCGTGTCCTGCATTGATGGCTAATCCGGCCGCTGAGGCCGCTGAGGCTGTCGCAATATAATTAGCAATGGCCTCCTCTTTGTTTCCCTCTGCGAAGCCCTTCGCGTAACTCTCGGTGTATAATTCAATCCGATCGGTCCC
>CBFHRK010000073.1:7347-8080 GCA_965658225.1 Flavobacteriales bacterium | reverse complement strand
TTTGTGTTCCAGCCGGCGTTCGAAGTTAAAACCCCCGGAGGATCAGGTACAAGCGTTACTTGGGCAGGATTTGCTTCCATTACCAGTTCCATAAAATCGCCTGAGGGATACCCTTCAATATTGAATTCTGTTGTCACCGATGGTGCGAGTTCGCGAACATCGGAATAGCGAATATGGCGTTCATCGGGGCGCGGATGAACGGTAATTCCTTGCGCGCCAAAGGACTCACAGTCGAGGGCTACTTGAAGCACGTTGGGAACATCTCCGCCACGTGCATTTCTGAGCGTAGCAATTTTGTTGATGTTCACACTTAATTTGGGAAGCTTATTCAAGATTTTATTTTTCAGAGATGAGTGAAGGCAACAAAGTTAAAAATGATATGTTTGTTTTAGACAGATGATCTACTATGCTTGTTAAAGACGTTTTACAAAGAGAAATTGAACCGGTTCGCCAAATTGACTCGGGCTTATATGCCTTGGGTATCATGGACGAATACAAGGTAGAGCATTTGCCCGTGGTGGAAGAAGATGTTTTGGTTGGACTCGTAAGCGAGCTCGATTTATTAGACATGCATCATCCAGAGGCTTCTTTAAAAGATCAAAGAGTGCCGCTCGCGCAGGTATTTGTGCATTCAGACGAACACTGTTTCAAGGCGATTGAGGTAATGGGCGAGATGTCCCTTACATGTTTGCCGGTAGTGGATCGTCAAAATCAATATTCAGGCTACATCACA
>CBFHRK010000073.1:5354-7183 GCA_965658225.1 Flavobacteriales bacterium | reverse complement strand
CGATAGCACCAAAATGGAGGTTACGTTAAAAATTAATCGGCCCGATTTATCGGCGGTTATACAAACTTTTGAGCGTTACCAATACAGTATTACGGCTACTTACCAAGAGAATCGCGACGCTGAAGAGATGCAGCGCCGATTCGGGTTATTTATGAATTACTTGAATATGTAACCGATGCGGGTAGCGATTTACGGTAAGGAAATAGTAGCTGATCAGAAGCGTTTCGCGGAGGATTTATTCGACTGCCTAAGATCGTCAGGATGCGAAATATGGGCCTATTCTCGATTTGTTGAACGAAATGAAGATTCTTGGCCAGCGGTTTATTTTGATGGCGTTTTCGACGATAAAACGGGAATGGCAAATGCTTCTGTAGAAGTTCTGATAAGCCTGGGTGGCGACGGAACAATGCTCGATTCTACCATGCTTGTGGCCGATTCTGGAACTCCGATCATGGGGGTCAATTTTGGTCGACTGGGCTTTCTTGCCAATATAGCCAAAGAGGATGTTCGGGAAGCCGTTCAGCGCCTTGTGCGGCGCGATTTTGAAAAGGAGCCCCGATCAGTAATTCGTCTCGAATGTGAACGCGACCTTTTCGAAGGAATGAACTTTGCCTTGAATGAAGTTACGGTGAGTCGAAAAGACACCACGGCCATGATTACCATTCATGTGTATTTGAAAGATCAGTTACTGAACACCTATTGGGCCGATGGACTTATTATTTCCACTCCTACTGGCTCAACCGGATACTCCCTTAGCTGCGGAGGGCCTATCATTATGCCCGGGTCACAGAATTTTGTGCTAACTCCAATTGCTCCGCACAATTTGACGGTCCGCCCCTTTGTATTGAGCGATCAAGTGGAATTGAGAATCCGAGTAGAAGGGAGAAGCAGCGAGCATCTGGTTTCCTTGGATTCTCGCGTCCGTACCATTACTTCGAAAGATGAACTGATTCTAAAGAGGTCGCCGTTCGATATTAACTTGGTTCGATTCTCAGGTCAAACGTTTTCTGAAACCCTGCGGAATAAACTCATGTGGGGAATCGATAAAAGGAATTGATTCTTTTGACTAACGCTTGAAATCCCGCACAATGCAGGCGAACGCTAACTCGAATGCTAACGCGAACGCTAACTCGAATGCCAACGCTAACGCTAACGCCAAAGCTAACGCAAAGGACAGCGCCATACCCTTGTTAGATGAGCCTGAGCTCAGGATATCTATTGAGTCCCAGTCACAAATATGGGCCGGCGCTCCAGCCTTTCTTTTTGGTTGGATCTGAGTAGCGCTTTGAAAGACTTATTCCTCAGCGTCTAAACGAAAAGCCATACCGAAACTGCCCCAGCAAATGCCTATATTTGCACCCGCAAATGAATCGCCCAATAAATGAACGAATTGGGCGTTTCCGTTTAGTAGTGAAAAGGAGCATGCGTAGAAGTCTAATATTGTCCGTATTTATTCTGGGATTTTTCTCGGCTAAGGCACAGTCGCCCGAGGTTGGCGGATGGATTGGTGGGTCGCAATATTACGGCGATGTCGGAATCCTAAACACCATCTACATGCCTGAAGACTTGGCATTTGGCGGTTTTGTTCGCTGGAACTTCAACGATCACTTAGCCATGAGAACAGGAATAGGATTTGGTGGAATACAAGCCGCTGATTCGCTTAGCGAATTGCCCTTTCGTCAGAATAGAAATTTGAGTTTCCGATCTAATATTTTCGAAGCAGACGTTCGGTTAGAGCTGAATTTTTTCCCATACATCATTGGAGTTCCCAAAAAGCATAGCTTATTCGTTTTTGCTGGCGTCGGATTTTTTACCTTCAAGCCGCAGGC
>CBFHRK010000073.1:4685-5344 GCA_965658225.1 Flavobacteriales bacterium | reverse complement strand
TACATCATTGGAGTTCCCAAAAAGCATAGCTTATTCGTTTTTGCTGGCGTCGGATTTTTTACCTTCAAGCCGCAGGCTTTATACAATGATACTTGGTACGATTTGCAGCCATTAGCCACTGAAGGCCAAGGCACGAATTTAGCACCCGATTTAAAAGAATACAATCAATGGTCATTATCGATTCCGTTTGGAATTGGGTATAAAATTAATTTTGGTCGACGTTGGGCATTGGCTGTGGAAGCAGGTGCACGCCGAACGTTTACAGATTATTTAGATGATGTAAGCGGACGGTATGTAGATCCAACGCAATTGGCCGGAATTAAAGGGCAGGTCGCCGCGGACTTAAGTGACCGCAGTTTTAATCGGCTTGCCGGAGAGGATAATACTTTCTACCAGCGCGGAAATAGAGAAAGCAACGATTGGTATTTTGTTTCGGCGGTTTCGCTGAGTTTTAAGATTTTTGATCAACCGGAGCGCTGTCACGAATTCAACGATTAACTATGGGCCTTAAAGAGCAAATAGACCTAACTCGCTTACCCAAGCACATTGCCGTGATTATGGACGGGAATGGGCGTTGGGCCAGAAAGAAGGGTATGATGCGCGTTTTTGGTCATCAGAACGGGGTTAAGGCAGTACGAGAAACGGTTGAAACATGTGCG
>CBFHRK010000073.1:0-4587 GCA_965658225.1 Flavobacteriales bacterium | reverse complement strand
CGATTTATCGGCGTTACCGCCCGATGGATACCGCGAGCTGATGGAGGTGATGGAGCAAACGGAGAACAACGAACACATGGATTTAATTCTTGCATTAAGCTACAGTGCTCGTTGGGAAATGACGCAAGCAATTCGCAGTATTGCCGAGAAAGCAAGGAGCGGGGAATTAAACGCAGAAGATATTACGGAAGAGTGTATATCAGATCACATGAATACCGCTGCATATCCAGATCCGGAATTATTGATTCGAACTAGCGGAGAGTCGCGAATCAGTAACTTTTTGTTGTGGCAGATAGCCTATACAGAACTGTATTTTACACCGACCCTGTGGCCCGATTTTCGTAAAGAAGATGTTTATATGGCCTTACTTGACTATCAAAAGAGAGAACGCCGATTTGGCAAAACGAGTGAGCAAATACAAGAGAAAAGGTGAAAGGATTTTTGAAAAGATTTTTCTTGGTATGTGTTGTTTTCGCAGTTAGTCATCGCGCCGCGAAGGCGCAAGAAGGGCTCGATTATTCGGTACAAAAGACCTACGAAATAGGCGATATTACGCTAGCGGGATCTGAAAACTTAGACCGAAATGTAGTCGTTCTTTTGAGCGGACTGGCAGTCGGAGACAAGATTGAAATTCCGGGAGAGCGAATTACAAAGGCGATCGAAAAGTTATGGGATCAAAAGCTGTTCGATGAAATCGCTATTTCGATTAAAGAGATTAAAAATGATGAGGTTGTAATCCTCGAAATCTATCTAAAAGAACTACCACGATTATCGAAGTTCTCGTTCACGGGCGTTCAGAAGTCGCGCATCGATGATTTGAGAGAGCTTATTCAACTCAACCGAGGTAAGGTAGTCAACGAGAACTTGATCGTTTCTACTCAGAATCAGCTCAAGAACTACTATGTTGACAAAGGATACTTGAACGCTCGAATTGATGTAGAGCAACAGCGCGATTCAACGGAAGAAAATGGGATGATTCTGGATATCGCCATTACAAAAGGTCCGCGAATTAAAATTGAGAATATCATTTTTCATGGGAATACTGAGTTAGAAGAGAAAAAACTCCGTGCGACAATGAAAAATACGAAGCAAATGGGGATTGCTCGAATTTTCAAATCGTCGAAATTCCTGGAGGCGGAGTACAAAGAAGATCTTCAAAAAATCATCAATTACTACAATACCAAAGGGTTCCGCGATGCCTATGTGGTGAAGGACTCTCTTTACGCGAACCGAGAAGAATCGGTGAATTTAGAGATCTGGATCGATGAAGGAAATAAGTACTATTTCAGAGATATTAATTGGCTCGGAAATACGAAATATACGAATGAAGAACTCCGTCGAATATTAGATATTAATAAAGGCGACGTCTACGATCAGCAAAGGCTGGAGTCGCGCCTATTCGGCTCTATGGAAGGAAACGACATCACCTCGTTATATATGGATGAGGGTCACCTCTTCTTCGATATCCGACCAGTAGAAATTTATGCTGAAAACGATTCTATTGACTTGGAAATGCGAATCCGAGAAGGGCAACCTGCGCGTATTAACCGAGTGTATGTAACCGGTAATACACGAACAAATGATCACGTGATTATGCGTGAAATCAGAACAAAGCCCGGCCAGTTGTTCAGCAGAACGGATGTCATGCGTACGACGCGTGAATTGGCAAACCTTGGATATTTTGACCCCGAACAAATTGTACCAAATCCCAAGCCAGATCCAGAAACGGGCATGGTGGATATTGAGTACGCGGTAGTTGAGCGGTCGACGAGTCAGATCGAGCTTCAAGGTGGTTGGGGAGCTGGAAGAATTGTGGGTACGTTTGGAGTTACTTTCGACAATTTCAGTACCAAACAGATGTTCCGCGAAAACGGATGGGACCCGCTTCCTCAGGGTGATGGTCAACGAATTAGCCTAAGGGCGCAATCGAATGGTCGCTTTTTCCAATCGTATAACTTCAGCTTTACGGAGCCTTGGTTAGGAGGGAAAAAGCCAAACTCATTAACAGTATCGTTTTACCATTCACGGCAAAACCCTACGGGATTACCGCGCGACGATCCGGATCGTCAACAGTTGAGTATTACCGGCTTTGGGGCGGGGATTGGCCGTCGATTGAAATGGCCCGATGATTACTTCACGCTATACACGGGAATTAACCTGCAGCAATACGACCTTTATAATTATCGTAACCTATTTGCCTTGGGTTATACCGATGGTCAGTCGTACAACTTCAACTTAAAAATCATTTTAGGACGTAGTAGTATCGATCAGCCTATCTATCCAAGAAGAGGTTCGAACTTTTCTATTACTGCGCAAATTACTCCACCCTTCTCACTTCTTATCGATGAAGATTGGGAGACGGTTGAACCAGAAGTGAAATACAAGTTCATTGAGTACCACAAATGGAAATTCAATGCAGAGTGGTACACGCGAATCATTGGTGATTTGGTTTTCAAAACCCAAATACAATTTGGTTTCCTAGGCCAATACAATCGGGAATGGGGGTATTCACCTTTTGAACGATTCTATGTTGGAGGGGATGGACTTCAAGGGTTTGTGCTCGACGGACGCGAGGTAATTGGCTTGCGAGGTTATCCAAACAATGCCGTATCACCTGGTACGGGAGGTGTGATCTTTGACAAGTTTACCCTTGAAATGCGTTACCCTTTAACGCTAAATCCAAATTCAACTATTTATGGTCTGGTCTTTGCTGAAGGAGGAAATGCATGGGGTGATTTCCGCGAATTCAAACCTTTTGATATCAAGCGTTCGATGGGATTTGGTGTTCGGATCTTTATGCCGATGTTTGGAATGTTAGGGGTTGACTTCGGATATGGATACGATCCGATTGCTTCGCCTTTTGGACCTCCGTCAGGATGGCAAACCCACTTTATTTTAGGACAACAATTCTAGTATGAAAAAGAAAATAGGAATAGTACTTATCGCTTTGGCGGGTATTTTGTTGAGTGCTCCAGTACAAGCGCAGAAGTTCGGATATGTTGATACCAAGTATATCTTGAAAAACATACCGGATTATGATCAAGCGCAAACGCAATTGAACGACTTGTCTGCGAAATGGCAGAAGGAAATTGAAGAAAAGTACGGTGAAATTGACCGGATGTACGAAGCGTACAAAATGGAGCGAATTCTACTTACCGATCAAATGAAGGAAGCGCGTGAGAAAGAGATCCTGCGCAAGGAAACCGAAGCGAAAGAATTGCAGCAAAAGCGATTCGGACCGCAAGGCGATCTTTTTAATAAACGACTTGAATTAATTAAGCCGATTCAAGATCAAATCTACAACGCAATTCAAGGATTGGCGGAAAGAGGAAATTACGCGGTTATATTTGATCGGTCGAGTGAATTGCGTATGCTTTATGCGGATCCAAAATACGACCTAAGTGACCGAATACTCGACGAATTGGGCTACGGTTATTAATTAAAAAGCATTTGGGTGTGCCGAGGAAAAAGATTTTCTTTGCAGCTCTTAAAATCAGAATCTAAACGATACATATAATGAAAACGGGAATGAAAACATTGGCATTAGGCCTTTTGATGATGGTCGGAACTTTAGGTGTGCAAGGGCAGGCTTCTAAAGTTGGACACATCAACGTAGATGAATTGATCACTTTGATGCCAGAAACGAAAGCTGCTGAGCAGTCTTTGCAAGCGTACGCTTCTTCGTTGGAGGCCGACTTAACCGATATGCAAACGGAATTGCAAACGAAAGTGAACAACTTCCGTGCAAACGAGTCGGTAATGACTGAATTGTCTAAAGAGACGAAGTACAAAGAGATTCAAGATTTAGATCAGAGAATTCAGGAGTACCGTCAAAAGGCGCAAGAAGATTTGCAAGCAAAGGAAATTGAATTGCTTACACCGGTATTAGAGAAGGCTCAGAATGCGATCACGGAAGTGGCTAATGAAGGTGGCTTTGCCTATATCCTCGATAGCTCACAGTCTAAGGGTAACGTAATTTACGACGGTGGCGGTAACGACATCATGCCCGCGGTTAAAACCAAAATGGGATTATAATATTTCTTTACCCTAACGGGTAGATTGTAAAGCCCTCCGTATGATATACGGGGGGCTTTTATATTTTAGCCAGGTGAAAAAGCAACTTCCTATAGGGATTTTCGATTCGGGCATTGGTGGACTCACCGTGGCAAGTGCGTTGCGCAAGGAGCTTCCCAACGAGTCTATTATATACTACGGTGATACATTGCATCTTCCGTACGGGGAAAAACCCTCTAAATCGGTCCGTGAGTACGCCCTTGGTATTTCCAAGTTCTTGGTTGATTATCCGTGCAAGGCAATTGTCATTGCCTGTAATACGGCATCAGCAGTGGCTTTTGACTTTGTCCGAGAAACCCATCCAGATGTGCCTATTTTCAATGTTATTGACCCTGTGGTGAACGCCATTAATCCGGCCGAGAAGGCCGTTATTGGCGTTATTGGAACAAGAACGACCATTCGCAGCGCGGTATATGAAAAGAAACTCAGAGCCCGGTACCCAGAAATGGAGGTTCATTCGATGGCTACGCCACTGCTAGCGCACATGATTGAAGAAGGCTTTTTCCAAAACAA
>CBFHRK010000072.1:0-8997 GCA_965658225.1 Flavobacteriales bacterium | reverse complement strand
ATGTTTTTCCCGCGAAAAGCATCGGGTTCTTTTATTACGCTCGCTAAAGGAACCGCGCAGCTGGGTTCAATAATGATTTTTAATCGCTCCCAAATAAGGCGCATGGCTGCCTTGATTTCGTCGTCATTAACGAGAATAATTCGCTCCATGAGCGGCTGTAAAATGGCAAAATTATGATGCCCTAATGAAGTTCGGAGTCCGTCCGCTATGGTTTCGGCTTTGGTCAAAGGAATCAGTTTCCTCGCTTCCAAGCTGCGGTATGCATCACTAGCTCCGGAGGGTTCGCCGCCGATAACTTTAGTATTAGGGGAAAAGTAGTATGCGCTCAGGCACGATCCGGCCGCTAGGCCGCCACCGCCTACCGGCGGGATAATAAAGTCGAGCACCTCTGTATCTTCAATAAGCTCTTTTGCGCAGGTGGCTTGACCCGTTATGATGCGCAAATCGTTGTACGGATGTAAGAAGTAAGCGCCCGTATTTTTTTGTACTTCGAGAAGCGTGGATTCCCGCGCAGCCAAGGTTGGCGTACACTCAATAACTTCGGCTCCATAACCTCGAACGGCCCGTTTTTTAACTTCCGGAGCATTGCTCGGCATTACGATATAGGCTGGAACGCTGTACTGCTGGGCTGCCCAGGCAACGGCCTGACCGTGATTGCCGGAGCTGTGTGTGCAGAATCCGGCCGATCGTTCGTCGTCGGTTAGCGTGCTTGCCGCATAGGTTGCTCCGCGTGCCTTGAACGCACCGATTTTCTGAAAATTCTCACACTTGAAAAACAAGTTTGCTCCCGTCATTTTGTCGAGGGCAGAAGAGGTTAAAATTGGCGTTCTGTGAATCCGTCCGTTGAGGACGGAAGCGGCTTTTTCGATATCTTCTTTGGAAATAGAGTAGGGCATAGTTAATTTCTAAAGCGAAAGTTAGTGATTACAAATACGATGAAAAACAGGTTTTCGTGAGCTTTAACTGCAATTGTGATTTCCTATCTTTCAAGCATGGAGTTACCTTATCAGCTAGAATCTAAATTACCTTCTGTCGGCACCACCATTTTTGCGACGATGTCGGCGATGGCAAATGAGTACAATGCGATCAATTTAAGCCAGGGTTATCCCGACTTCCCAGTGGCTGCCGGACTCACAGAATTGGTTGCTCGGGCGGTGCGCGACGGTCACAACCAATACGCACCCATGCCGGGTTTACTTTCGCTCCGTGAAGCAG
Organism: Flavobacteriales bacterium; assembly: GCA_965658225.1. Classification (GTDB taxonomy): domain Bacteria; phylum Bacteroidota; class Bacteroidia; order Flavobacteriales; family ECT2AJA-044; genus ECT2AJA-044. The sequence goes on along the minus strand of CBFHRK010000072.1, from coordinate 7,782 downwards.
TGGCCGCGAAATATGCGCACGATTATTCCATCGAGATTGATCCGGGCACCGAAATTACCATAGCTGCCGGCGGGACTCAGGCCATTTTTAACGCTATTACCGCTTTTGTTGGTGCGGGCGATGAGGTGATTTTGTTTTCGCCCGCCTACGATTGTTACGGCCCAAGTATTGAACTCTCCGGTGGAAAGGGGATCTACGTGCCTATGTTGGCGCCCAATTTTGCGATGGATTGGCAGCAGGTCCGCGATTGTGTTACTGAACGCACGAGGATGATTATTGTCAATAACCCTCATAATCCGACCGGGAGGTCGTTTAAAAAAGAGGACTTAGAAGAACTCAAGAATATCGTGCGCGGCACGTCTATTTTAGTGCTGAGCGATGAGGTATATGAGCACATTGTATTCGACAAGGAGCCCCATTTTACGGTACTCAATGATCCGGAATTGCGAGAGCGATCAATTGCCGTTTTTAGCTTTGGCAAAACCTTTCACGCTACCGGTTGGAAAATTGGGTATTCCATTGCCCCGAAGGCCTTAACCACCGAAATCAGAAAAGTGCATCAGTATGTTACCTTTTCGGTGCATCATCCCTCGCAATGGGCGCTGGCGGAGTGGTTGAAAAATTCGAGCAGCTGGACGAATATTTCGGGATTGTATCAAGGGAAACGCGATTTATTTTTAGAAGGCTTGAAAGAGACGAAGTTTAGTTACCTCCCTAGTTCGGGCAGTTATTTCCAAGCGGTGGGTTATGAGAAAATTAGCGACTTAAACGATATTGCTTTTTCGGAATGGCTCACCAAAGAAGTGGGTGTGGCCGCTATACCGATTAGCGTTTTTTATCCGAACGGATTAGATCAAAAGGTGATCCGTTTCTGCTTTGCCAAAAAGGACGATACACTGCGCAGTGCACTTAAATTGCTAAAGGCTTTATGATAGAGAATGAATTGAATATTGTGTTGATTCAAAGCGAACTGGATTGGGAAGATCCGGCCGCGAATAGAGATCGGTTTACCGAACTTTTCAAAACCTTAAAGGATGTTGATGTTGCGGTATTGCCGGAAATGTTTACCACCGGTTTTAGTATGACTTGTGCTCATTTGGCGGAAGAAATGGATGGGCCTACTGTTCAGTGGATGAAGCAGCAATCGGAGCAACTTGGTGGGGCTATTTGCGGTAGCGTTCTTATTAAAACAGATACGGGCTTATACAACAGGTTGCTTTGGGTAACTCCAGATGGGTCAGTAGAATTCTACGATAAACGGCATCTTTTCACCTTGGCCAATGAGCAAGATTATTTTCAGTCGGGTGATGAGCGCTTAATCGTCGATTACAAGGGATGGAAAATTTGCCCAATGATATGCTACGATTTGCGGTTTCCAGTTTGGAGTCGGAACGGCTGGGATGCAGCTGCCGGTGCCGATTACGATTTGTTGATGTATGTGGCTAATTGGCCGAGTAAACGGGCCGATGCTTGGCGCAAATTATTGGAGGCTCGAGCCATTGAAAACCAAAGTTATGTGGTTGGGGTTAACCGAGTAGGTAAAGACGGTAAGGGTTTTGAGTATACGGGCGACAGCAGATTATTTGACGCGATGGGGAAAGAGTTGATTGAATTTGCCGAAGGGGAAACAAACGAAAAAACCCACACTTTGGTCAAATCGGACCTAGTGCGGGTTCGTGAAAAGCTTTCTTTTTTACCGGATCAGGACCGGTTTACGATTCTTTGATTAGTCGTTTTCTTTGGCAAAAACGAAATAATGGACAGTTAGTCCGTTCTTTTCAAGAGCATATGCCGATTCAACTTCGTAGCCTAATTTTCCAAAAATATTGAGCGCCGTAGACAAATCTTCTGCTCGCTCTATGCTAGATTGAAAAATCTCTGAGTTCTCACTTGAACGGTCTAAAACGCTGAATTGGAAACGAGTTTCGCCCATTAATTCCATAGCCACTTTCATTTGAAGCTCAGGGTTTTTCTCCATCTCTTTGTTCTGGAAATCGGCCATAGCGTCAAAATTTGGCATTTCTATTGCCTGCAACACTACATAAGTTATGGCATCTTTTTCTAATTCTTGTTGTTCAGCTACTTTACCCTTTTTTTTCTGCGCGAAACTGACGGTAGTAAGTGCGCAAAATACAACGAGGAGGATTCCTTTTTTCATTTATTCATTTTTCAATAACAGTTCATAATCTAATTCCCAATTGGCTCGAACGTTCAGCAGGGTTTCGCTGTAATAAACGAATTCACTGCTTTCGTTGGTCCAATAATTCCCTGGATCCCACCTTCCGTTTCCATTGGAATCATCGACGAGGCGCAGCCGATAACTACCCGGTGGAAGGTCCGGAAAAGTAGTGATTTCTTCTTTTTCGGAAGCTTGTGCTGCAAACGATTTTTTGTAGAGAACCACATTTTTTTCACTGAGTAGTTCCAGAAATACGGCCTTCTCGGCCGGAAGCGTCCAAAGCACGTTCAAGAGCCCTAGGTCTTCTTTCGCAGGATAATTGAGGATGGCGGTTAAGGTATCGCTCAGGGTGTCGCGCACAGTACCCGCAGCTCCGGGCAGTACCTGAACCATGTAGCTTTTTCCATAAGAGCGATTCACTTTTCCTTGGACACTAAAAGCATTATTTTTTTCAATATCAGTTGGAATGTCGATGCTGTCAACACGAATCTTGAATTTCGACGGATCAACAAAGTCGATGGGTAAATCATTCATTAAAGCGAGGGTGTCGAAGGTATTCCATACGCCGGTCGCAGGGGATAATTTCCACGGTGTTTCTGGGATTTCTCGAACGCGCCATGAAACTTGAGCAGTATCAATAAGGGTGTCTGTTTTGACTAAAAACAGAAGGCTGTCGTATCCGTGATCGGGCCGAAGAAATCCTATGAGGGTATCCGTAGCGCTTGGTACGGTAAAAAAGGTGTCGAGCGGATTCAAAGGCAGGGGGGTCACATCCGGCCGCAGGCCGCCAAGAGTATAAAACCCAATGCTTACTGCCGAAATTTGGCGCGCCCGCAAAAATTGAGGGTCGGGATCGGAAATGAAACTGCGCAGGGAAATAATATTGGTATCGCCCGCCGAAATGGGGTCAGGCAGAAACGCAATTTCTTCGGTGGGCAAATCGTATAGGTAATTTCGATTTCCGTCGGCCACCGCAAAAAGACGGTATGCATCGGCCCGAAGATAATCGAGAAGGAATTCGCCATTCTCGTTTGTACGGCTGGCATAATCGGGGCGGCGAAGTGCCGGTAGCGAGTCTAAAGGAACGGAAACGGTATCGAGGCCGCCATAAAGCAAAACGGTAAATCCGGCGCTTGGCTGACCGGTAAAAGCATTGCGAATAACTCCTTTAATTGTGAGCGAGTCTATGTAGTCGCCCGTTGAGAATACATATTTATAGGTTTCGGCTGCATTACCTTCGGTAAGATCGGTGATTGCATTGCCAAAGTTGAAGGTATAGGTGGTATTATCGCGCAGGGCTCCTTCAAGATCGATAATGAGCGATTTCTTTTTTGTGTAGATGTCTGGGTCATTTGACAGTGGAGGAGAAACGAGTAATTCTTGAGAAACATTCTTTAGGGTGAGATATTCATTGAATTCTACCTCTATACGCTTCGAATTGAAGAGTATGCTCCCGTTCTCTGGTTCGGCGGTAAGTGCCATTGGAGGCTCCACGTCTTTAGGTCCGCCCGTTGGAGAACCCGGCTGCGCGCAGGAAACAGCTAGCACGATGGATAACAAGATTGCAATCGACTTATTCACGGGGTAAAGGTACGATGGAAAAAAATGATGTTTTTTTGATTTTGTATTAACTAATTCGTCATATTTGGGATTGTCTTTTCTAAACCTACTCATACCCAATAGACTATTATGATGAAAAAATTACTTTCGAAAGGCGCTGCTCTATTTTTATTGGCGGCGGGCCTTTTTTCTTGGCAAAGCGCTGAGGCACAGTGTATTAATACAACTCTTTTTCCATTTGGAGTTACTACAATTGATCAGAACTCAACTCCTGCGTTAACAATCAGTACTTGTAATTACTCAATTGGTGAGTATTCCGATATCACTGTGAATTTCCCTGGGATCTACACATTTCAAATTACGGATAATGCTTCAGGCGCGACAGGCTATGCAACAGTCACTGATGCTTTGAATAACGTTATTGGGCACGGACCGGCTCCATATGCCGCGACAATTGCGGGTACGGGTGCTTATCGAGTACATTGGACTGAGACGGCAGCTTGTACGGGTTTATCTCTTTGTCAAACGACAACAGTAGAGTTCACAGGCTTCTTAGGTGGCTGTATTCCTCCCTTGGGAATCACCGCAGGAAGCACAGGAACAACAACGGCTAATATCTCTTGGCCCGCACCTTCTCCAGCCCCAGCGAACGGTTATGAATATGTAGTGAGTACAACCTCTACTGCTCCGACCGGATCAGGAACGGCAACGACTGCACCAAGTGCGGCAATAACGGGCTTGATGGCTTCGACACAGTACTTCGTTTTTGTTCGTTCTATGTGTGGTCCTGATACGAGTATTTGGAATGGACCGGCAAGTTTCTTTACCGCCTTTTCTCCTCCTTATACGCAAGACTTTAATGCGGGAACGAATCCACCTCCGGGTTGGTCGCTTGGAAGTGGTCTTGCTGCAAATCCTTCTTCGGTCGCTCCGGGAAGTACGTGGTGGGTGAATAACCCATACGAGAATGTCACGGGTGCTTCTCTTTCTGCGGAGTTGAACCTCTACACGGATGGTCAAAATGAATGGCTGATTTCACCAAATTTTGATTTGGGCTCGGCACCAAACAGTTGGGGATTGATTTTTGATGCTGCGGCTACGGAGTTCTTTAGTTCAACATCCACAGCGATATGGGGCACCGACGATTCGTTAAAAGTACTTTATAGTACCGACGGTGGTATTACTTGGAACCGCAGCAATTCGCTATTCGATTTTAATTCCTCTAATCCGCTCACCCTACCGGGTGGAAATTATTCAACTTCGCTCAGTGGTTTTACCGGAACGATTCAATTTGCATTTTATGCGGAGTCGACAGTATTTAACGAAGACATTGATATTTTCATTGATAACTTCCGCGTAGACATACCGCCGGCATGTTCCTCACCGACTCTGTTCTCTGCAACAGGTACCACGACGTCCAACTCCGTTGAACTTACATGGACTCCTGGAACTTCCGGTGCCTTTGCTTGGTTGGTGGAGTATGGAGCACCCGGGTTTACACCGGGTACGGGTACTGGTACGGTAGTAGGTGCATTTTCAAATCCCTACACAGTTACAGGATTAGCGGCTTCAACCGAATACGATTTTTATGTCCGCGAGTTTTGTCAAACCGGAACCGATACTAGTTTTTACACTGGGCCAGTAAATGTAACCACATTGTGTAATGCATTTACCGCGCCGTACGTCGAGAATTTTGACAGTGCCATGTGGTCAAATGCATTCCCCGGAATGGCATCGCCTTGTTGGGGAGGAGATTTACGTCCTTATTTAGGAGGGTTTAACGACAATGTTTGGGTCGTAGGTGCAACGCAAACCTTCCCTGGAAATACAGGTCCAAGTAATGATCACACTTCGGGTTCTGGTCAGTATTTATACTCAGAATATAATTTCAGTTTAGGTCAATTGGCTCGTGTTGAAGGTCCTCAAGTAGATATTACGGGTGTTACGAATCCAGCGCTTGGTTTTTACTACCATGCCTATGGTGGTAACATGGGAACTACCTATATCGAGGTGAATACCGGATCGGGTTGGGTTATTCTTGACTCCATTGTAGGGCAACAGCAAACAGCTCAGACGGATCCATGGTTCTACTTTGAAGTGTCCTTGCAAGCGTATGCGAACCAAACCATTCAGTTTGCATGGAGAAACAATATGACGGGTTTTGATTCTCGATTCGCTATTGACGACGTGTTTGTCGGAAGTGGCTCTCCTTGCCCATTACCTTCCGGTTTAACTGCGACGGCTACAAGTTCTTCTGCTGTTGATTTTAGTTGGACGGGCCAAGGAGGAACAGCGTGGAATGTGGCTTACGGATTACCAGGATTTAGTCCTGACTCTGCTATTGGATCGGCAAACGGACCTATTGCGATTGTACCCGCAACCAGTACTACTTCAAACATTACCGGATTAATGGGTGGTACGGGCTATCATTTTTATGTGAATGAAGTGTGTCCTACGGGAGGAGCGAATTCTTTCTGGGCGGGTCCGGCCTCTACGAATACGGCCATCGCCCCACCGTATTTACAAGACTTTGACAATGGTTATCCACCGAATGATGGATGGACCGAAGGAGATGGTATATTAGGAGAACCCACGGTATTTACTAGTTCAAGTAGTAACTGGATTCAGGACACCTATGAGAATGTAGCGGGTGGTTCTCCCTCTGCACGTACGAATCTGTTCTCTCAGAACTTTTTCGAATGGATGTTCTCTCCATCGATTGATTTAGGCGCTCCAGGCCACAACTGGGAATTGACATGGGATGGTGCTGCAACAGAGTACGCTCAATCCCTTGTGCCAGCGATATGGGGTCCTGGTGATTCATTGATCATTGTAGTATCCACTGATAATGGCGCCACTTGGAACCGCAGTAATCAAATTGCGGCCTACCACATTGGTAATCCACTTACGGCACCTGGTTCAAATTACGCACATTCGTTAGCTGCGTATTCTGGGGTCATTAAAATCGGTTATTACGGAACTACACAAGGAACGTTGAGTTCTGAGGATATTGATGTGTTCGTTGATAATTTCTCTGTAAACACGCCACCGTTGTGTACGAATCCGACCTTTATTTCTTGTACAGGTGTAAGTACCACCTCTTCAATTGAAGTGGGTTGGACCGAAGGAACGGTTGGAGCTACATCGTGGGAAATTGAGTATGGTCCTGCCGGGTTTGCCCCAGGAACGGGAACGGTAGTAACGGCGACCTCGAATCCGTTCAACGTAACTGGACTTAGTCCGTCGACTAGCTACGATTTTTATGTACGTGAGCAGTGTCCGAATGGCGTTGATTTCAGTAACTGGGTAGGAACGGCTACATGTAACACAGATTGCGCGCCTATTGCGGCTCCATGGTCAGACAGTTTTGAAGGAAACAGTATTAGCCAGTGTTGGATCAATGATCCTAATGATCAGCGGGACTGGATTGTATTTAGTGGAAGTACGACTTCAACGGCAACAGGGCCCTCTAGCGCGAGTGATGGCACTTATTATATCTACGTAGAGACTTCTGGATCTATTGCTGGTCAAAAGGCGAGGATTACCTCTCCGCAGTTGGATGTAACGGGTCTGTTCTTCCCAGCCTTGAGCTTTGATTATCACCAATATGGAGCAGGTATGGGATGGTTCCGCGTTATGGCGATGAACCCTACGACCAGCACATTGGATACTTTGTTTGCTCAATACGGAGATCAAGGAAATCAATGGAATAGTTTGATTGTTCCATTAACGGGCTACGCGAACTCATCGAATGTTATTGAAGTGATGTTCGAGTTAGAAGTTGACGATGCAAATGGTTTTGCATTCGAAAACGATTTAGCGCTGGATAACTTTGTCTTTGGCGAAGATCCAACGTTTGTACAGTCGTGCGATAATTTCGATGCTTATACAGCGGGTAATTTAGATGCTCAAACAACGGATTGGAACAGTTGGGGTGGAGCAGCAGGAACGGAGGATACGGATGTATCTTCGGAGCAGTTCCAGAGTGCGCCTCATTCTATGAAGGTTCATGATTCGGGAACGAACTCGGCGAGTGATATTGT
>CBFHRK010000071.1:0-9006 GCA_965658225.1 Flavobacteriales bacterium | reverse complement strand
CTTTTCAATTAAAAGCAAATGCTGTGCTCGAATTTTGGGATAAGTTTCTTGAATGAATAAACCTGAATCATGCTTCTTTAGGTGATGGCATAGCTGCATCGCTCGCGCTGTGAGTCCGCCCAAAAACATGGGCGACATTGCACCTACCAATCGGTCAACGGGTCGGTAAAAGTAATCTGTTCCGTCTCCGAAATAAGCTTTGGGAAGACTGAGCGGCGCATCGAGGAAAACAAGTTTAGGCTTATCCGTTCTCGCTAGCTCGAGGATAAACGCGTCGGCATCTTGTTTTTTCACGGTTGAGCTCAAAGTGACCAAGCATTTCTTATTATGATTTCTGAGCTCACCATTCTCAAAGTCCATTTCGATAGAAGCCACCGAAGTGGTTCCCGCCAATTTACTCCCATAATCGATACCCCAAATTCTCATTGAATGAATGCTTTTCTGATCTTGAATGATCTTAAACTCTCCTTTGAACGCGAATTGCATGCGTGTAGTTCATTGAATTCATGCGGAGCACCCTAACTCAAAACTACTTTCTACCGCTCGAATACGATGTTTCGATCGAATCAATAAACTATCCTATTTTAGAACTGTTTTCAAACTATGAAAACGCTTCGGCTCATACTTGGCGATCAACTCAACGCCGACCACTCCTGGTTCAAGTCAAAAGACCCCGACGTCCTCTACACAATGATGGAGACACGGTCGGAAACAGATTATGCCCCACATCATATCCAAAAGGTGATTGGGTTTTTCTCATGCATGCGGAATTTCGCTGAGGCCTTGACCAAGGCGGGTCACCGAGTCCGGTACTACAAGCTCGACGACCCGGATAACGCTGGTTTTGAAAAAAACATTCAGAACCTTCTGAGTGAATTCGCTTTCGAGCGCTTTGAATATCAACTTCCTGATGAGTATCGATTGGATAAAATCTTCACTGATTTAGCGGAAAATCTGGAATGTGAAGTTTTTTCAGTTGACACGGAGCATTTCCTAACGGAAAGATCGACCCTTGGCAATTTTTTCAATGGAAAGAAGTCGTATTTAATGGAGTCGTTTTACCGGTCGATGCGCAAAAAGCACGGACTCTTAATGATTGGTGACCAGCCCGAGGGCGGCAAATGGAATTACGATGGCGCCAATCGGAAAAAACTACCTAAAAACGCCCCGGTTCCCGAGGCTTTAGAGTTTGACTTAGACGTAAATGAACTTGTACGAATGATTCGCGCCGAAGGAGTAAGTACTATTGGGAATATTGACCCCTCTTCTTTTAAATGGCCCACATCGCGCCGTGAGGCGCTTGAGCTACTCGATTATTTTGCTGTGAACCTATTGCCCCTTTTCGGAACCTATCAAGACGCTATGGACACGAGGGGCTGGTCGCTGTACCACAGTAGACTCAGCTTTGCGCTAAATATAAAAATGATATCGCCCATGACCGTTGTTCAGCGGTGTATTCAGGAATATCGCCAAAGGGAAGATATTGAACTCAATCAAATCGAAGGTTTTGTTCGACAAATCATTGGGTGGCGCGAATACATGCGGGGAATCTATTGGGCGCATATGCCCGAGTTTGGAACCATGAATTTCTTAAATGCCAAAAGAAAACTCCCCTCCTACTTTTGGGACGGAAAAACCAAAATGAATTGCGTTAAAAACGCCGTTACTCAAAGCTTAGACGAAGCCTACGCCCATCATATTCAACGGTTGATGATCACTGGTAATTTTGGTTTGCTCGCGGGAATCGACCCCGACGAACTAGACCGATGGTACTTGGGGATATACATCGATGCGATTGAGTGGGTCGAAATGCCGAACACCCGCGGTATGAGTCAATTCGCAGACGGCGGGATTGTAGGGACCAAGCCCTATAACTCAAGTGCGAACTACGTGAACAAAATGAGCAACTACTGCTCCGGTTGCGCCTATAACTACAAAGAGAAAGTAGGTGAAAACGCTTGCCCTTTTAACAGTTTGTACTGGAACTTTTATGAACGACACGAAAATGAGTTCAAAAAGAATCCGCGCATTGGCATGGCGTACCGGAATCTGGATAGAATGGATCCGGAACAGCGAAATCAGATCCGAGATCGGGCTCAATGGGTGCTGGAAAACATAGATCAACTGTGAATCTCATTTGGCTAAAACGCGATTTCAGAACGCGCGATCACGAACCCATTTACAGAGCCATTGAAACGGGTGAGGCAAACTTAATTGTTTGGATTGTGGAGCCTTCACTTATTGATCATCCCGAGATGAGCCTTCGACATTGGCAATTTATGTGGGCATCTTTCAAGGAATTCAAGCAGCGAGTGATGGATCATGGCGGTGAGGCGTATGTAGCTTATGGCGAAGTCTGTTCGGTCCTCAGTGTACTTTATGCACAGGGGATATTCAATCGTTTGTTTTCGCATCAAGAGTCGGGTTTGAAAAGCACCTATGAACGAGATAAAAAAGTCGCTGAATTTTGTCGGAAGAATTCAATCGAATGGATTGAATACCGTCAACAAGGGGTAACTCGAGGCCGAAAAAACAGAACCGACTGGGACGTCGAATGGCGTGCGTTGATGAGTGCTCCGCGAAAAAATCCGGACTGGAAAAATGCCATTTGGTCGAAAGTGCCCACCGGACTTTTAATACCTTTACCAAAGGAACAAGAATCGCAGTGGAACCAATACCCTACAGGCTATCAACCTGCCGGTGAAAAGGCTGCTCATGAGCGATTGGGAAGTTTTTTAAAGGAGCGCAGTCGTTCTTATCGAAATCACATTGGAAAACCCGGGTTAGCTGTAGAAAGTTGTTCTCGATTGAGTGTGCATTTAGCCTGGGGCACTATCAGTGTTCGACAGGTATATCAGGCCGCAAGGGCTGCTTGGAAAAAGGGAAACAAAAGGAATTTAAGCGCTTTTATTTCGCGTATCCATTGGCATTGCCATTTCATTCAAAAATTCGAAAGTGAATGTCGCATGGAGTTCGGAGATATCAATCGCGGGTTTAAAAATTTGAAAAAGCCCTATCGGGCCGATTGGGTCGAAGCTTGGAAAAAAGGCGAAACAGGAGTTCCTATGGTCGATGCTTGCATGCGCTCGCTCAATACCACTGGATACCTCAACTTTCGAATGCGGGCAATGCTCGTCAGCTTTCTAACCCACCATCTATGGCAACCGTGGCAGAGAGGTGCGCCCCATTTAGCAAATGTATTTCTCGATTTTGAACCGGGCATTCACTTTCCACAACTTCAAATGCAGGCTGGAACCACAGGTATTAATTTAGTTCGCCTTTACAATCCGGTAAAGCAAGGACTCGATCATGATCCGGATGGACATTTTATTCGCGAGTGGATTCCGGAACTAGAAGCCGTTCCTACCGAATTTATTCACGAACCTTGGAGCATGACTTTAATGGAGCAAGAACTCTATGGATTCAAGCTTGGTGAACAATATCCCGCGCCAATTGTCAATGTGGAAGAATCGGCCCGAAGGGCGCGAAAAAAAATCTGGGCAGCGCAAAAATGGGCTTCCGTTAGAAAAGAACGTTTCCGTATTTTAGCTATGCACACCACTGCTGAACACAGCATCTCGAAACGGACGAAAAGAATATTGGAATGAAAAAAGACTTTGTAAATCCGATCGATGAAGACAAAATCACGGATAAGCCCAGCACACTGGAGTATGCGCACCATGTAGGTAGTGCTAAAATTGAAAAAGTTGACAAAAAGAAAGTTCGCATCAAGGCCTTGAGCGCTATGTTCGAACAGACGGATCAGCAGCTAAATCAAATAAAAGAGCAAATTGAACTTCTTGCCGTTCAGGCAAAAGCAATCGAAGAAAGAAAAGAGGTCTCGGAAATGATTTATTCGGCGGAGATTGGCTTTCAACCTGAAATCAATCATATCTACCATTTATACCGGAAAGAGGACAACGAAAACATCTTGTCCTTAATTGGACCCAATGAATGGGGGCGTTCAAAATCTTTTCCGGAATTTGTAGCTTCCGTGCGACTCATGGCCGATCATACGTGGGAGGTTCAAGAAAAACAAGAATTCTGAAAACCTAATTGCTATTGACTCTAACACTACTTAATAGGTTTTATCTATCAAGATAGTTTTGACATAACCTTTATAAATAGTCTCTTCGTAACGGAAATAACACATCAATAAAGTTCATTAACCCAAACAACCATGAAAAAATTAATTACATCCGTTTTATTGTTCAGCGGTATTCTTCTTTTTGGTCAAAATCAGACCGAGGTGAGTACTGAAAATGTAGCGACTTGTCCTGTCACGGGCAAAACGCTTTCACTCGATGGTGGGCAATCGATGGCCGACGCCCATGCGCCGAACGCAACGAGTCAAGAAGCAAAGACCAACAGAGAGTGGTGGCCAAATCAACTCAACCTTAGTGTGCTTCGCCAAAACTCAAATTTATCTGACCCTATGGGTGCTGAATTCGATTACGAAGAAGCCTTTACAGAACTGGATTACGCGGCATTGAAGGCCGATCTTACGGCTTTAATGACACAATCTGAAGAATGGTGGCCAGCCGACTACGGAAATTACGGGCCTCTATTCATTCGAATGGCATGGCACAGTGCCGGAACGTATAGAACAGGGGATGGACGCGGAGGATCGAGAGAAGGTCAGCAGCGTTTTGCGCCAATCAACAGCTGGCCCGACAACGGGAATCTCGATAAAGCGAGACGATTATTATGGCCGATTAAACAGAAATATGGAAGTAAAATTTCATGGGCCGATCTAATGATCCTTACGGGAAATGTAGCCTTGGAATCTATGGGATTTGAAACCATTGGTTTTGCCGGTGGTAGAGCCGACGTATGGGAACCCGCAAGCAATGTTTATTGGGGGCCTGAGTCTAAATGGCTTGAAGACAAACGCTATACGGGTGATCGTGAATTAGAAAGTCCGTTAGCTGCAGTTCAAATGGGTTTGATCTATGTAAACCCGGAGGGGCCGAATGGAAACCCCGACCCTATTGCCGCCGCAAAAGACATTCGTGAGACTTTTGGTCGTATGGGTATGAACGATGAAGAAACAGTCGCCCTTATTGCGGGCGGACATACACTCGGAAAAACACACGGTGCTGGTCCTGCCTCACACGTAGGAGCAGAACCTGAAGCTGCGGCTATTGAAGAACAAGGATTTGGATGGAAAAGTGATTACAAATCTGGAAAAGGCCCAGATGCCATCACCTCTGGCCTTGAAGTAGTATGGACCGCAACGCCAACCGAATGGAGTCATGGATTCTTCATGAGTCTTTTCGAAAATGAATGGGAATTAACCAAGAGTCCGGCCGGAGCCCACCAATGGGTAGCTAAGGACCCCGAAGTAATGGTGCCCGATGCATTTGACAAAGAAAAAATGCTCCGTCCAACGATGTTGACCACGGATCTTTCGCTCCGATTTGATCCGGAATACGGAAAAATTTCACGTCGCTTTTTAGAGAATCCTGAAGAATTCAATTTGGCTTTTGCCAAGGCTTGGTTCAAATTAACTCACCGCGATATGGGACCTAAATCAGCTTACTTAGGACCTGAAATTCCGGAAGAAGAGTTTATTTGGCAAGATCCCATTCCTGCAGTAGACCACGTTCTAGTTTCGGATAAGGACATCGATGTATTAAAGAAGCAAATTAGAACTTCGGGATTAACAGATCAAGAACTTATAAGCACTGCTTGGGCTTCAGCATCGACCTTCAGAGGTTCAGACATGAAAGGAGGCGCAAATGGCGCGCGCATTCGCCTGGAACCACAAAAAAACTGGGAAGCCAATAATCCAAAGCAGCTAGCTAAAGTTTTGAAGTCTCTTGAAAAAATTCAAAGTGATTTCAATGACAGCAATGGTGACATGAAAGTCTCTATGGCCGATTTAATTGTTTTGGGAGGAAATGTAGGTGTAGAGAATGCGGCGAAGAAAGCGGGTCATTCTCTAGAATTACCTTTCTCTCCTGGTCGTATGGATGCTAGTCAAGAGCAAACAGATGTAGCTTCTATGGCAGTTCTGGAGCCCATGGCAGATGGTTTTAGAAACTACCAAGAGACAGCTTACACACTTACAACTGAGGAGTTATTAATCGACAAAGCGCAATTATTGACTTTGTCTGCTCCAGAGATGACTGTATTAGTTGGAGGAATGCGCGCAATGGATGCTAATTACAATAACTCCGATTACGGAATTTTGACTAATCGTCCAGGTGCATTGACCAACGATTTCTTTGTAAATCTGCTCGACATGAGTACCAAATGGGCACCGACTTCAGATGCGCAGGAACTGTTTGAAGGAAAAGATCGCAAAACTGGAGAAACGAAATGGATGGCCACACGGGCCGATTTAATCTTTGGTTCTAATTCAGAACTGAGAGCCCTTGCTGAAGTATACGCCAGTAGTGACGCGAATGAAAAAATGATTCAGGACTTCGCTGCTGCTTGGACCAAGGTGATGGAGCTAGATCGTTTTGATCTGAAGTAATACCACGTACCTCATTAAAAAAGCCCTCGAAATGGATTTTTCGAGGGCTTTTTTATTTCCATTATTCGTCCCAAATAATGCTCAATTCACTGGTTCACAGCGAAGAATAAACTTAAAGGGCGCTTATTTCAAAAAACTGTACTTCTCTGCGTAATACATCATTTGTTCCGTGAAGTCCATGGGGTATTCCACTACGTAGGCCTCTTCTCCTTCGCCTCCAGGACGAATAACAGGATTAATAAATCCGCTGTAAGGAGCCGAATTCAACGCCTCTGCTCGCTTCAATACTTCTGCATGTAATTCTGTATTTACTTGAACCCCATAATTTTCTACCAAGGCACGGCCAGCTTCATAATCGCCTTCCGATTTGATTCGCTGAATTTCGCGCAACAGGTCTCCGAACAAACCACGAAGTGCCTCGTAATCGTTAATCGTCACGTAGGTTTTTCCATCGTGTACATCATAAGATACTACGTTGTTTGCTTTTCCTTTTTCATATACCCAACTGGCATTGATTTGGCGGTTTCTCATATGCGCCTCTTCCAATACTTCACCTTCTTCTAGTCTGCGCAACTGCGTCATTAATCCGTTCATCATATACGAATCGTACTCTGCAAAACCCACATCTAGACTCGGCATTAGGCCTAGTTCTACCATTTTTGGATCCATGATGAAATAAAGTGCCACTAAATCGGCACGTGCTTCTTCTAGAGTGCTCGCATAATTCTTCAAGGTTTCTTTGGGCGTTCCTACACCTTCGTTCAATTGACCGGAAGCATGTCCAATAACCTCGTGCAATGCGGTATGCATTTTTGAACCTAGTTTTCCGTACTCCTTAATACGCTCTCTTTTTTCTTCTTCGTAAACGAACTCTTCTAGAAAGCCTTTGCCAGCCGCAGCTTCATAAGCCCCTACAATGTTTCCGAGGCTAACCGATTTAGAGCCGTGTTGCGCGCGAATCCAGTTGGCATTCGGCAAGTTCACACCAATTGGAGTACTTGGAGCGGCGTCGCCTGATTCACCCGCTACGTTCACTACTTTATAGCTAACTCCGACCACATTCGCTTTTTTATGCTCGTCCATAATGGTACTGTTATCCTCAAAATATTGAGCATTTTCAGCCACTACGGCCATACGCTCAGAGGCGTCGAAGTCATTGATTTCCACAATACTCTCGTAACTCCCTCTATATCCTTTTGGATCGTTATACACTTCAATAAATCCATTGATGTAATCGATATCGCCTTCTGTGGCTTCTACCCACGCGACGTTGTACTCATCCCATGTTTCGAGGTCTCCTGTTTTGTAGTATTCAATGAGTAATCGAAGCGCTTTTTCTTGGGCTTCGTTTTCAGCAACATTAGCGGCTTTTTCAAGCCAGTATACAATTTGCTCAATAGCCGATCCGTACATACCGTCTATTTTCCAAACCGATTCCTCTAACTGACCGTCTTCATTCTTGATGATTTTTGAGTTGAGCCCGAATGATACCGCCTTATTCTCAGCACTCGCCATCATTCCAGCATAAAAGGCATCTACTTCTGATTCCGTTACTTCCGGATCGTAGAAATTCGTTGCGGAGGCTAAGAGTAATCCTTTATTTGGGTCGAGGTTTACTTTCTTGTTATCCACTTCCGGATCGAACATGGCCACTTGAATTTTTGGATCCAAATTGTACTCTGTTGCGTTCAACAAGCTCTGAAAATAAGTTTGTGAAAACTCAGGAGTGATTTTGGACATACTGTAATGGTGATGGATACCATTCGAGAACCATACGCGCTTCGTATACACCATGAATGCATCCCATTCAGCGCCTTTTTCGCCTTGGTAATTGGCTACAATATGCTCTAAAGCCCTTCTAATATCGAGGTTGTAACGATAATTCTGATCGTAAATAATATCGCGACCGGCCATTCCTGCTTCCGTGAGGTAATAAACCAATTCTTTTTGTTGGTCTGAAAGACGATCGAACCCGGGAACTTGGTACCGAAGAATCTTAATATCGGCGAATTGCTCGGTCTGCCAAACAAATTCGTCGGCCGTTTTTTCGTTGCCTGCCTCCTCGGCAGGATTGGTATTACACGCGGTTATGAGTCCGCCCGCGAGGGCGATTAAAAGAAGCTTTTTCATTGCTAAAGTATTCATTATAGGGGGCTAAAGTACCAAAATTCGTACATTACAGGGCGCTAAATCAAAACCTCAAATCAAATGAAAGCATTAAAAATTATTCTAATTATACTCCTCGTGCTGTTTGGAGTATTTGTAATTGTCAACGCAGCACTTCCAAAAGATGTAGCGGTGTCTCGAGAAAGAGTGATGGACGACGCCCCTGAAGCTATTTTTGCCCAGATTAGTGACGTGCGAAATTGGCAGAATTGGTCGGAGTGGTACCGTACCGATCCAAACGCTGAATACGAATACAGCGACCCCTCCAGCGGCGTGGATGCCTGGTACTCTTGGAACAGTGAAAATCCTAATTTAGGAGTAGGTAAATTGACTATTGTAGCCATGGAACCGAACGA
>CBFHRK010000070.1:0-9245 GCA_965658225.1 Flavobacteriales bacterium | reverse complement strand
TGTTATTGTTCTTCCGCCTTCGTTTCCCTTCGGCGGGATGGAAAACCCACGACTCACCTTCGCTACCCCAACCATTTTGGCCGGAGACCGAAGCTTAACCGCTCTTATCGCCCACGAATTAGCCCATAGCTGGTCCGGAAACCTCGTTACCAACGCCACTTGGAACGATTTCTGGCTCAATGAAGGCTTTACTGTATACTTTGAACAACGCATCATGGAAGCGGTACGCGGACGCGATTACGCCGAAATGCTCATTGCACTTGGCCAGCAAGATCTCCGTCATACGACAGACGAAATGGGAACAAGTAAAGACTCCCACCTCAAGCTCGACCTTGAAGGTCGCGACCCAGATGACGGAATGAGCGATATCGCCTACGAGAAAGGAAATTTCCTATTGAAAACCATTGAAGCGGCTGTTGGTCGTGAAGCTTTTGACAATTGGTTGAAGAACTATTTCGAGCGTCACAAATTCCAAGTGATGGATACTGAGACCTTCGTTGAAGAAGTAAATAGCGAACTTTTGACTACCGAAGAATTGCGCAACGAAGTCCGTTTAGACGAATGGATTTACGGTCCCGGCCTACCCGATAACTGCCCCGAAATTACCTCTGCACGCTTTGCAGCTGTGGATAACCAGATCGAAGCTTTTGGTGCGGGATCCGGAGCTGATGAACTCGCTACCACCGATTGGACAACACATGAATGGTTGCGCTTTATTCGCGGACTGCCTTCGGAGCTAACACAGACACAACTGAACGATTTAGATCAGGCCTTTGGGTTTACAAATTCGGGAAATTGTGAAATACTGGCGGCTTGGTTTCAGAAAACCATTCCGAACAATTACGCCACCGCAGACGCCCGAGTGGAGTCATTTTTAATTGAGGTAGGTCGCCGTAAATTTTTAACGCCTACTTATGTAGCGCTTGTAGAAGCAGATCCTTCAAAGGAAAAAGCACGAGCGATTTATGCAAAGGCGCGACCCAATTATCATTCGGTAGCACGAGGCACTATGGACGAATTACTCGATTGGTAAAAAACAAAAAGGAGACATCATGAAAAATTCTATTCTCACCCTATTAATCACCTGTCTAGTTAGCTCTACAGGATTCGCTCAAATTGCTCAGGGAGGCCATCCACTTTCGCTAGGCGCGAAATGGGGCGCCCCAAGCTACGTTCAAACGCCCATACCCAATAGAGTTGCGCTAGCTGCTGAGGATGCAATAAACGATGAGTTTAAAGACCAACCATACCGTTTTGGAGTCAATTACGATGTGAATTACGCACCCGACAATAGTGGAACCATCACGCAAACGGCTAATGGCACCATTTGGCGACTGGGCATCTATGCTCCTACGGCGAATTCAATCAACCTGTTGTTCTCCGAATTCAATCTATCCGACGGAGCGCACGTATTCCTTTATACGCCCGATCATAGTATCATTCGGGGTTCCTTTACAGAAGAAAACAACAAAGACAATTATCAACTGGCAACAGATGTCGTAGAAGGCGATTCCTTAATTGTTGAATTCTTCGTTCCCAACAACGCAAGTGGAATTAATAATCTCCGTGTCGGAAGAATAACTTTTGGATACCGCGGCTTAGATCAGTACCGCGGGTATGGCGACTCAGGGTTTTGTAATAACAATGTGAATTGCCCCGTAGGCCTTCCTTGGGATCAACAGAAAAGATCTGTGGCCATCATTATCGTAGGCGGATTTGAAGCCTGTACAGGCGCTTTGGTGAATAACACGCTGAACGACGGGACGCCCTACTTTTTAACTGCAGATCACTGCTTAGGTGGAAGCGTGGCCAACTGGGTCTTTCGATTTAATTGGGAATCACCAGGGTGTACGAACTTCAATACAACTTTGAATCAATCCATTAGCGGAAGCACTTTGAGAGCAAACAGTGCCGGTTCCGACATGGCGCTCCTTGAAATGAGCTCCATTCCTCCAGCTTCTTACGGTGTTTATTATGCCGGATGGGATAAAAGTGGAAATACGCCCTCTTCGCAAGTGGCTATTCATCACCCAAGCGGGGACATTAAGAAAATAAGTTTTGACAATGACGCAGCTGGCACCGCTCTTTGGGGAGGTGCACAATGTTGGAGAATATTTACTTGGGAAGACGGAACAACGGAGCCCGGCTCATCGGGTTCGCCTTTGTTTGATCAAAACCATCGAATTATTGGTCAACTTTACGGAGGAACAGCAAGCTGCTTTAACAATATCGACGACTACTACGGACGCTTCGACGTAAGTTGGGATGGGACGAGCGCGTCTAATCGTCTGCGCGATTGGCTCGATCCAAACAACAATGCTCCAGATACGCTGGATGGGTTTGATCCAAATATTGCCACCTTGGCCATTGACTGCGGAACCAGTAACCTTATTGGAGTTTCAAGCGTCATATGTAGCGGCACTTTCACGCCGGAGGCGGTCATTAACAATTACGGAATCGATACCATTACCACAGCTACCATTAGCTACCAATTAAATAGCAGTGCATGGATTTCGCAACCTTGGACCGGTTCCTTAGCAACCTACGATTCCGATACCATTGTATTGCCCTTGCAAACAGCCGTTTCAGGCAGTAATACATTTACCATTGCGGTTTCTGCCCCGAATGGGGGACCCGATGGAAATCCGTTGAACGACACCTTGATTACTAACTTCACGGCCTTTCCAAATGGTCAAATGGTGACTATTGAAATTCAAACGGATCTATACCCGGGCGAAACCACTTGGGAAATTGCCGATTCAAACGGCGTGGTAGTCTATACAGGAGGGCCATATTCGAATGCGAATTCGAACAATCAAGAGGTCATTTGTTTGGGCGATGGCTGCTACGACTTTACCATATTCGATTCCTACGGAGACGGTATTTGCTGCCAATTCGGAAATGGCTTTGTGAATATTTTAGATATGGGAGGGAATGTTATTGCTTCTAACAACGGTCAATTTACAACTCAAGCCACAGAACCCTTCTGCCTAGGCGCATGCACCGGATTGGGCGCCCAAAGCACCACCACAAATCCGAGTTGTTTTGACGCTCAAGATGGCTCAATCACTCTTTCGGGAACCGGCGGATCTGGATCGTACTCATTTAGCTGGAATACCGGGGATACGACTTCATCCGTTACCGGATTAGGTGGCGGAACCTATACATGTACCGTAACCAGCGATGGTTGCGATGTAATCATCACGGAAACACTGTCAAATCCGAACCCAGTAGTCCCAACGGTAACCCAATCTGGACTAACCCTTACGACCATTAGCGGAATTGCCTATCAATGGTTTTTAAGTGGGTCTCCCATTGGCGGTGCCACAAGCCAATCACTTACCGTAACTCAAAACGGTACCTACACCGTTGAAGTAACCACGGCCAATAACTGCTTGGGAATTTCCGCGCCCTTTTTGGTAGAGGGTATTTCGTGGGAATCGATTCAACTTTCGAGCTTGAACCTATTTCCACAACCAAGCGCTGGTAATGTAACCCTAACGTGGTCGGCGCAAGACAACGAAACCTACATGGCCCGAGTCGTATCTATTACTGGTCAACAAGTTTGGTCTAATACTTTTGAAGGAAGTACGGGCAATAATACTTGGGAGCTCAATTTGAACGGCCTAGCGGCCGGAACCTACCTCCTTCAAATTCAAGGAGAAGGCGGTCAAACAACGCTACCGCTTATTATTCAATAACGGAGGCGCGAGCGATCTCCCCAGATTCAGAAGCAGTTCCAGGATAATTTATTTCTTGGAGCTGCTTTTCTCTTATCTGACGAATCGAATCGAACCGCGCTCTATTCTCCTCCTTTACCGGCTCTGATGGCGGTAAATCCTGACTAAATGGATCTACTTGAACATCGTTCTTCCAGAATCGATAGCAAACATGCGGTCCGGTCGCTAGACCGGTAGAACCAACATACCCAATAACCTCACCCTGACGAACGCGTTTTCCAACGGCAATGCCCGATGCGAATTTGCTCATATGTAAATACTGGGTCGTATAAGTGCTGTTGTGACGGATCTTGACGTAATTCCCGTTTCCGCTCGTATATCCTTTTTTAATGACTTGCCCATCGGCTGTGCTGAAAATGGGAGTGCCCCTGGGAGCGGCATAATCGGTACCTAAATGGGCTTTCCACCTCTTTTGAACCGGGTGAAAACGACGCTTGCTGTAACGACTACTAATGCGGCTGTACTCTACAGGGGCCATCAAAAACACCCTCCGCAAATTATCGCCATTATCGTCGAAATAATCGCCGTACATTTCCTCTTCCTCAAAGTAAAAGGCCGGATACGCATCGCCCATATGGATGAATTCAATGGCCTTCACGCGACCCACGCCGAGAAACTCGCCATCGACGTATTTCTCTTCGTAAATCACTTTAAACTTATCGCCCTTTTTGATGCGGAAAAAGTCGATGGTCCAAGCGTAAATAGTGCTGAGTTCCATGACTAAGGCGGGACTCATATCATTGTCGACCATAGCGTTCCACAGGGAGCTTTCAATTACCCCGGCGGATTTCTTTTCGCGAACTTCAATTTCTTTTTGACCCCGATACACCGCAAAAGTGTCGCGTAAATCGACCATCACATAGTCGGCCGGAGTAGGTTGATACACAAAACACTGAGCCTTGGGAATGCTGTCTTTGGAGCAGTACACTTTGTACGGTTTTCCGGCTTGGATTCGGCGAATGTCGAATATATCGCGCGGGGTTTGCGCAATGCGTTCAATAGTCACATAATCGACCCCGTATGGAAGCAAAAGTTCACTGAGGTTTTGTCCGTTCTCAATGCGGTCTTCAACCACGTGATAATCGTCTATTGCCAATCCGAACTCTGTTCGAACCTCTATGGCAGCGGAATCAACGGAACCGCTTTTTTCGGTCTCGCCGCTAGGCGAAGAGCAGGAAAAAACGAGTAAAAATAAAGCGCCAAAAAGGAGCACGCGCGGTAGGAGTTTACGGATCATAGGGCAAAAATAACGTGATTTCAATGCCCTGCGTATATCAAACGGTGAATTTGTACACGAATACAGGTTAATAACGTCGAGGAGCAGCTAAATCGCTGAAAATGATCACTTAAACACCAGTGGCGTCTTGGTTCCTTTGTAGTCGATCAAATCCATCCGGATGGAGCCAATCAGCAAATCGCTTTGCATACGCACAGGAACATGGTTTTGATCTTTGCTCACCCATAACCACATGCCGTCGGTATCTTCAAATACTCTACCTACCTGAACAATCGGCATAAACTTCATGCATTCAATTTCGCCAAATTTCGTTTTCACCGTTTCGTCGCCCAAATAGCGCAATCGCAGGGGAAATACTTCATGATCCAAAAAAGTAGTAATTTCAAATTCGTCGCCAATTTGAATACCCGTAACGTCGAAGGTTCGACTGTAATAAAACGCCGAGAGCAAATCCTGAATGTTATCGGGCACACTGTACGCTTTTCCATCGCTGAATGCAGTGTCGACTTGATGATTAAAACGGATGTCGCGATTAATTTCATAACCTCCTTCATTCACGTCGCGAATAAAACGCAAAGGGACTAACGCAGAGGTATCGATGTACGTTTCGTAGCGATCATCTACTTTGTAAAAAAGGTTGAACATTCCCACGGATCCGCCAGTGCCAACAATATGATAGGCGGTTCGCCCTTCTTTATTTGTGACTTCATGAACCTTGAGTTTTGCCACACCAGCATTTACGAGTCCGTAATGAAGTTTGTATTTAAGTACTTCTCCTACTTCAAAAGCTTTGTTCTCAACCACCCGCATTCCGTCCGAATCGGCAGTTGATAAAATCCGCGGACCCATGCTTGGTTCTTCCGGAGCATTCCGCAAATAACTGCCTAACGGCAGGATGAGTAAAAGGGCAATCAATCGTTTCATGCTTGATGAATATACAAAAGGAATGCCAAAGATTGGAAGTGTGGCAAGTGTGTTAAGTGTGGCACGTGTGTCAAGGGTGGAAATGGCAATATCAATGTCCCCCTTCGGAGTGCCTGTCCCGTAGGTACGGGAGGGTTGGGGGAGGCGTGGTTTTATTTATTCTAATGGTATTAGTTGAGGGCTATTTCAATTACCCACCATTGAAATGGTGGGCTATGTCTGGAAACCAAGCCCATGAATTCATTCATGGGTGGAAGGAATGAAGCCTATTTCAGCCACCCACCATTGAAATGGTGGGCTATATTGCCCAAACCCGTGAATTCTATTCAATCTAGGGTAGGCGGTCAGAAAACGCAAGGTGAATGGAGTGATTAAATCACACCTTAAGCCCGTTACCTCAAAAGCGTAATACTTCCCTTCTCCTGCAACGTGCGGCCATCTGGAGCGGTGGCTTTTACAAGTACGTAATACATTCCTTCAGGGACTTCATTGGGGCTCCAACCACCGAAATCATTATAGCTACCTGAGTAACTAAACACTTGATTGCCCCATCTTGAATATATAATGATTTCGATTTGGTCGATGTCCTCGGCAATGGGTTCCCAAAAGTCGTTGTTGCCATCGCTGTTTGGAGTGAACACGTTGGGAAGTTCCAGTTCTGGGCAATAGTCCAAAACCACTCGAACCGTATCCCAAGTAAGGTCGTACTTAAAATCCCACTGCGCGAGGTAGTATTCAGCATTGCCGTTTACTTCAACCCTTAAAGTTGTGTTTGTAGAAAGTGTATCACCCAATTCATCCATCCAGAAGTAGTAGTACTCATGGTTCCGATAAGGAGTTGAGAAGTCCAAAACATCGCCTTTACAACCGCTTTGGTCATTACCCGCATCGGCGTTGTAGGTTGGGGTATTACAGGGATAAAGAGATACGTCGTCGATGTAGTAGTAGGAAACCGAGTCCCAGCCAACAGCCCCATTTTCCAATACCAGAGGAGAAAGCGTGTCGTTCGAAGAAAAGTTTAAAAGAGATAACCACCTTTCTCCACCTTGAGCAACGTAGGTGCCCTCAATTTTAGTCCAGGATACTTTGTCCTGAATATATCCGGGCAAGATGGTGATGCTGGGCTCTACGGTAGTATCGTGCCGGAAATGGTCCACCAAATATTTATTTTCTGTAAGCAACACCTCAAATCTATCCATGGCCAAAGCACTTACATCGGCTAAGGATACATAGGCGGTAAAACAATAGGTTACACCGCTATCTAGAGGCTGTACCAAATGGTTTTGAATACCTTCTCGGTAGTTCCAATAGGTATAATTAAATACACCGGCATAATGATCCAGAGATCGAGGCCATTGATAGCCATGGTCATTTTGAGGGATTTCACCTCCGTGATTCGGGAATGTTGTACAATTACTGTAATAATCGCTGCTTCCATAAGGGTCCGTAACCAAAAGGTTGTAATAGGTGCTTTGCCAATCTTTGACATCGAAAATCTTAAATAACGTTCCAAGATCGCAGGTATCAAGCTCCACAAAAGAGCCATTGGACACCAGGTTTTGACCCAGCATCCAATGGCCTATGAAAAGAAAGGATATTAGAAACTTCTTTCTCAATTTTTGATTAATCGTTCTACTTGTGTTTTATCCGGTCCTTGAACCCTAATGATATAAACGCCATTGGACCAGTTTATTTTTAGCGTAATGGTTCCATTAAATCTAGGGTAGGTGGTCAGAAAACGCAAGGTGAATTGAGTGATTAAATCACACCTTAAGCCCGTTACCTCAAAAGGGTAATACTTCCCTTCTCTTGCAATGTGCGGCCATCTGGAGAGGTGGCCTTTACAATAACGTAATACGTTCCTTCAGGGACTTCTAATCCACCCCATCCATTGAATTGGTCAAATGAACCTGAGTAGCGAAACACTTGATTGCCCCATCTTGAGTAAATCAGGATCTCGATTTGGTCGATGTCTTCGGCTATAGGTTTCCAAAAGTCGTTGTTGCCATCGCTGTTTGGAGTGAACACGTTGGGAAGTTCCAGTTCTGGGCAGTATTTTAAAACCACTCGAACGGTGTCCCAAGTAAGGTCGTACTTAAAATCCCATTGGGCGAGGTAGTATTCAGCATTGCTACTTACTTCAACCCTTAAAGTTGTGTTAGTAGAAAGTGTATCACCAAAGGCATCCATCCAGAAGTAGGTGTATTCCTCATTGCGGTATGGCGTACTAAAAGCAACGGTGTCACCTAAACAACCCATTTGGTCATCACCTGCATCGGCAGTGTAAATAGGCGTATTGCAGGGGTATAAGGAGACATCGTCAACGAAGTAGTAGGTAAGCCCCAATACAGGTTGAGTACCGTCCATTAAATTTAATGTGTCTAAGGTGAAATTACTCGAGAAGTTCCCCATAGAAAGGTAGCGCTCGCCCCCATCGGCTACAAAGCTACCAGCTACCCGCATCCAGTTTTCCTTATCGTCCCAAAACGTGGGGCTGGTGATTTGAAGGTCTGGTGGAAAAGTTGTGTCATGACTTAAGTAGCCGTATTTATAAGGCTCTTCCGTGAGCAATAACTCCCATCGGCCTATGGCTGTAGATGACCAATCATCGGCTAGGCTGATGTATATCTGAAAACAATATTCCTCACCGGCAACTAAAGTGTCCTTTAGCCGGTTTTGAATGCCTTCTTTGTAGTCGCCAAAGGTTGGATGCGTTGGGAATAAATATTGAATATATCCGGCATAGTTATCAAACAACCGAACATCTTGGTAGCCAAACACATTCTGTGGAATGTTCATCGTAGGAGTTATGTTCGGGCAGTTACTAAAATAATCCGAACTGCCGTTTGGATCAAC
Source organism: Flavobacteriales bacterium (assembly GCA_965658225.1). Taxonomy (GTDB): domain Bacteria; phylum Bacteroidota; class Bacteroidia; order Flavobacteriales; family ECT2AJA-044; genus ECT2AJA-044. The sequence goes on along the minus strand of CBFHRK010000070.1, from coordinate 488 downwards.
CCATGTCGGATTATAAAAGGTACTCTCCCAATCAGTAACGCTGAAAATATGGCCTTGACCATAGAACGAGCAAGAGTCCAGCTCCAAAAAAGAACCATTGGACACCAGGTTTTGACCCGATGCCCAACAGTTCCCTAAACATAATATGGCTAAAAGCGTCTTTTTCACTCTTTCACTAATCGTTCTACTTGCACTTTATCCGGACCTTGAACCCTAATGATATAAACGCCATTGGACCAGTTTATTTTTAGCGTAATGGTTCCATTAAATCTAGGGTAGGCGGTCAGAAAACGCAAGGTGAATTGAGTGATTAAATCACACCTTAAGCCCGTTACCTCAAAAGCGTAATACTTCCCTTCTCTTGCAATGTGCGGCCATCTGGAGAAGTGGCCATTACAATAACGTAATACGTTCCTTCAGGGACTTCATTGGGGCTCCAACCACCGAAATCATTATAGCTACCTGAGTAACTAAACACTTGATTGCCC
>CBFHRK010000069.1:0-9277 GCA_965658225.1 Flavobacteriales bacterium | reverse complement strand
AACGAATCGCCCATACAACTGCAAGCGGGAGAGCACTTAGACCTGGAAGTAAACGTTCCGACATGCGGTCGATATCGCGTCACTTTTGATGCATCGGGTATGGACAGCACCACGATTTGGCTAGAAGACTATGTAAACAATACAGACGACCGAACCTACAACATTACGGGTAGTGTAAAGCCACGTGGTTGGACAGACCTTGCTTCAGTCGACGGCAGCCCCTTGGATACCGGGCTACATCCAATTCGCCTACATGTTGATGGTGGAGAAGTCCAGCTAAAGGCTCTTGAGTTTGAATTGATTCAAGAACGAGTGGCTAGCCCAAATATCCGTGTTCAAAATATGGAAGGCAACCAATGGGAACTGGTTTGGAGTGACGAATTTGACGGGGAAGGTTTGCCCGATACGAGTAAATGGTCTTATAATATTGGTAACTGGGGATGGGGTAATAATGAGCCGCAGTACTATACGGCGAATCGTACTGAAAACGCTCGACAAGAGGACGGAGTTCTTATTATTGAAGCACATCAAAATGATATGGATCAGGCCTGGACATCGGCCAGGCTGACAACTCAAGGCAAGTTTGCCTTTCAATACGGCAAAATTGAGTTCAGGGCTAAGGTTCCGCCCGGTCGCGGAACTTGGGCCGCAGGGTGGCTCTTGGGAGAGTCGTATCGCGATGAGCTTTCTTGGCCTTATTGCGGAGAAATTGACGTCCTAGAATGTGTGGGATATGAGATTAACGACACTACAGGAAAAGGAAAAAACCACTCAACTTGCCATACCCGCGCTTATTATTTTAAACAGGGAAATCAAATCGGTGCAGAAATAGAGGTTGATAGCATGTTTCAAAAGTATCATGAATATACCATTGAGTGGTATCCAGACCGCATTGAGGCTTTCTTAGATGGCGAGTATTTCTTTACTTATGATAAAAACGCAAATGAGTTGGAATGGCCTTTTGATAATCCGCAAAATATAATAATCAACCTAGCGGTTGGAGGCGGTTGGGGCGGAGCCCAAGGAATAGATACCTCTTGGGCTTCTCACCGCTATATTCTTGATTATGTTCGCGTTTTCCAGAAAGTTGAGTAGCATGAAAAAAGGGGTGGTTTTTAGCATACTGGCTTTCGCACTAATATCATGTAATAGCAACGATGTTTCCTATGAACTGTATCGGAGTAGTGCCGCCGGAGAACGTTTTGTTAAGGTAGAAGCAACGGGGTCTTCCGAAGAAGCTAATACGTGGGCAGTTTATCCTGACGCTACTTTCCAAAAAATAAGGGGCTTTGGAGGAGCTTTCACCGAGTCCTCAGCCCACCTTTGGACTCGATTAAACGCGAGTCTGCAGACAGAATTGATTCACGCGTATTTTGCAGATACAGCTGCGGCCTATAACATAGCTCGAACCCACATTAATTCTTGTGATTTTTCATTGGGCTCTTATGATTATTTGCAGGGTTCGGATACGAGCTTAGCGAGTTTTAATCTGGAACCAGACAAAGAAGATATCATTCCAATGATTCAGGCCGCTCAGGCCTTGGAAAAAGAGCTAATGATCATTGCTTCTCCTTGGACCGCTCCGCCCTTCATGAAAGATAACAATGCTTGGTTTGGAGGTACCTTAAAACCAGAATTTTATTCCACTTGGGCAGAGTATTTCGTCAAGTATCATCAGGAAATGGCGAATGAAGGAATTGATATTTGGGGCTATACGGTGGAAAATGAGCCGCTTGGAAATGACGGTAATTGGGAGAGCATGCATTTCACACCCCTCGAAATGGCCAACTTCATTAAAAATGATCTTGGACCGAATTTTAGAAAAAATGAAATTGATGCCGCAATTTTAATCTACGACCAAAACAGGGGAGAAGAACTAGAAAAGTGGGCCGAGGCTCTGCTCAAAGACACAGCTTTGCTGCCCTTTATCCAGGGTACAGCGGTACATTGGTATACCTCTACGTATGATTGGTTCCCAGAAAGTTTGAATCACACGCACTCATTGGCTCCCAATAAGGCCATTATTCAAACAGAGGCTTGTGTTGATGCGGAGGTCCCACACTGGAAGGATGATGCTTGGTATTGGCAAAAGGAAGCTACGGATTGGGGGTACGATTGGGCGAAGCCTGAAGATAAGCACTTACATCCAAAATACGTACCCGTATTCCGATATGCTCGAGACATTATAGGGTCTATGAATTCATGGGTAGAAGCGTGGGTCGATTGGAACATGTTACTCGATCGGCAAGGCGGGCCCAATCACGTTCAGAATTGGTGTGTAGCGCCGGTTTTGGCAGATACCATAACCCAAGAACTATACTATACGCCGCTTTATGACGTAATGCGTCACTTTAGTGCTTTTATTCCAAGAGGTTCACAGCGTATTGGACATTCGGAACTACCTGAAGGCATTATGGCGTTAACGGTTAAAAGGCCAGATAATAAACTTGTAATGGTTTTGCTAAATACCCAACAAAACGAATTCCCCATTTCTATAGATTTCTCAGATCAAAAGATGAACTTCACTTTGCCCCCATCCTCTCTCCAAACCCTCATTGTAGATTAAATATCTAATACCATGAAAAAGGCTATTTACATAGGTAACCAGGCTTTAAAAAATAGGTCTAAAAAGGTGGAAGGATCATTCATCGGCCTCGACGGAGATCGGTTCTACAAAATCACTGACTTCCAAGAGATGGATCCATTTTTCATGTCTTTAGTGAGTCCGTCCGACCATTGGCTGTTTATTGCTAGTAATGGCGGCCTAACGGCCGGACGAGTAAATGCCGAATCGGCTCTATTTCCGTATTACACAGACGATAAAATTGTGGAAAGTGCCGAGCACACGGGTTCGAAAACCCTTATTCTCGTCAATCAAGGCGAGAAATCACTTTTATGGGAACCTTTTTCAAATTTTGGGAAAGGCTTGTATAACGTAGAATCGAATCTGTATAAAAACACTCACGGGAATCGCCTGCGCTTCGAGCAGCTCAATCATGATTTAGATATTCGCTTTGCATACGAGTGGTCATTTTCTGACCGTTTTGGAATAATTCGACAGGCGTGGATTGAGAACATCGGCGATGAGAAACTCTTCATTGAACTAATAGACGGAATTCAAAACATACTTCCATCGGGTGTAGGAAGTGCCCTGCAGAATGGAAGAAGCACGCTGGTCGATGCCTACAAAAAGAGTGAATTACTCAGCAACGGTTTGGCGGTGTATGCGCTTAGTTCAAGAATAATAGACCGCGCTGAGCCAAGTGAAGCCTTGACGGCGAATACGGTCTGGTCGACCGGATTGGAGGTGAAGAATTACCTGCTTTCCAATCATCAACTCGATACCTTTCGAAATGGATTCGAGTTGAAGGTTGAAAAAGAAAACAAGGGCTATCAGGGAGCGTATTTTATTCAATCCGAGTTTCATCTCGCCGCAGGCGAATCTAAAGAATGGCTCCTCTTGGCTGAAGTAGATCAATCAACCACTCAGGTAATGAACCTCGAGTCGTATTTGAGCCAGAAATCGGTTTCAGAATTAATAGAAGAAATCCATTCAGAGCGCGATACAGATCAGGAGCGTCTGAGAGCTATTGTGGCGAAAGGCGACGGTATTCAATGCTCTGAATTAGAAACGGTCACTGCTCGGCATTATGGAAATGTACTTTTCAATGTTATGCGGGGAGGATTGTTTGAATCGGCCTATAAGATCGATCGAGGAGACTTTCAGGAATACCTGAATCAAGTGAGCGTTCGTACGGCAATGAAATGGGCAGATTTCGTTGGAACGTGGCCTGAAGAAATTCATTACGATGAGGTTCTTTCGAAGGTAAGAGAACAGAATGATTGGGACCTCGAACGCGTGGCCTTAGAGTATCTGCCCCTTTCGTTTAGTCGGAGGCATGGAGACCCGAGCCGGCCGTGGAATGTTTTTAATATAAATACTCGGGGTACTGGGGGTAAGCGGACGCTATCTTATGAAGGCAACTGGCGCGATATTTTTCAGAATTGGGAAGCGTTAGCGTACACCTACCCGAGATTTATTCAAGGAATGATTTCAAAGTTCTTGAATGCTTCAACCATTGACGCTTATAACCCCTATCGAATTTCGAAATCCGGAATTGATTGGGAGGTTATCGAAGAAGATGATCCTTGGGCTTATATTGGCTATTGGGGTGATCATCAAATCATTTACCTCCAAAAACTTCTAGAGCATTGGGAGAAGCACGAATCATCGGCCATGTCCTCTGAATGGAACCGACCGCTTTATACGTATGCCAATGTGCCTTATCGGATTCGTTCTTTCCAGAGTATTTTGGAAAACCCGAAGGATACCATTGATTTCGATTCGAAGCTCGACGCGTCCATTCGTTCAGAAGTGGAGCATTTGGGAAGTGATGCTCGAATGATTTGGAAAGGCAATCAGTTATTGAAAGCTACTTTAGGTGAAAAACTATTACTCACGGCCATCACAAAGCTTTACAATTTAGTACCCGATGGAGGAATCTGGATGAATACGCAACGTCCGGAATGGAACGATGCCAACAACGCCTTAGTAGGTAATGGAATGAGCATGGTAACGCTTTATTATTTGCGCCGTTACTTGAGCTTTTTAAGAGAAAAGTGGACCGACACTAACCTCGATTTAAATGAGGCAACCGGTGAATTATTGACTGCTATTCATAAGATTTTCGAAGAAAATAAACCTTTGTTAACGAAGGGTTTTGATTCGAAATCTCGATTTGATTTTGTTTGCGCTTTGGGAAAGGCAGGTGAACGATACCGCATAAAGGCCTACAGCTTTGAGCTTGGTTCGAGGTCGCAATTAGCGTCGGAGGATTTAACGGCTTTTTTAAATCTGAGCTTGGAGTATTTGGATGCAAGCATTGCCAATAACCTGCGTGAAGATGGGTTGTATCATGCCTATAGCTTGTTGCAAATAGGCGAAGGAAAGATGGATGTTCGTTACCTATATGAAATGCTCGAAGGTCAAGTAGCCATTTTGAGCTCCGGATTTCTTAATCCTGAACAAAGCCTTACGTTGCTCGATGCTCTTGAAAAAAGCGACCTATTTAGAGAAGATCAATACAGTTACCTACTTTATCCGAATAGGGATTTAGCAGGGTTTTTAGAAAAAAACAACATCTCTTCGAGTTTTGCAGAAAAATCGGTACTACTTCAAAAACTAGTTTCCATGGGGCCTAACGGCATTGTGGAGCGCGATGATTCTGGTAATTTTCATTTTGCAGGAGAAATTTCAAACGGGGAAGAATTGGCGAAAGCCCTTCAGAATCTCGATAAGGGATCTCTTGCCCTTGAAGTCGGAGATGAAATGGATTCTATACTGCAAGAATTTGAAAGAATATTTGATCATCAATCCTTTACTGGAAGATCGGGAACATTTTATGCGTACGAGGGATTGGGGTCAATTTATTGGCACATGGTTTCTAAGTTATTATTGGCAGTTAACGAAACCCTGATAAGAGCACGTAAGGAGGAGTCAGATCATGAGCTTATGGGCAAGCTGATCAATCATTATTACAGTATTAGAGCGGGAATAGGGCTTAATAAAGGACCCGAGCTTTACGGAGCGTTTCCGTTCGACCCCTATTCTCATACGCCTTGGGGTCAAGGAGTGAAACAACCTGGTATGACAGGTCAGGTGAAAGAAGATATTTTAAACCGTTGGGCGGAACTAGGTATGCAGGTCACCGATGGAAAAATAGTATTTGATCCTTTCTTTTTTGACCGAAAAGAGTTACTTCAGGATACAGTTGTGTTTAAATACTATAACCACCAAGGCGACAAGAAGCAAGTGGAATTGCACGCTGGGGAAATGGCTTTTACTTTTAATGGCGTATTGGTTCGGTATAGGAAGGCTGAAGAAGCGAGCCTAGAAATAATTGATGAAAAAAATAGACGAATTGCCATGTCGGACCTCAGTTTAGATCAGGAGTATTGCCAAGCGCTTTGGAGTCGAAGACATCAATACACGGAACTGAGATTCAGTTTCCCATTTTAACATGAATCAGTTTTATCTGATTTCAAAATATACAACTATGAGCAGTCCTAAATTGATGAAGGCCCTCTTATTTGGTTTACTTATACTGCTTGGGGATGCGTCCTTTTCACAAGTAGTCCCGGTGGGTCAGGGTTCTTATACAACAGTGTTCCCCGGTGTTGATGCCGCTGGAAGGAACGGTTTTCCTTCCGGCACCCCATTTGTCATCGGTTCGGCAGCGAATAAGCCTGTTCCCACTAATGAGTGGTGGTCTCATAAGATTAAAAATGCTCATTCTTCCAACTTGTTCAATTACCCCTTTACTTTGGAAACAAAGAACCAAGGATTGGTAGCTACGTATGTCCCTTGGGGACCTATAGACGCGTTTGACCCCGTTGAGATTGGAGTAACAGGTCTTAATGCCTCTGCCGCAAATGTTGCTGATCACGATGATTGGACTTTGACCATGGATTGGCATAGTGGAAATCATCACTTTCAAGCTAAGACGGGAGTAGGGATGCCCTTTGTTTATTTCGAAAAGAATTCATCGAGTACCGCGCAAGTTGTGGTTAATCAGGGCGCAGTCACTGACTCGGGCTCTTATCTTATTGTAAAGGGAGTGAATAACGGGGCGGATTTCGCTATTTATGGTCCCAGTGGATCCACATGGACTCAAAACGGAAACACGTATACCTCTAATTTGAACGGTCAAAACTACTGGTCCCTTGCTTTTTTGCCAATAGGTGGAAACGCGGACGTTTTGGCCTTTGCGTTTAAGAAGTATGCCTTTGTTTTCCCTGATCTATGTACGGCGAATTGGGCTTTCGACGAGCAATCGTCTGTGGTTACAACAACATTCAATATTCAAACGGATGTAAAAGAAGGTTCAGATTCGCTATTCCTCCAAGGATTGCTCCCGCACCATTGGGCGAATTTAGCTTCTGGGAGCAGTGTGAATACGAGCCACGAGTTTCGGACCGTACGTGGTGATCTCAAATTGATGGAAGGAAACCAGTTCTCTGTTGAGAACACCTTTTATGGCATTTTACCGGCACTGCCGGATGTGAATTGTCGCAGTTTGACCTACGATCCGGCCGAACTTAAAGGGAAGATCGATTTGATTAAGGGAGATCAGCTCGCTACTTGGACGGATTCCTACAACGAAGGGCAGGTAATGAATAGGCTTATTCAAACCGCCCGCATCGCACAGGAAGTAGGCGATACATCGGCCTTGAGTACCATTGTGGTAACGATCAAGGATCGACTTGAGGACTGGTTGAAATACAACGCTGGAGAGGTGGCCTTTCTCTTTTATTATAATGACGACTGGGATGCGCTAATTGGTTATCCCGCGGGTCATGGGCAAGACAACAACATCAACGACCATCATTTCCATTGGGGATACTTCATTCATGCGGCATCCTTTTTGGAGCAATTTTCGCCCGGTTGGGCGGGTGATTACGGACCTATGATCAATATGCTCGTCCGAGATGCGGCTTCAAGCAACCGGCAGGATCCTCTTTTCCCGTATTTGAGGAATTTCAGCCCGTATGCGGGTCATTGCTGGGCTAATGGATTTGCTTCATTTCCTCAGGGTAATGATCAAGAATCTACTTCTGAAAGTATGCAATTCAATTCCTCATTGATCCATTGGGGGGCGGTTACCGGGAACGACTCTATTCGCGATTTGGGTATTTACCTGTATACCACAGAACAATCGGCCATTGAAGAGTACTGGTTCGATATGCACCAAAGGAATTTTGGTCCTAGTCAACAGTACGGTTTAGTTTCACGAGTTTGGGGAAATAGTTATGATAACGGAACCTTTTGGACCGCAGATATAGCCGCGTCGTACGGAATTGAGTTGTACCCTATTCACGGTGGTTCTATGTACTTAGGCCACAATTTGACGTATGCCAATCAAATTTGGAGTGAAATAGAGCAACATACGGGTATCCTCAACAACGCGCCCAACGTCAATCTATGGCACGATATAATGTGGCAATACAGGGCTTTTACGGATCCAGACCAGGCTTTGGCTTTGTACAATTCATATCCAGACCGGGAATTGAAGTTTGGGGTTTCGGATGCCCAAACTTACTACTGGCTCCACAGCATGAAGGTTTTGGGCGCACCAGATACAACCATTACGGCAGATCATCCGCTCGCAGTGGCATTTCAGGGTGGGGGAAGCACTATTTACGTGGCTCAGAATTATGGAGTCGCTTCCTTAGATGTCACTTTTTCTGATGGCTATGTGCTAACTGTTCCGGCGGGCGAATTGACAAGCAGTCTGGATGCCGGGTTGGAAGGAGATTTATCGATTCTTTTTGATCAAGCCTACATTGGTGGAAATGCTGAATTGAGTTTTCAAGTACAGCAAGGAGCTCCCTCTATGGTTGTCTTGTATCAGGGCGGAGATAGTATCGCGTTCAAGACTACTCCGCCATTTGATTTCACGGTAGACAATTTAGCGGCCGGGGTGCATAATTTTCATGTTCGAATGTATGATTCTGTGAATTGTGCTACGTCAAATATTGTTTCGATGGTGGTTGGAAATCAACTACCCTTTAACGGGATACCTGCCGTAATTCCAGGAAGTATTTGGGCGGGTGATTATGACTATTTTGAAGGAGGAATTGGTCAAGGAATTGCCTATAAAGACCTGGACAAGTCCAATAACGGCAATTATCGTTCAGCGGAATGGGTTGATGCAACAGATCATCCAAGTGAGGGGCCCGTTATTGGTTGGCTTGGAGCGGGGGAATGGTTAGAATACACTATTGATGTTCAGACTCCGGGAATGTATGATGTTATCTTGCGCTACACCTCTGGGAATAATGCCGGTGGAGGCCCCATGAGAATGGAGTCAGATGATCAGGTCGTGAAGAACAATATTGATTTCAATTATACCGGAAACTGGAATACGTGGGCGTCAAAAACGGTTTCTAATGTGCCCATGAAATCAGGAAAACAAGTTTTCAAAATATATATTGAAAACGGTGAATTTAATCTGGGGAAATTGGAGTTTATTCAAACGGGACCACTCAATTTCAATCAGCCCGTTGCCGATGCGGGGCCAACCCAAGTTGTAGTGATTCCGACCAATACAGCAACTCTAGACGCCAGTGCCAGTTCTGATCCTGGTGGTTCGGTCCTAAACTATGAATGGATGCAAGTTTACGGTCCGACCTTGGCAACGCCAGCTTCGATGAACTCCTCCGTTACAACGGTTAGCGGATTACAAGAGGGAGTATACAAGTATCGTTTGAAGGTTGA
>CBFHRK010000068.1:0-9584 GCA_965658225.1 Flavobacteriales bacterium | reverse complement strand
GGGGTAAAGGCTATGCCACTGAAGGAGCGAAAAGATGTCTCGTGCATGCTTTTGAAGATTTGAAACTTGAGAAGGTTATATCCATTTGCACGCTAAAGAATATCAATTCCGAAAACGTAATGAAAAAGATCGGAATGAACAGGCAAGGCACTTTTAAACATCCGAATCTTAAAGATTACCCAGCGCTCGAGGAATGCGTAGCTTATTCTATAAGCAAAGAAGAGTGATCGTATTCAATATTTTACGCTCCTTTGGCTAATCTCTTTCAATCAAAATCTGCTTCCGCTCTGAAGAGAGGGGTGCTCGGTAAGTTTTTCGCAAAAACGTACCTTCAGAATCTTCTAATCAACCGCACAAACTATGTACACTAAAAAAGTCTATAAAGCCAAAGACATGGCCCTTTGGACACGTTTCGAAACGCTCCTTTTCTTTGTGTTCGTTACTGTGCTAAACACTCTCTACTTCTTTTTTGAACTCGAATGGATTCGAATCCCTTGGACACCCTTGGCACTCATTGGTACCGCCGTCGCTTTCGTTATCGGTTTTCAGAATAATGCGGCCTACGGCCGGATCTGGGAAGCGCGGAAAATATGGGGCGGAATTGTAAACACCTCAAGGACTTGGGGCATGTACCTGCAAGACATGATCACCAATGAATATGCAACCGAAAAAATACCTGATTCCAATATTCAAGACGAAGTTAGAGCTTTAACCTATCGCCACACTGCCTGGATGACCGCCCTGCGTCACGCAATGCGCGCCGACAAGCCCTGGGAAACGGTCAAACACGAACGATCGAATCAAGACTGGAGCACAATAATGTCGCCTCCCGAATGGCAATCCGAGTTGGTCGACGACCTAGCACACTACCTTTCCGAGTACGAACTAAACGACGCCTTGAACAAAGACAACAAACAAACAGCCCTCCTTTACTAGCAATCTCATCATTTGCGGTCTCTAAAAGAAAAAGGACTCATCTGGGAATTCTCCTTCCTTCAACTCGAGGGTGTCCTCGAAGAATTCTTCACCTTACAGGGGAAATCGGAGCGAATAAAAAACTTCCCCTATCCGAGACACTTCGCTACGCTGAATCATTATTTCATGTGGATTTTCGTCGTTCTTTTACCCTTCGCAATTATTCCACAGTTTGCCGCAATTGGCACTGAAATGAGCGAACAACACGCCGTTGTAGGTAAGCTCTTTATTTGGTTATCCGTTCCCTTTTACCTTACCGTGGCATGGATCTTTCATACCATGGAACGCATCGGGCGAACCGGAGAAAACCCTTTCGAAGGTTCCGCCAACGACGTGCCTATTTCAACCATTGCTCGTGGCATAGAAATCGATCTTCGTCAAAACCTCGGCGAATCTAAAGAAGATATTCCAGAGCAATTCCCCGTCATTTACGATGTGCAAATGTAATCCGCGCTACCCTGAAATTCCGTGTCAAACAATCCAAACGGATTGAACCGAACAATCAATTAAAAAAATGGACCGTGCTCTTTCCAGCTTGAATCTGCACCTCTTGAGGGAATTCCGCGTGTAAAACAAATTCGTTTACGTGGCGATTCATTTGTTCTGACATCTTGTTGCGATTCAACAACACCACCGTAGACCTTCCGTGATGATCGTGCTTATCCAAAATAGTTTCATCGTTAAAATCGCACTGCCAATGGGTCTCGCCCATTTCTTCCGTATAGGAAATTTCGAAGGTCGGCATTTTAAAAAAGTGATTTTCCTCAATGCGCTCAAAAGAAAATACCATCCGCACCAAGCCACTTTCAAAATTTAATTGTTCTTCTGTCAAACCCATTTCCTCCAAGGTTACGGCTCCCGATACCGGGTGCTCAAATACTACACGAATTTCTCCCGGGTTTATTTCTGTTTTAAAAGACATATGTTTTAATTGGTCATTAGTTCAACTACTCTATCAGCCGAAAAATACGTCTTTCATCCACCCTAGTTCATGACGAAAATCAGCGTTTTCAATTTTTCGTTTGATCAAATCGATCCGATAAGGATCAAATACAACCTTGACTAAAAAAGCGCTCCTTTTTATTAACAGTCCTTTACGAAACGCCTAAGTATTCATTACCTTTACCTCTTCTATTTGACCCCCATATTCTATGTTGTCGATCGACCCTAAACAGCTTGAAACTAAAGATGTGCACCAATACCTTTTGGGCGCTATCGGACCGCGACCAATTGCCTTTGCCAGCACTATGGATAGCAACGGAAACCCGAATCTGAGTCCATTCAGCTTCTTTAACGTTTTTAGTGCGAATCCACCTATTATGGTTTTCTCGCCGGCAAGGCGGGTAAGAAACAACACTACCAAAGACACCCTTGCTAATTGCGCAGCAACAAAAGAAGTAGTCATCAACGTAGTAAATTACGCCATCGTAGAGCAAATGAGTTTGAGCTCCACCGAATATCCAAGTACAGTCAACGAATTTGTGAAGGCCGGTTTAACTCCCATGGAATCGAAAACGGTTCGCCCGTATCGGGTGAAAGAATCGCCCGTTCAATTCGAGTGCATTGTGCGCGATATAACGGCACTTGGAGACGAAGGCGGTGCGGGTAACCTCATCATTTGTGAAGTGAAAATGATGCATTTCAACGAATCCATTTTAACTGATCAACAAAAAATTGATCAACATAAAATCGACCTCGTCGGTCGGATGGGCGGCGATTGGTATGTACGCGCCAGTGGTGAAGCCATTTTCGAAGTCGAAAAACCTACTCGGAAACTCGGAATCGGAATCGATATGATTCCTCCTCGAATTCGCAATTCATTCATTTTATCAGGAAACGACCTCGGAAAACTGGGCAACGTTGAGCACGTTCCTTCTGACGAGCAAATAGAAGATATTCGGAAAGATCCGGAAGTAGCCAATATTCTCGCTTCCTCGGATGACGCCTACGAATTGCGGGAATTATTGCACCAATATGCACACGAATTATTAAAAGAAAACGAAGTACAGAAGGCTTGGTCCGTACTTTTAACCGACAAATTAAACAGAAACTAAAGCATGTCCCACGAGATTTCAGGAACCATCAAAGTAATTTTCGAAACACAAACATTCCCGAGCGGATTCTCAAAACGCGAGTTTGTAGTCACTACCCAAGAACAATATCCACAAGACGTAAAGCTTGAAGCCCTCAAAGAAAAAGGGGAAATGCTGAACGATTACGCCGAAGGAGATCAAGTAAACGTGAAATTCAACATCCGCGGAAACGAATACAACGGACGCTACTTCGTAAACTTACAGGCATGGCAAATGTCGAAAGCTTCCGCTGCAGCAAACGCCGGAGACCGTATTCCCGACCTTCCACCTTTAGAGCCCTCTCAACTTGATGGCCCCGACGGAGAAGATGATCTTCCGTTTTAAGCACTAGAAAACATTGAATACATTGGGTTAACTTTAGCCTTTAACCCACTCGATCTATGAATTTTTCAACCGCAATGGAAAAAGCGTTTCGTTGGCTGCTGCCATCGCCTTTTTCCATTGCGGTTTTGCTTACTCTCATCACCATCCTACTTGCTCTGTTCGCAACACCGGATCCCGTGTCGTGGCAGAAAGCACAGTCCATCCTCCGTTTTTGGGACGATGGCCTTTGGAACAACGCCCTACTCGTTTTTGCCGTTCAAATGATGCTCATGCTCGTCCTTGGGCATACGCTCGCGCTCACTCCTCTCTTTAATCGACTCATCCGATTCGCTACAGCCTACTGTACCAATACAGCGAATGCCGCCGCTCTTGTAACTTTACTGACCGTAGCGGTCGGACTCTTCAACTGGGGTTTTGCGCTCATTTTCGGAGCCATTTTTGCCCGTAAAGTGGCCGAGAACGCCCTATCGGGCGGATACGCCCTAAACTACCCACTCATCGGTGCGGCGGGCTATTCCGGACTCATGGTATGGCACGGAGGCCTATCGGGCTCGTCACTTACAAAAGTCGCCGAACCCGGGCACCTTCAATCGCTTCTATCGGGCATCCTGCCGGAGGCAGAACTCGCTTTACTACCTCAGCAAATCCCCTTTTCTGAAACCGTTTTCTCCCCAATGAACCTCTATGCGTCCGCCGCATTAATCATTGTACTTCCTATAGCTATGTATCTACTGGGTAAAAAAACAAGCCCACAAACGATCCAACTACAAATACGTGTTCAATCGATCGAAACTCAAGGCGCTCGAGTGGGCGCAGAGAAAATTGACTACTCTTCCCTTTTTTCGAAAATAATAGGATTCGGCATTCTCGCTTTCACCCTGGCTAAGGCCGTGCAAATGCCGGGCGGAATCCTAACCTTCTTTCAGCCCAACAACATCAATTTACTTCTTCTGGGGCTCAGCATAGGCCTCCATAAAAACTTCAACGCTTTTACCTCTGCAGTTCAAGAAGCCATTGGAGGAGTCGCCGGAATACTCATTCAATTCCCCCTGTATTTCGGTATCATGGGCATTATGAAGTCCAGCGGTCTCATCGATCAAATAGCGACGTTTTTTGTGAGTATCTCCACCGTTCAGAGCTATCCACTCTATACCTTTTTTTCGGCCGGACTCGTAAACATTTTCGTTCCCTCCGGAGGAGGTCAGTGGGCAATACAAGGCCCCATTCTGATTCAAGCAGCAGAACAACTCCGTGTACCGCTCTCGAAATGCATTATGGCACTTGCCTACGGTGATCAATTAACGAATATGCTTCAACCCTTTTGGGCTCTTCCTCTTCTTGGAATTACCGGACTCAAAGCCAAAGAAATTATTCCCTACACCCTCTTCTTAATGCTAGTGGGAACAGTCATTTTTATAAGCGCCCTACTACTTTTCTAATGCCGGTATTTGAATTAAATCCGACCCGAATTGAGTTCCCAGATCCTAAATACACGGATGAATCGGGCATTTTGGCCGTCGGAGGTGATCTTCAAGCGGAGCGACTCCTACTGGCGTATGAGATGGGGTTATTCCCTTGGTTCAATGAAGACGAACCTCCACTTTGGTGGTGCCCAGACCCGCGCATGGTGTTGTATCCTAATGAGTTACGGATAAGTAAAAGTATGCGCTCCCTGCTGCGTAAAAACACTTTTCGAGTCACAGCGGATCAAAATTTCGAGGAGGTGATACGCCAATGCGGCGCCGTTCCACGACCCGGCCAAGACGGAACTTGGATTACAGAAGATATTATCAATGGATATCTAGAACTCTACCGCATGGGGTTTGCCCACAGCGTTGAAGTTTGGTCGAACAACGCCCTCACGGGCGGATTATACGGCGTATCCCTCGGAAAAACCTTCTTCGGTGAAAGCATGTTCAGTTTAGCGCCGAACGCTAGCAAAGTGGGCTTTATAACACTTGTTGAAGCACTCAAAGAGAATGATTTTCAATTGATCGATTGCCAAGTTCACACAGCGCATCTTGAAAGTCTTGGTGCTCAAGAAATTTCGCGAACTTCCTTCCTGTCTCAATTGCGAAAATCGCTCGTAACAGAAACAATACGCGGCTCTTGGTCGTTCTTATTTCAATGAAAAACTTTCCCTTTCTTATTGGCGCTCTCCTTCTCCTTCCGCTGCTCGCAGATGCACAGGAATTTATTTCTTTCAATCAAGAACGACTCGATATCAATCGGAAAGGAATGATCGTACTCGGATCTTGGGCTGCAGGAAATATGATCGTGAGCGGTTGGCAGTACACGCAAACCGAAGGACAAACCCGTTACTTCCATCAAATGAATGTTTTTTGGAATGTTGTCAACGCCGGAATTGCTGGACTCGGCTATTATCAATCCATTCACGGTGCCACCGGCTTGTCACTCATTGAGTCTATGAATGAGCAAAATAGCATAGAAAAAATACTGCTCTTTAATGCCGGTCTCGACGTTGCCTATATCGCCACCGGATTCTTTTTGAAGGAACGAGCAAAAGTGAAAACCGATAAATTCGACCAGTTTACTGGTTATGGAAATTCGCTACTTCTTCAGGGTGGGTTTTTGCTCGTGTTTGACATCGTAATGCACCACTTACACGTTCAACACAAAGCAGATTGGTTCGCAGACATCCAGCTACAGGTGAGTCCGGCCGGATACAGTATGGTATTGCCTTTTTAACTTCTTTTAAGTTAGGAATCGACTGCTTGACCTTCTTTATGCAGTCGTTCTCGTTCCACTAACTCGTCTTGGGTGGGTTTACTTTTTCCTTTCCCCCCGGCCATAAAGATTACGAGTCCGGCTGCTGCAAACAGAGGGAGTGATAATAGAACTAAGAAAAGAAAAGTTTCCACAAGCAAAATTTAAATCATTCTGTCGAGCAAAAACATGACGAATGATACAGCTATCGTTTCCCTATAAAATTGAAGTCGACGAACCTCTGAAGGCAAGTTGGAAGAAGTGAAGCTCGAGTTAATTAGATCCGCGAACGTCGAGGGCATCGCGAAGGGCGTTTCCAACGAACATAAAAGAAAGTACGAGTACAGAAATAGCCACGCCAGGAATGATGGCCAAATAGGCTTTATCGACAATAATGTAACTGTAGTGGTCTTTTATCATTCCACCCCAAGTTGGAATCGGTGGTTGAGCACCCAGCCCAAGAAAACTGAGTCCACTTTCAATTAAAATGGCTGCGGCAAAATTGGCGGCAGATATCACGATGACAGGGGACCAAATATTGGGAAGCACATGGCCAAACAGTGCACGTATAGAAGTAAAACCCAAAGACTGCGTTGCTTCAACAAACTCCTTCTCTTTCAAAGAAAGTACTTGTCCGCGAACTACCCTGGCTACTTCTACCCACATGGTGAGTCCCACCGCGATGAAAACCTGCCAAAAACCCTTTCCGAGTGCCAAGGTAATCGCGATTACGAGTAAAAGCGTAGGAATGCTCCAAACCACATTAATGATCCACATAATCAGCGTATCGACCCGGCCTCCATAAAATCCGGCAATAGCACCTAGAGTTACACCTACGAGTAATGAAATCAACACGGATATGAGTCCGACTGCAAAAGAAATTCTGGCCCCTAGAATCATTCGACTGAGAACATCCCGTCCATAACGATCTGTTCCTAACCAATAAGTCTTTTGTACCAACGCTTTTTGAGGATCCGAATCAAATTGAGTTTGAAAAAGAGAAAACGAGGCTTGCTCGTGTGCTGGATAAGTATCAATGAAAATGGAATCCCGTTTAATTTCCGCAGAATAGGCGGGTATTGCCGCTTCGTTCTTCATTTGGATTTCAAGAATGGTAAAACCCGGCTTTCGGGCCGCTAGGCCCAAATTCATCGTGTTCGCATGTGGCGTTGTGTCTGGAGTAATTAATCGGCCCGATAGGGCGATAACACCAATACACACAATGAGCACCAATCCGAAAACACCCAACGGTTTTTTCTTGAATCGCCCCCAAGCACGCGCAGATGGTGAATCAGTCGAGGTCATTCAAAATCATCAAAGCCTCATCTAACTCTACATCTTTGGTCAGGTTCTTTTCGAATCGGCGGGTTTTTTCTTGTTGCAAAGTGTCTCGCTCTGAATTTGCTCCCGCCAGCAACTCCTGGACAGTAAAATCAGATTTAAAATCGTCGATTTTATCAAAGCGCTCTGCTTTCTCTTCCCAGTCTTTCATAAGCTTCTGATAGGCTTCTAACTGCAGCGGGTACTGCGTAAACTGATCTTGTTCATTCAGCCATTGAGCGTTTTCCGAAATCAATTGAAATGTGCTGTTCTTTTTAACTCGCTTGCTCGACGCCTGCTGAAGATCATTCATTCGACCTCCTACATTATCCAGTGGAACAAACTGTGCGGCTGAAATCTCATCCCAAGCAAGTGGGTATTCAAGTTCTTTCTCTCCATAAGAGATCAGGTTGTACACATTCGGAAGAACGATGTCGGGAGTTACCCCGCGCAACTGAGTGGTTGTTCCGTCAATTCGATAGAATTTTTGGATCGTTAACTTCAATGCTCCAAGAGGCTTTAATGCATCCATATCACTGGAAACCATTCCGTCGAAATCGAACATATTTTGAACCGTTCCTTTTCCAAAAGTGTGAACCGAACCAACTACCAAGGCGCGATTATAATCTTGCAATGCTGCGGCTAATATTTCAGATGCACTTGCGCTAAACGAGTTCACAAGAACAACCAAGGGGCCATCGTAAACGATACCCGGATTTTCATCATTTAGCACTGCCTGCGATTGCCCTTTTGCTTTAATTTGAACGACCGGGCCTTTATCAATGAATAAGCCCGCAATATCAATGGCTGCCTGTAGGCTTCCACCGCCATTATTGCGAAGGTCAAAAACAATTCCTTTTACATTTTGGGCCTTCAACTTCTCGAGTTCTACGCGAACATCTTCGGCGCAGTCGCGACCTTCACCATCGTAGTTCAGATAGAATTTAGGGAGTAAAAGATATCCGTACTTTTCACCGTCTTCTTCGACTACGGCCGAACGGGCATAGGTTTCCTCCAAAACGACTACGTCGCGAATGATTGATATATCCTTGAGCGTTCCATCTAGTTTCTTGATCGAAAGTCGGACTTCCGTTCCTTTTTCTCCTCGAATCAATTGCACGACGTCTTCTATGCGCATGTCGACTACATCCACTGCCTCACCATCAGCCTGAGCCACTTTTAAGATTTGATCTCCTACCTTCAATTCACCTTGTCGCCATGACGCGCTACCAGAAACAATACGAGAAATGGTTACATAACCGTCTTTGCTATACAGCTGCGCCCCAATTCCTTCCAGTTTGCCCGACATTTGAATCTCAAAGGCATCTTGATCGTAAGGTGGGAAATAAGTGGAATGCGGATCAAAAACTCCGGTAATAGAATTAATATATACGCTGTGCCAATCCTTGCGCTCCATTTCGTCCATACGCTCGAACCATTCGTCATGGCTTTTCAGGACCTTTTTTCGCGCTTTGGCCTCCATCTCTTCCATAGATAAACTATCCGACTGTGACTCCATGTAGTCATCCAAGCGAAGCAAGGTTCGGTACTTTAAGTACTTTCTCCAATAGTCTTTAAGTTCATCCATATTGGAAGCGTACTCCATATCCGCACCATCGGTCTGAATAAACTCCTCTTTAGAATAATCGAACGGTTTGGAAAGAATTTCCTTGTAAATGGACTTCGTTTGACCCACGCGCATCATGAGTGTTTCGTACGAACTGTCGAAAAAGGTGAATTCGGAATTGCGAATTTGATCGTCTAATTGACTCCTGTAACTGTCCCATCCATCGATATCCGATTGCAGTAGAAAGCGTTTTCCGGGGTCAATTCCGTCTAAATAATAGTCGAACATTTGTTCGCTAAATTCATCGTTTAGCGCCTTCGGCTCGAAATGTGCCTGAAGTAAACCCGAGCTAACCAGCTGCACAATTAAGGCCTCTTTATCCGACTCAGCCGGTCTATAAAAGCTATATACTACACCAGCACTAGTGAGTAGAATGAGTGCTGCAATTAAGAATTTCTTTTTCATCTTCAAATGTGCCATTTTTCATCGACATTTTAGGTCTTTGTCAAGTGCCTCTATCCGTGTACCTTTGAATTTATAACAAAAGAGTCATGTTACAAGGTTTTTCAGACAATTGG
>CBFHRK010000067.1:0-9594 GCA_965658225.1 Flavobacteriales bacterium | reverse complement strand
AGCGACGCTCGTGATTTATTTTGTGGCCGCAAGGGCCTATGGACTATTTAATTGGTCTTATGCCGAACGGCGTTACAAAAAGGTGAAGGACCAATTGTAATTAATTTGTTAGGCTAAAATTAGTACCTGATTTTCCAGGTAGCGCCCCCGTAGATCCAAATTCCGGGTTGTTCCACTCCAAAACGGTCTTGGTAGTTTTGATCGAGTAGATTGTTCGCTGCAACGAAGAGGTCGAGTGCGTTGAAATGGGCGTTTATTCTGGCGTTAACCAAGAAAACGGGATTCACAACGTTTGTCCCGTCGATCAGCGCTTCCCAATCGCGTCGATCCTGCATGCTTCCGTCCCATCGGGCCGAGAAAGGCCCCCAAATTTTATGTTGTATCGATAGGCCTACTTTGTGTTGCAAATAGTCCAAAACGTACAGGGATATTACATCTTCAGGTTTGTCACCATCAAGTAGCGTATAACTAAAACGGATTTCTTGAACGAAGGCTTTTGCCTTACCGCGGTACACGCCTTCAATCTCTAACCCGTAAATGTCGATGTCTGTAAGGTTGGCCGCTTCAATGGTATTTTGCCCGGTGCTTACCCAGTCGATGAGGTCGGTTCCGTCGCGATAGAAGGCAGCCGTTTTGACTGTCCATTTTCTCCACGATTGCGCATAACCGATTTCGTAGTTCCAGGCATATTCGGGGCGTAAGTTTTCACTTCCAAAGGCTCCTCCTAATCTGTAATAAAGGTCCGTGTATGTGGGCGTTCGGAACGATTTATTTGCGCTGGCAAACACCTTGCTTCGGTTCGATACAAAGTAGGCGATATCGATTCCCGGTAGCACATCGAAGTCAAAATCCGTGTGGTAATTGAATAGGGCACCAGCCGTAATAGAAACGGCATCGTTTTGATAGTGGTGTTCTATATTGAACGAATAGTTCTGACGACGTCGACCGAGGTAGTAGAGTTCATCGTTTTCCGCTTCAATGGGCGTGTTTAAGGAGTCGCCGAGGTTGTTGGAAACGATGTTCTCTGTCCGCCCGTTGAGGGCGAAAACCGTTTGGTGCTGATCATTAATTTCCAGCGTCGAAGCCCATTCGGCACCGATTACGTCCGTTCTGTGGTAATTGTGCTTCGTGTACCATACGGGTGGAATAACATCGTCGAAATCCTCTCTAAATAGTTCAAATCGATCGAAATGACGGCGCACCATGGCATAGCTGCGGTGTTGCCACGCACCTTTCTTTTGTTCATATCGAACCGCGCCGTATAGGGCTTGGGTTTGCTCAAATTGATTGGGGAAATCATTGCTGTAGAAGGTTGATGCACCAAAGGCTTTTCCATTCCAACCGGCTTGCACACTAATTTCTCCACCTTCGGTGGGATGACTCCATCGGCCGCTCAATTGCTGATTAGTAAAATCGGTATTGCGGGTGTATCCGTCCGATTTAGTGCCTGTATAGCCCAGGGTTAATTGGCTTTTTCCCAGTTTAACCCCTTGGTCGAATCCGCCCGAAATGAGGGCGTATTGACCGCCCGTAAACCGCAAACGAGTATAATTACCGGTATCGCTCGCCGTAATAAAGTTGACTGCTCCCGAAAAGGCTTGAGGGCCCATGGAGCGACTGCCGCCGGCGAGAATTTCGACGCCGTCAATTTGATCCATTGAAATAGGCAAGTTGAGGTTGTGATGGCCGGTTTGTGGATCCATCATGGGAATGCCATCAATGAGACTCAAACTTTGGTCGAAAGTACCTCCACGGATACCTAGATCTGCCTGAACGTCAAAGGGGCCTCTTTGACGGACATCGATGGAGCCCAGATGCTCGAGGCCTTCGTTAACAGAAATAGCATTGGATCGAAGTTCTTCGCCCGAAATTTCGAGCACGTGCCGACCAATGGCGGACCGATCAAGCGCGATTTTACTCGTGGTTAAAGTTACCTCTGGAAGGTTGTATTTGCTGGTATCTGCATCCTGTGCGAAACTTAAAAATGTGATAAGTGCAAAGAGTGGGGTGAGGACTGATTTCATAGCAGGCATAATAAGCGCGCAAATCTAAGGGGTCTTTGTGGATGCCGCAAATGGTAGGGTCGCCGTAAGCGTAATATTTTGTAATTTTCAAAATCACTTGAAAATCAAGAAGATGAATAAAATCCTACTCTCTTTATCGCTGTTGAGCGGTGCTGCGGTTTCGGCGCAACAAACCCTTTCATTTGAGATACAACACACCTTAAACGGTCAAGCCTTTACCCTTGGCGACCAAGGTCAAAACAACTTAGGAGACGATTTTAATGTGAATAGACTCGAGTACTATATTTCTCGCATTGCTTTGATCCATGATGGCGGACAAGAAATAGAGTTGCCAGATACTTATTTGTTGGTGAACGGATCACAAACTTTTAGCCAGTCGTTGGGTGATTTTCCAATTACACAACTCGAGGCGGTTCGCTTTGCTATTGGGGTCGATAGCGCCCGAAATTATTTGGATCCGGCAAGTTGGCCAATGGCGCATCCGTTAGCGCCGAAATCGCCTAGCATGCATTGGGGCTGGACAGCGGGTTATCGTTTCGCGGTTATGGAAGGGAATTCAGGCGTAGGTCTGGGTCAGAATTACGAGTTCCATGCATTGGGGGGTAAAAACTTCACGTATCAAACCATCCAAACGAATGGAGTTTCCGACAATGGAGATTTAGTGATTCGATTGTTTGCGGATTATGCGGAGGCATTTTACGACATTCCTTTAGACCAAGGAATGATTCAGCACGGACAAGACGACGAAGCAGCAGAATTTCTCGGAAACTTCAGCGTTCGCGTTTTCAAAAGTTCTGAGGGAAATGGTCCGGTAGCCAGTATCTTGGAGCAAGATTCTCAAAGTGTACGAGTCTTTCCTAATCCTGCCGCAAGGCAGGTAAACGTTGATGCGAGCAAATTAACGGCCTCTATAGACCGTTTTGAATGGGTAAACAACCAAGGAGCCACTCTAGCGAATAGAAAATTCTCGGAAGGTGGAATCGAAACGCCGGCGGTATCTGGAATCTACTTTTTGAACTTGTATAACGGGAGCACCTTGGTTGCCGTTAAAAAAGTGTTGGTTCAGCGATGAGTATTAAAAGCATTGCGCAATCGGCCGGGTTCATAGCACTGCTTGTTGTGATCGGTTGTTCTAAGAATGATGATGGCGAAGAAGTTGTTTTCGACGACACTCCTTATTCGCTGAGAACTGGAGATTTTCCGATGCCGAATTTGCCCGTTGACAATGCACTCACTCGGGAAGGAGTTCAATTGGGGAGGATGCTTTTTTATGAGCCGATGTTGTCGCTGAACAGTTCTATGTCTTGCGCCTCCTGCCACAGGCAAGCAAATGCTTTTACTGATACAAACCGTTTTTCAATCGGCGTTCACGGATTACCCGGAGAACGCCAAGCAATGGGGGTTTTTAATCTAGCCTGGAATAGCAATGGATTCTTTTGGGACGGTCGGGCCGCATTACTGCGAGATCAGTCGTTGATGCCGATTCAAGATTCCCTTGAAATGGCCGAGACACTGGATAATGTGGTTGCGAAATTGAGCGCCAGTAAAGAATACCGCGACCAGTTCGTACGCGCCTTTGACGACGAACCAATTAATACCACCACCATTTCGTTGGCATTAGAGCAGTTCATGTTCAGTATTGTTTCGGTCGATTCGAAATACGATCGATATGAGCGTGGGGAAGTGACTTTGACGGAAAGTGAAGAAAGAGGGCGAGAATTATTTTTTGCGGAATACAATCCGTTTTTTCCAGAACAGTCGGGAGCTGATTGCGCTCATTGTCACAGCACCCGAAATTTCGAGAACGACCAGTTTATGAATAACGGTCTCAATTCGGATGCGCAAATGACGGACATTGGATTTGAAGGAACGACTGGAGCTGCATCGGACCGGGGAAAAATGAAGGTAACGAGTTTGCGCAATATTGAAAAAACGCAACCCTATATGCACGACGGTCGTTTTCAGACTTTAGAAGAGGTAATTGATCACTATAACTCGGGGATCCAGGCATCATCTACTTTGGATGTAACGCTAGCGAATACCCTTCAAACCGGATTAATGCTTACGGCTCAGGACAAACAAGATTTAGTGGCTTTTCTGAAAACGCTCACCGATGAAGAGCTCTTCACCAATGAAGAATATGCAAATCCGTTCAATTAGGTTTCCGGTCGTCTTATTTGGATTGGTCCTGTTTTTCAGTTGTGAAAAAGGGCTCAATCGGCCTGATTATGTCGGCTATGATATTCCTAATGGATTTCCGGAAATGCAGGATCCAGAAGGAAATGAATACACTGAACTGCGATGGAAGCTTGGTCAAAAGCTTTTCTTTGATACACGCCTTTCCAAGGACAATCAAGTAAGTTGTGCTTCATGCCACAAGCCGGAATTGGCTTTTGCCGATAATCGAGCCGCCTCACCAGGTGCTTTTGATCGACCTGGAGTAAAGAATTCGCCCTCCTTAGCAAATGTGGGCTATCACCCCTATTTCATGAGAGAAGGAGGGGTTCCTACCTTGGAAATGCAAGTATTAGTGCCTATTCAAGAGCATAATGAGTTCGCTCATAATATCGTCGATATATGCGATTCACTGCAAGATGACCCGGTGTACAGTGCATGGAGTAGTGAGGCCTATGGAAGGTCGTTCGATCCCTTTGTTTTAACCAGAGCGCTGGCGATGTTTGAACGATCGCTTATTAGTGGAGCGAGTAGGTATGATGTGTTCAATAATGGAGGGAGTGGAGCGCTTACTTCTATTGAATTGGAAGGTCGAGCTCTTTTTTTTAGTGAACGAACGAACTGCTCAACATGTCATTCTGGATTCCTTTTCACCGATTTTGATTTTAAAAATAATGGTTTAGATACCGTGGATAGTGATATCGGTCGGGAGCGATTAACGTCAGATCCGCTCGATCGATATACCTACAAAACGCCTTCTCTCAGAAATGTGGCTATTACAGGCCCGTATATGCACAAAGGTCAATTCACTTCATTGGATGAAGTCATTAATCACTATAATTCTGGGGGCTTTACATCTAAATATAAAGACCCATTGATTCGACCGTTGGGGTTGACGCCGCGCGAAAAGGACGCGCTTGTGGCTTTTTTGGGCTCCCTGACGGATGAAAAGTTCATAAGCCGAGAATGGACGGGCATTGAATAAAAAAAGCCTCCTGATTTCTCAGAAGGCTTTTCCATTAACTATAAACGAAAGGTTTTAATCTGCTAAGACGATCACCTTATTGTTTTGCATTTCAATCACTCCTTTGCTAATTGGTAAAAGAAGTTCTCGATCATTCGCTGTACTTCGGACCAGTTTTCCCGACAATTCGTGAAGGGTGTCTTTTCCGCCAGCCACTTCAAGGATGCGGATTTCTCCGGTTCCTAGTGCAGAAATAATAGGTGCGTGATTGTTCAAAATCTGGAAAGAGCCATCGACACCTGGTAGGGTGACCATGTCAACTTCTCCACTGTACACTTTCTCTTCTGGAGTGATGATTTCTAATTGCATAATCGTTTTGAGATTATCTTGCTTCAGCAAGCATTTTCTCTCCGGCTTCAATGGCTTCTTCGATGGTACCTTTCAGGTTGAAAGCAGCTTCAGGATACTGATCTACTTCACCGTCCATAATCATGTTGAAACCTTTGATGGTATCGTTGATGTCAACAAGCACCCCTTTAAGTCCAGTAAATTGCTCGGCAACGTGGAATGGCTGGGACAAGAAACGCTGTACTCGACGAGCGCGGTGTACCACCATTTTGTCTTCTTCAGAAAGCTCATCCATACCAAGAATGGCAATGATGTCTTGAAGTTCGTTGTAACGCTGTAAGATCTCTTTTACACGTTGTGCACAGTTGTAGTGCTCATCTCCAACGATTTCTGGTGAAAGAATACGCGAAGTTGAATCCAATGGATCTACCGCTGGGTAAATACCTAAAGAGGCAATTTTACGAGAAAGTACGGTGGTTGCATCCAAGTGAGCAAACGTTGTTGCTGGCGCTGGATCCGTAAGGTCATCCGCAGGTACGTATACCGCTTGAACGGAAGTAATAGATCCGTTTTTGGTAGAAGTAATACGCTCTTGCATGTTCCCCATTTCAGAAGCAAGTGTAGGCTGGTATCCTACCGCAGATGGCATCCGGCCGAGTAGGGCGGAAACCTCTGAACCTGCTTGTGTAAAGCGGAAAATATTGTCAACGAAGAAAAGAATATCCTTTCCTTGTCCGTCGTCTTCACCATCGCGGTAGTACTCGGCAAGAGTCAAACCAGAAAGTGCAACACGAGCACGGGCCCCGGGAGGCTCGTTCATTTGACCGAAAACGAAGGTCGCTTTCGAATCTTTCATTTTTTCTTTATCTACCTTGGTAAGGTCCCAGCCTCCAGCTTCCATGGAGTGCATGAACTCTTCACCGTAGTTGATAATTCCAGCTTCAAGCATCTCGCGCAAAAGGTCATTACCTTCACGAGTACGCTCTCCAACACCTGCAAACACAGATAAACCACCGTGTCCTTTTGCAATGTTGTTGATGAGCTCTTGAATTAATACTGTTTTACCTACACCGGCACCACCAAAGAGACCAATTTTACCCCCTTTAGCGTAAGGCTCAATAAGGTCAATTACTTTGATCCCTGTAAAAAGGATTTCAGTAGCCGTTGATAAATCTTCAAACAAAGGAGCTTGACGGTGGATTGGTAATCCATCTTCTTTACTGAGTTCCCCGAGTCCGTCGATTGATCCTCCTACTACGTTAAATACTCGTCCGCGAATTCCTTCGCCTTTTGGCATACGAATCGGAGCGCCAGTAGCAACTACGTCCATATTACGAACAAGTCCGTCTGTAGAGTCCATTGCGATGGCACGTACGGTGTCTTCTCCTGTGTGTTGTTGGGTTTCGAGCACGATAACCGTGCCGTCGGTTTTTGTCACCTCTAAGCTGTCGTAAATCTTAGGTAGGTCTGCGGCGCTTCCGTGAAAGCGGACGTCAACTACGGGTCCGATAACTTGAGCGATTTTTCCGATGTTATTCGACATAATCGATTGATTAGATGAATGAAAAACAAGCTGAATTTTCGGGTGCAAATGTACCATTATTTTTCTTTTTCTAAGAAGGGGTTGAGGCAATTTTTTAATTTCTAATTTTACCAAAGCAAAACGCACGCCTCCTTGAAGATTTATAGGTCGATTGACGAATTTCAAACCCGCACCAATGCCGTAGTTACCACGGGTACCTTCGACGGCGTTCACGTGGGTCATCGAAGAATCATTGAACAGCTCAAAGAATTGGCCTCTATTATTGAAGGCGAAACGGTGCTGCTTACCTTTTGGCCGCACCCCCGAATGGTTCTGTTTAATGATGAAGATTTACGACTCATTAATACCCAAAAAGAAAAAGAAGCCCTACTCGAACAAGCCGGTGTAGATCATTTGATCGTTCATAAGTTCACCAAAGAATTTTCCCGCCTTACCGCCTTGGAGTATGTGCGCGACGTTTTAGTAGAACGAATTGGTACTAAAAAATTAGTCATTGGCTACGATCATCACTTTGGTCGGAATAGAGAGGGCGACTTTAACGACCTTGTGGAGTTCGGTCGAACCTATAATTTCGATGTGGAGGAAATTCCGGCCCAAGTGCTAGACAATGTGAACGTCAGTTCTACCAAAATTAGAAATGCACTTTTAAGCGGTCAAGTAAATACAGCCAATGAATACTTGGGGTCCGTGTTTGAGTTATCAGGCAAGGTGGTTGAGGGAAAAGCGCTCGGTCGAAAACTCAATTTTCCAACGGCGAACATCGAAGTTGCCGAAAAGTATAAACTGATTCCGGCCGATGGCGTGTACGCTGTAAGGGTTCATTCAAAGAATCATTCCGGATTGGGAATGTGCAACATCGGTAAACGACCCACTCTTTCTGGACAAGACCGACAGATTGAGGCTCATTTCTTTGATTTTGATCAAGATTTGTATGGGCAAACAGTTACCATCCAGTTCATTGAACGATTGCGCGACGAAGTGAAGTTTCCTTCATTGGATCACCTGAAGACGCAGTTACTTATCGATAAAGAACGTGCTCTAAATGTTCTTCAAAAGTGAAGGCGCTCTTCCTTTTATTTCTATTCAGTTCCTTAACTCTATCGGCACAGAATTGGGTTCAAGGCTCAAAAACCAAGAATTGGCATTCCGCTGAGTTCCTAGATCTTTCCAAAATGCGCTTCGGAAAGCAAGGAATTCCAGACAGCCTATGGACGATGACTCAATTAAAGGGATTAAAACTTCGGAAAAACAAATTGACCGCTCTGCCCGATGGAATCGGACAGCTCAACCAACTTCAATACCTCGACCTCTCACAGAATGAGCTCACCGCATTGCCCGAATCCATGGGCAACCTTGAAAAACTCGATACGCTTCGCTTAAATCGGAACGAGCTTTACGCATTACCCAAAAGTTCGGTTCAGTGGAAGGCTCTTGTCTACCTCGATCTTTGGAGCAATCATATCGACGACCTCCCGGTCGGATTCGAAACACTTCCTCATTTAAAAGTGATTGATTTCAGCGGCATCACCGTTTATCCCGAAAAGCAGGATGCCCTCAACGCGCGCTTTCCAAACGTAGAGCTCATTTTCAATAAGAGCTGCGACTGTCACTGATAGGTTGCCGTTGTTTTATTTGTGCTAGCTGTTTCAATAATTCTCGATTGTTTCCCATGAATGAATTCGTGGGCTAAGCCATTCATTAAGAATTAGAAATTAAAATTTCTCAATTGTTTCCTATTGAATGAATTCATGGGCTAAGCCATTCATTAAGAATTAGAAATTAAAAACTCTCAATTGTTTCCCATAAATGAATTCATGGGTAAGGCCTTTCACTATGAATTAAAAACTATGAACTAAAAAAACCTACAACCTTATCGTTACCTGCCCCAAGAAATTGATCGTAGCCTGAGGGTAGTAAAAGTTCTCTGTAACCATATCTCTGAAAACGTAGCTGTACGTATATCCAAAGCTGCTGTAAAGTGTATTCAACAGGTTGTTCACTCGAAGTTGCAAGTCAATTCCCTTAGTGCCTTGCGGCACGATCGTATAGGACGCCAATAGATCACTCACGAAAAAGGCTTCGATAATACGATCTTCATTCTGAGTGTTGTCTAAATATTGCTTCCCAACATATTTTCCTTGCAGCCGAATATTCAAGTTGGTCACTGGGCGATACTCAACAAAAAGGGCACCCACCGAATTCGGACTAAGCGCGATGTCTGTATCCTCGTATTCATTGATTATTACGTCGAAGCCATTGGTGTAATCGTAGAGCGTTTCTTCGAATTTCTGGATCTTATTTTGGCTAAAGGCCCAGTTTCCACCAAGATTCCATCGGCCCGATAGGGCGTAGTTCACATTCAATTCAACACCTGCACGATAACTTTCAGCCACATTGGTGCGCACCGAAGCTCCAACATCGTTCAGTTCTCCAGTTACCACGAGCTGATCTTTGTAATCCATGTAATACGCGTTTGCTTCAAAAGCTAGCTTAGCGTGCTGGAGGCGATATCCGAATTCAAAATCGTTGAGCTGTTCTGC